>JAGRNA010000034.1:0-36146 GCA_020441005.1 Leptospiraceae bacterium
GGTGGCCGGGTACCAAATAGTCGGGCGAGGACCGGACCTGCAACGCGGTCGTCCGGGGGTGCCTCTGCGATGCTTATCATATGACGACTATTTGTCAAGATTTATTTTAGCGCTGCAAATTTTCGAAAAATTGCAATCCTTGTCACACCCCTGTGGTATGATATAATCGGGGGAGTATTGTGCCCACATTGTAAGCGCGGCCACATTCCCTGGCCAAATGCTGCAACAGCAGCGGCGCCAGGGGGCGATCCTTCGACGCCGCTCATTGACCGCCGGAGCACCCGACGCTGCGAGGGCAGCGGGGCGCCCGCGATAACAGGGGCCGGGTCTGACTAAAAGAGTACCAGTCGGATTTGAATAGAAACTGGCAATCATTTACTGAAATCACCGATTCCGCTTGCCGCACTTTGGCATGGCAAGACATATAACCAGGCACCACTATAACTGCTATTCCTGATGGAAGCGCTGCAGGGTTCGACGCAGGGCTGCCGCGCCCTGATCTAGCGCCGCGCGACGCCACGCCTCGTCCGAAGGATAGAACATTTCCAGAAATCGCTGCCGCACAACTGCGGCGATAGAATCAGTCTGGCTGCCATAGTGAAAGAGCTGATTTTCAAGGATCATATTGTGAACTGAAATAGCGCCGCCAAAAGGAGTATGGGAATCAAGAGTCCCAAATTCAAAAATCATGGGAATGTAAAGCTGATCTGCACGACACAGTTTTCCAATATAATTTACGAATTCGCCAGTCACACTGTAAAAGCCTTCCGAATCGCCCCAGTCGATTTTGTAGCCCCTGAACAAGCGTTGTATAGCCGCCTTATGTTCCGGTGACTGAGCGTCAGGAAAGTAATGCAGTCTGCCACGCTCGCCGTAACCGGTGTGCACATCGATGGCATAGACGGCTCGGAAATGTGGCAGATGATTCTGTAACAAAGAATCGATGACACCCCGTTGCCCGGCTGGCATGCAGCCGCCATAGTAGATGCCGCGTTCATAATTGTACTGTCCCCGGGCGATTGCCTCGGTGAGTTCCCGTTCGCTGTGGCTTTGGGACAAGCCGTTCAAAACACCCAGAAAACTCTCCCGGTCCAAATCAGCCTCGGAAATCAGCCTCTCAGGATTCAGGATGCAATTCAATTGATCATAGCCTGGATTCGTTGTTTGGTAAAGATCGGCGCTGGTATCAAAGTTGCGATTCAGATCGATATTTTCCACAGTAGTGCGGCGGTTATGTTGAAAGCCGTACGGATTGAGTGCATGAATGAAAAGAAAAGCCGTATCCCGGGCGGCTGATGCTCCGAGTTCGACAGCTAGTAACTGATTCAGAAACAGCTGCTGCAGCGCGCTGCCGGCATAGCCCTCAATGCCATGCAGTCCGGACGTTAGCAGAAGCAATCGCTCCGTTTTGCCGGCCGGACCGATGTACAACCAGTCAATGCCGGGATCAGCTGCTGCCGAATGTGGCAGCCTCAACATGCCGTGTAGCAATTGGCGGTTCTGCAGAATTTGAGTGCCTTGCAAGCGACTACCAGCATGGCGGAACGCAGCGCAACACGCGCGGTAGTTGTCCTGAAAGTAATTTGCTGTCCTGATCATCGTGATCCTGTCTTCTGTTACACTTTGCAAGGCGGCCAACCGCTGGGAAGTCCGGAGATGTATACTATTCTGCTTTGCGACAGATTCAGAAGCTGGCAGTAGACTGAAAGCACGAATTAGCCCCGGACTGGTTGATTGCTTCATCCATATGGACAAGCCGGTTGTGTTAACAAAAACCGGGCAGCGCGTCTCATCAAAGCGGGTTTTGAGCGCTGTGCAGGCGGCAAACGAGAAATCAGCACCGGACCAGATGAGAAGGACGCCAGACCGGTCCATTTGTGAATTCCCGCTTGACATCCATCCAGGCCCGAGCGGGATCGATGCATGGGTCTAACTGAAATGAAAGCTGCCATTGCGCACCGGGAACAGGCCTTCAACCTGCGTTACGAAAGTAAAGTTTTCTGGCTTTTGGAACAAAAGCCGGCGCGTTGCATCATCCGCACCGCCATGCGTGACCCGCACCATGAACTGCTGCTATATCTGGGCGTATCGCTGGCCACTATGCAAATCGATGATATTGGAGTTGAATATGAACGAGCTCCATTTCCGGCCTGTATGGGTGCCTTTGATCGCTATCGTGATGTCATCGGCACAGACATGACGGAAACCAAACTGCGTAAAAAACTGGAATCTTTCCAGCGCCGCAACTGCCTGCATCTCAATGAAATGTTCGAGGTCGCCTCCCGCGCCTTCACATCGGCCCTGGCCTTTTTGCTGAAAAACCGTGAAGTCCCCGCCGAGATGGATGAGTATCGCATGCATGTCGGTGATACCCCGCTGCCAGACAGGGTTGAAATGATGCGCCACTGGTGGGCCAGTGACCGGCGGGTAATTGACAGCTGCCACGCCTATCGTTCCGAAAGTCTGCAACCCGAAACCATGCAAAAAGTAGCCCACCTGCAGCCGATCACCAAATTGATGATTCGTGAAGTGCAGCGCAACCGTCCGGAATCCGGCAAGACTTGACACAGAGCATTGAATGGAGCATTGTGGCGCCTCGTTATGCAAGCTTTGCTCGGAATCATTGTATTTTGTCTGATCGCCTGGGCCGTCAGTGAAAACCGGCGCCGCATAGACTGGCGCGTATTGCTGGTCGGTGTCATCCTGCAATTCCTGCTCGCTCTGGTGTTACTGAAAGTGGATCAGGTACGCCAGGCCTTTACTTCGCTGAATATCATTGTCACATCCCTTGACTCCGCGACCAAAGCCGGCACCGGTTTTATTTTCGGGTACATCGGCGGCGGCGAGGCGCCCTTTGAAGTCAAGAACCCGGCCAGGCTATTCTCCCTCGCTTTTCAGGCACTACCGCTGGTGCTGGTCATGAGCGCACTGACATCACTCCTTTTTTATTGGAAAATACTGCCGGTCATCATCAAATGGATCTCGCGTCTTTTTTCAAAAACCCTGGGTATCGGCGGCGCGGCAGCCCTGGGCAGCGCCGCAAATATCTTTGTGGGCATGGTCGAAGCGCCGCTCTTTATCCGGCCCTACATCAGCAAACTGAATCGTAGTGAACTCTTTATTATCATGACAACCGGAATGGCAACAATCGCCGGCACGATGATGGTTCTGTATGCCTGGATTCTGACGCCCGTTCTGGGTGATGCTGCCCTTGGCCACCTATTGGTGGCATCTATCATCAGCGCTCCGGCCGCGATTGTTATGGCCCGCTTGATGGTACCCCAGGACAAGAGCATGCCGGTTACTGCCGGTGAACTCTCCGATCCCCATCCGGCGGGTAATTCCATGGACGCCATCGCCGAAGGCACAATGGAAGGCCTCAAACTCTGGTTGAATATTATCGCCATGATTATCGTACTGGTCGCGCTAGTAGAGCTGGTCAATATGATGCTGGGCGGTCTGGCCGCAATGATCTACGACAATCCAGAACCAGGTACGTGGACCCTCCAGGGAATCCTGGGCTGGTTTTTTCAATACCTGGCCTGGTTAATGGGCATTCCGGCAGCCGAGATGTCCAAAGCCGGTGAACTGCTCGGGATCAAGGTTGTGCTCAATGAATTTTTGGCTTACGATGCCATGGCCGCGTACGTCAGCGAAACCAATCAGGCCCTGCAAGCCGGCACTACTCTGCCCGCCGGGCACATTATTCTCTCGGAACGCACCCGGATCATTTTAAGCTATGCCCTGTGCGGATTTGCGAATCTAGGCAGCCTGGGCATTATGATCGGCGGCCTGGGCGGCATGTCCCCCGAACGCCGCAGCGAGATAGCCGGCCTCGGCTTCAAATCAATTCTGGCCGGAATGCTGGCCACTATGATGACCGGAGCGGTGGTCAGTTTTTTTTATTAAGTATGGCGCAGCCTACGAACCCTGTCCGTCGCCTGCTCTTCCAGACGGGTACCAGTCTGTTGGCCATGCTGGCCAGCCTGGTATTGGCACTCTATCATGCAACGCTGGAAATCGTCGTTGAGGGCGATGATGAAATCCGGCTGACACGCGGCCAGTCCTCGAATTTTATTCTAGCTGTCTGGCATACCTTTGTGGATGCGGCGGCCTTCGGTCTGCACACCCATAATCTATTGATATATTCTGATCATCCGCGCACAAAAAACTACCGCCGCAGCATTCAAAATATTTCCCGCGAAGTCGGCCTGAAGACCCTGAACAATCTGGGCTATGAGGTACTGGACGCTTCCCTTGGGAAACAATCCCAGGGCATCATGAATTTTATCAAGGCCATCCGCAGCGGTCGTCCTGCTTTGGTGGCGCCGGACGGTCCCAGCGGACCCAACTATGAAGCCAAACCCGGTGTGATTTACATGGCCCGCAAGTCTGACAGTGTGGTCATACCGGTTGGCGTAGGTTGTAACTGGCGGATCACAGGACCCAATTGGGATGACTTTATACTGCCCCTGCCTTTCGCCCGGATTGCTCTTGTATATGGCAAGGCAATTACTCCCTCAGCTGATACTTCGGAAGAGTCACTGGCCCGACAGGCAAGTGAGATGGAACGGCAGCTGGATGAGCTTTGTTTTCGCGCCCGTGACCTGGCTGAAGGAAAGGCCGCTGCCGGAAACTGATGCAAGGTCTAGCCCAACGACGAGCAGAACATCTCTGATGATGGAATAAAAATTTTTCTGCACACATTAGAAATTTTTTTACCCGCCTCGCCCTGGGGCAGAACCAAGTACTATACCCGTTAAAAGAGATTGATGTTAGCAATAAAAGTATTGCCAAACGTGCCAGATCGGAGTCTAACAGGCTATGGGTATGCGCAAGAAACGATTGATTACCATATCACTGCTCCTGTCGGCGATAATCTGGCTGACGGCGGCTTTAACCGCCCAGGTAATTGACCTGCAACGTACTGCGGGCGAAATGCGCCATGAAGTGCATATTGCGGGCGGCTGGGGGCCGCTGCAGATTCCCATTCTGTATGCGCTTGTGAGCGCGGATTACAAGCCGGCTGATTCCAGAATTTGCCCGCCCACTCCTTTTTTTTCTACGAAAAGCAGCATCCAGAATTGGGGCGGCTTTGGCTGCTATCACGGCAGCGGCGGCGATCAAAAGCTGCTGGAGGCCTATATCGATTTTTTCAAGCGCAGTGCCCAGGACAAGCCGCAGTTTGAGTTCCGCCTGCGAGTGCCATCACTGCCCAATCCAGCCTGCCCAACGGGTCAAATTCCGCCCACCCTGTCCTATATCGGTTGCGATCATTACACGATGGCTGTCTACCGGGGTCTGCAGGGTTTCGAAATGCCTGCCAATCAGGATCATAGCGCCCAAAAAGCAGCGATTCATATCAACATAAAACCTGACTTTTCAATCGAGCAAAGTGTTGTCAGTCCGATGCAAAACGGCCGCAGCAGCTACGCCATACCAGCCAGTTGGCGCCTGTTACAATACAATTTAAAACTCAGCCCCCGGAGCGTGAACACCATGATGCGCTTCAAGGACCAATACGATGTGTTGGTGCACTATCAATATGGCGGGCGCGACAGGATAGACAGCATTTCCAGGAAGGTAACGACCAACAATTATTACAATGACACCAAAGACTACCGCTATCAGGTCTTTTTGCGCAATGTTGATACGAATTCGTCGAAAAACCCGGTCAAGATCAGTCTGGCCCGGCGTGAATGGGGCAGCCAGCGAACCGATTGGCCCTGCTCTTTGTCTGAGTGTGAGTTACTCCCCGGGCAGCCGGTCCGCTTCGATCAAAAGGCCCGGTACGGTGTGGTGAATGGCGATTATTCTGCCAAAGAGCTGACCATACCCGGCCGAATCAGCTTCAGGCTGATGGACCATGACGGCTCGCACAAGCTGGATATAAAAAATGTAAAACTGTCTGTGCAAGCAAGGCGCAAAGGCTCGAAAAAAGCTTTCAAGGCCAAATTGATAAATGACCGCTGGCAAAATGTATTGACCCGCAGATTAAAGCCGGGCGAACCAGGATCCAACAATTTCCAGCAACAAGAGCGCTACTACCTGGAATTGGATGATGTGCCTGACAGCCGTTATGAACTGCAGCTTTACGTAGAAATCAATGGTGCCCGATTTCCGTTAAACAGCCTGGATCCAGGCAATCCATTGTACAAAATAGTCTTGAAAGGCAGCCCGGCAAACGTTGCCCAGGCACAGCGCAAACCGGATGTGATCTGGCAAGCGGCCCATGAAAACCTGCGCTTCAATACTGTAGGCCAATCAATCCGGGGGGGTGAGGCAGCCGGCATTTTTGATTTTTATCCCCACTACGAAGTCTATTTTAAAAAACCGGGCACGGTGCTTACCAGCTTCGCGTTCCAGTTGAGTGCTGACTCTCTGCCGGGAGCAACCTTGAAAGTCAGCGCGCAGCGTTTGTCTGACAATCGAATCACCCAGGGTCGGGCGGGCGGGACGGAAGCCGCCTTGATGCTGCGCGATATCAAAGATGTGCCATACAAACTGGACATCAGTGTGCTGTACAATGGTCGTGAATACCGGCCCGATGCAACACTCGTCGGCCGCCGGCCTCAACCAGCTTTGCTGCTGATCAAGGATTTACAAACGGGCAAAGAGTATACACGCAATCAGAGCGGCTGGCAAAATATCAAAACGGGCATTCGTGGCCGCTATGAAATTAAATTCATCACAGTGGTCCCGGACCTCAGAGCCTAGCACGAATCATTGCACTGTTTTAAGGCGCATTAATGAGGAGATTCAATCGACTATAGTGATTGGCCAGCCCCGAAGCCCCGCAAAAGACGGTCCCGATTACAATCGTTTATGACCGCCTGACGACAGACTTTGATTTACCCGCATTCATGGTCACAGCAAATCAAAGCCCGCACTGGTTCAAAACAAGGACTGGCTGGCCGCAATGAGGTGGTACAGGCTGCATCAGACCAGTAGCTGGAGCGACGACGGCCTGTACCACAATCAGCTGATTGGCAAAAACTCAAACTCGTTGAGCGACGGCATCCGGAACGGCCTGAAAAGCAGACCAGACTCGATAAGCGGCAAAACCAATGGCGCTATAAAGCACAGCTGAAGCCAGGCTACTGCGAAAGAACGGAATCGCATTGATGTAGCACTGCATCAGCCCTTCAAAAGTGAGGGCGTACATACTACCCTCCAGCCAGACCATCGCATTGGTTGTAACATAAAACAGGATTGCAGAGCCTGCAGATGCGCCCAGGACCGCACCGGCCAGGCGCGAATCCCGGCCGATCTGAATCTCACCGGAGACGGAGGGCAGCCAGCGGGCCGCAGCCAGACAAAGCAACAGGGTACCATAAACAGTAGCACGCATTGCCAGGCTATCGAAGCCCAGTATCAAATCGGACAACACCATAGCGCCGACGAGAGCCGCTGCCGCGAAGTAGCCCGGACGCAGGGCATATCCGGCCAACAAGGCCACAGCCAGCACTGGCGTAAAATTGCTGCTATCGGCCATTACCCGGCCGCCGACCACCACAGTGACTATCAGAGCCAGAGCCAGTGCATATGATACAGTGAGTCCCCTGTTTTGCGGAATTAATTTTTTTAACGTATTCATTTTTCCTTCCTGTTAATTTTATTAATATATTACATTGCCTTTATTCGTCGATAACAGTTCCGCATTGGCTGCGATCTGCGTAACTGAGGTAGCACCAGCGAATCTGATCACCAGCGCTCAGCACCTGATCCGCCACACCCAAACTGGCCAGTTGACCGTTCAGGGCGTATTGCCAGGCGGGACCCTGGGCAGTATTCGCCAGACCCGCCAGGCTGGTCACGATTACGCCATTGGCTGTATCTTGACTGACAAACCTGATTTGGTCGTTTTGCTGCATTGCCTGCATCGCAGCCAGCACAGTGGCGCCGGCAGCAATTGGAGTGCTAACACTCATAGCCAGCCCCTGCGTGGGAGCCTCTATTTTCATCTGAATCGTTCCCGCCTCGCTTGTACGTTGGGGCTTACAAGCGAGAAGAACCAGTAGACCGCAAAGCCCGATCAGTACTGCGTAGCGAGTCCCGGGTTTTTTTTTCATCATTTTCATCTCTCTGAAGGTCATACTATAAGTCAAAGTCTGAATGGCAATCGAAAAGGCTTCACTGTGATCTAACGAGTTGCCATGTATCTGGAAATTACACCGTCAATGTCGGCCCCGTCCGAAATCGCATCATGCACAAAGGCACTGCCTGTATCCGGATTCACAAGTGCGCTCGCTGATCGAATCCGGATGTAGACAAAGCCGTTGGTCTGAATTGCGTTGCGCTCCACTGTGCTGCAGCCGTTGCCAAATTGATTGGTATCCACAAGATTCGACAAGTCAAAGCCGTCGCCGCCGGCCTTGTTCGGATCAAAGCTGTCTGCGGCGGTAAGAGGATTGGTGACCTGGTTGAGTAACACCGGGGTCAGTCCGGCGAACTTGCTCCAGTGAACCGGATTCGTACTATAACTCGTTTCCGGGGCGTTGGTATAATCCGGTCCAAAGCCGCAATAGGTCACATTATCACGGCTGACTTCCACTACCGCTGGATCCATAAATCGGCTGCTACTGCTGCTAATACTAAAGGGATTTTCAAATACCACAAAATCGATGCCGCTGCCATTCGTAACTTTTTGGCCTGCCCATTCGAGGACCAGACTGGCCCCGCTGCCGGTCGCATCCAGAGAAAACACATCTGTACCGCCGGTCGCACTACCACCGCCGCAAATACCATTTACCGCTTTGGTTTTGTCTTTATAGCCGCTACCGGTATGCGCCGGAGCGCTGGTGACGGTATCCGCCAGCGTAAGGCCTGCAGGCAGGCTTGTCCCGGCCGGACATGTCACAGTCGGGGCAGTCGCATTTAATCCATTCGACAGCAGCAATGCCCCCAATGCTTCCATGTCATCATCGCCTGAATCGGTACCTGGCAAGCATTGATTGGCAGCGCAAAACAAGGCTAGCGCCAGTCCAACTCGCACGACTGAATTCCTGGCGCGCCCGAACGGAATGGCCAATGGTTTTTGATCTGTCCTGGATGACTTCATTGCCTGCCTAGCGCCGGGTCATTTTGGACCAGGTGCCAGCTCCACAACCGTTCGCTTTGGTCGGATCATTGCGATCAAAGGTGTAAGCGGTTGTATCGGCATCCAGTTCCGCAAGGGAATTCTTGTTGAACGACTCATCACACCGATAGATTGTATTGGCATCAAATATGGCAAAACGAGAGCGTTGATAGATGCTGTTTGTTTTTTCCGTGATTGTTGGCCAGGCTGCAAAATCGAGTTGCTTGCCGGTCACTTTGATGACAATGCCATTATTATCGTAACTCACTATCGACATGGTGTAGTCTGTTTTTGGAGTTCCCGAACCCAGCACCGTATGCTTTGTATAGGCGGTATTTGTGATTGTATAGGCCGCATTGCTATCGGCGGTATCCGTCCAGGTACCTGCCACCGAGAGATTGGACGCATTGCTAATCGCAGCCAGGAGTAGCAGCTCCAAATCTTCGTCGCCCGGATCATCCGGCGGCGTACACTGCGACAATAACAATCCCGACCCCAAAATACCGCTTAAAAAAAGTATCGGGATCAAAAGGCCTGCTCTATTTTTTTTAAATCTCATGTTGTTCTCCCGTGATTTTGCACAGGGCCAGAGCAAAGACTGCCAACTGACGGAGACAAGAGTATAAGTCAAATGTGTGCAATTGCCGGCCCCTGGTTTGTACGCTCCCGGGGGCCCTTCGCGCCAGACGGCTACGATGCGTGTGCGGTCAAACCACGAACCAGTCACACAGGGAAGATCTGACTTATGGCCGCTATTTGAATTAACGAGCCAAATACAGTTGCGGGACAGCGCGGGAATCTCACCCGTCTTCCTCCTGGGATTGTGGGACTACAGTTGACAGGGCACTTTCCTTGTCAAATTAAAACCAGTCGGCAACAAAGGACAAGGGCAGGCACACCAGCCAGCCAATCGCGAGTCCGGTTCCCAGCGGTGCCGGGGCGCGATGATCACGGGCAACTAAATAAATGTACAAAATAGCAAAAGCCCCGCCAATCTGAATCATAAACAAAGCCCAGGGTAAACCCAAAGCAAAGCCCAGCACCCCGACCAGAATCACATCGCCAAAACCGAGCCCTTTTTTATAAAATACATGTAGCAAGTAGAACAGGGCCGCAAGCCCGGGACCCGCCCATAGATGCCACTGTAAACGGTGCCAGTCAGAGCCGCTTTCGATCACGACCCCCAGCAATCCCAGGCTGGCCAGGACCAGCGCGTTTTCATGATCAAGGCGCAAAAAAACAGTATCAGTTGCCACGCTGATGTACAAATGTCCGGCAAAGCAGGTCCACACCAGAGCCAAAAGCCAGGAAGCGCCAAAGTGCAAGAGCAGGGGCAATAACAGAGCCGCATAGATTTCTCCCGCCAGAGTCCACCAGCCTATAGGGTGCTTGCAAGACCGACAGCGACCGCGCGCAGCCAGATATCCAAGGAGGGGCCACAGGAAAAGGCCCCGAATTTCTGTCCCGCAATTCTGGCAATGGCTGGGTCGCCCCAAAATCGCGGCCCAACGGCGACTTACAAGCGGCCGCCAAAGCCAGCCCTTCAGTTTGCGGCCGGGGCCGTAGTAATAATATAAAATCCGGGAGGCCAGGGCGGTGTAAAAACTGCCCAAAATCGCCCCCAGAATACAGGCCAAACCAGTTTCCAGGTATTGCGGCAACATAACGCTGCGAATACCCGGTCAGGCGGCCAATTCCACCAGGGCCTGCAGGCCGCGCTCCAGAATATCTTCTTCAGCAGCATAGGAGATCCGAATGCGATCGTTTTGGCTGGTAAAAATGCGACCTGGAACGACTAAAAGCTCCTTTTGCTGGATTGCAGCCTCCACAAATTCACGATCCGTACGGCCAGCGGGCAAACGCGGAAATAGATAGAACGCTCCCCCCGGCTCGAGATCGATCGTGTAGGACCCCCGCAACATATGCACACAACGATCGCGATTGCGCCGGTATTGATTGACATAGTCGCTGATGTCGGTCCGGAGGGCTTCAATGCCGGCCCATTGCACCGGCGCCGGAGCGCACACAAAGGTATACTGTTGCAGGGTTGTCATCGCCTGAATAATCTGCCAGGTGTCTCCGCTACCCCGCGGGGTGGCAACCGCTGCCAGTCGCAGACCGGTCATGTTCCAGGACTTGGAAAAACCGCTAAACACGAGCGAACGGGGATACACCGACCCGGCGCTAACAAAGCGGTTTTCGTAATCGAAGAGCTCGTAGATCTCGTCGGCAACCAGAATCGCTCCGCAAGCGTCAGCTAGTTGACCCAGCCATTCAATTTGTTCGCGGCGCATGACATAACCGGAGGGATTGGAAGGGCTGCAATAGATAATGAATTTATATTTTTGATCCTGCATAGCTGCGACTGTGTCTCGATCAAAGTTTTCGGGTATCACCTCGACCACAGCACCGGCAAAATTAAGCATGCTACGGTAGATCAAAAAACAGGGGTCGGTTATCAGGATACGATCCCCAGGGTTGATGGCAGCCAACATAAACAAATGGATCAAGGCAGCCACCCCGGAGCTGATCAGAATTTGTCCAGGATCACTGTCAAATCCATTCGTCTGATGGTATCTGGCGGCCATGGCCTCGCGCAAGGGCTGGATGCCGTTGGTCTGGGTGTAGGATGTATGACCATCCCGGGCGGCCTTGTCCATTGCGGCAATGATGTTCGGCGGCGTGGCAAAGTGGGGCTGACCAATGGATAAATTGATCGGATTTTTGAGACTGGCCGCCAGGGCAAATACCCGGCGAATTTCCGAGCTGTCAATACGGCTCATGGCGCTGGCTAAATAGTTGGTACTCATGGCAATTGATCCAGTTTTCCAAAAGAAAGCTCCAAATCCACCAGAAAGGGGGGCCAACCAGAAAAAAGCATTGTCAAGCATCCAGACCGCCAGTACTTCGTAGGCTCTATGAGCGCGTTAAAGCCCCTGCAAAGGCCCATTCTGGTCGCGACAGATATGGAAGGCTGCCTGGTTCCCGAAATCTGGATCGGTTTGGCCGAAAAAACGGGTATAGCGGAACTGCGTTTAACCACCCGCGATATCAGCGACTATGATGAGCTAATGCAAGGCCGTCTGAAAATCCTGGATGAGCATGGGATTAGCTTGCATGATCTAGAAGCTGTGATCGCTGCCATGGGCCCCCTGCCCGGCGCCCGTGAATATCTGGACTGGCTGCGCGCCCGGGTCCCACTGGTAATACTGTCCGATACCTTTTATGAATTTGCGCGGCCGCTAATGAAAGCCCTGGACGAGCCCTGCCTGTTTTGTCACACATTGACGATCGATGAAAACGACCGCATCCGGGGCTACCGCCTGCGCACAACCGACGGCAAACGGGGGGCTGTAGAGGGCTTTCGCACCAACGGCTTTAGCGTGATTGCCATCGGGGATTCCTATAACGATACAAGCATGCTAAGGGCCGCTGATCAGGGCATTCTCTTTCGGGCCCCGGCAAACGTACGGGCCGAGTTCCCCCAATTCCCGCATTGCAGCGAGTATGCCGAGCTGATCAGCCTGCTGGTAGAATGCGGTATCCCGGCTTAGGCCAACTGGCGGTATTCGGTCTCAAAGTTGCCCGCGCACAATTCAAAGGACTCCAGGGTTGTCATATTAAACCAGGCCAGCACTTCCGGCTCCAGGGCATAGTACGAGTATTCGGACTCGATCGTATTCGCCATAGCATTGGCCATATACACAATATAGACCAGTTCTTTCAGTTCTTTGGCAGCAACGCGGGATTTAAGCGGATCATGATGGTACTCGATGCACTGCTGGAGCACCTCCGGGAACTGCCACTTTTTCGCCAAAAGGGCTCCCACCACGGCATGATTTACCCCCAGACTGATCTCTTCTATCTGAATCACAGTGCGGGTGTCCTTGTGTTCGACCGCTCTTTCAAAACTGTGCTTGTCGGGCATACCGGCCATTAGTACAATCTTGCCGATATCATGCAAGAGTCCGGCCACATACGCCTTGTCAGTCAAAGCGGCCCGGCCTTGCAAACGCGCCAGACTGCGAGCGTAGAAACCGACGCGTACAGGGTGTTGCATAAAATCATCGGTCAGGGCATACCGATCACTGATCGCCTTTAAGGCTCCAATCTGCAGTAACAGGTCCGAAATATTCTTCAGTCCCACAACCTTGACAGCATCAAATAGTTCGATAATGCCTCCGCCGCCGTAACCGCCCGAATTGGCCAGCTTGATGATTTGACTGGCCACTGTTGTGTCTTTCTGAATTGCCAGGGCAACCTGGCGCAAGTCCGATTTTTCCGATTCGCATAAGTCCTGGATCACCTTGATCTGATCCGGAAAGCCTGGCAGGGATTTGATTTCTTGCACAAGGGACTGATCAACCCGTGCCAGTTTCTGCGGACAGGCATGATTGGCCGGAATTTGCAAACGGAAGACAGTCTGGTCCGCTGCCAGGTCATAGCTGAACACATCCGGCATAAACAAGGCCTGCTTCAAGCACAGTGCGCTAAAGGCCAGACCGTAGTGCCGGGCCTGGGAGGTGATATCGCTCAAACGCTCGGCCTGCCAGCCCAGATTTAGCGCCAGGCGAATCTGCTCGCGATCCAGGTCGCTGACACCCTGGCGCTGACTGACCTGAATTTGGAACTGATCTGCTTGCAAGTGCAGGTCGATCAGGATCGTACAATCCGACTCAGCATGACTTTCCCATTCAGAACGCAGCTCCTGACGCCGGGCGCTGAACTGCGCATCGATTGCTGCCGGGGTCGCGGCCCCATTGGCGCCCAATTGGGAGCGAATCCAGGCGTCCCGCGCGTTCATCAGCAGTTCATGTAGCACCAGTTGCAGGCTGCTAGTCAGAGCCATTTGATTGATCCGCGCTAGTCCGCGGCCGACCAACCCGTTCGCGACCGTGCCTTCCAGACTATCCACATGATTTAGCTGAATCTGCACCGGCTTGTGTTGGTCCAGTTGATCGCCCAGTTTTGCAAAATCGCGCTCCAGATTCATACTGCTACCAGTATCGGGTGCCAGGAACACACAAATGAAGGGCAACCGCATCTTATCAGCGGAAAGCTGGCCGAGCAGAACAAGCGGGTTAAGCGTGTCAGCGCCGTGCGCGACAGTCCCTGTCCGAATCCGGGCGCGCTACCGCTCGTCCCCCGGTATGCTGACCTTGCCAATCACATCGGAGCTACCAGTCAGCGACCAGCCAGGCGATATGATTGTAATTCCATTCCAGGTTGCCCACTGTGCGCTCTTTGGCCGTAAAAGAGTCCATCTTGTCCTGATTATAAATGTATGTCGAGCCCCGGCGGCGTAGCCACTTCCGACCCACGCTGCGTAAAAAACGCCGTAGAGACCGTTCGCGGGTTTTAGACGTCAACAGTCCCGGGGCCAGTTGCAAGTGACTGATCGCACTCATTCTTTGCGCCAGCTGATGAAACTGCGCGCCCAGTTCATCGACCCCGATCCGCCCTTGAGCGCGGTGCTTCCATAACACGGCAGCGATCAACTGGGAGGCAACGATGGTCGTATTCTGGGTCAAAATGCGCTGTAAATCCTGCGACCAGCGCTGCGTGTCTGTCTTGCCGGCTGGCGGATCGAGCGGCGCGCCAGTGTGCACATAGCAGTCAATGCGTCCCATCGTATCCGGGCACAACTCGTCGTAGCTAATGGTGCACGGCAAGGTACGCCGATTCTTTTTGAGAGCGGTAAATGCCAGAAAATCCTGCATCTTCTGGATTGTGCCGTCAAAACAGTAGCCCCCCTCTGGCGCAATGACCAGGCTGCGGTTCAATTCGCTGATGTCCTGCATGACCCGCACCAGGGAGGAGCGCGTTTTTTGACGCGCCATCTGCCGATAGGCCTCGTAATCCATGCCCAGAATCCGCTGGCCCCCGAAGTGGATGGATTCATATTGGGCCACTGTCGCCGGCATATCTTGTTCCCGGTAGACCGCATAGGTATTCACACTGTTAAACAAGTCCTTGATCGGCCAGGACAGTATGCGGGCCGCTTGCACGGCGAAAGGATCCAGCAGGGGCGCCTTCAGGAAACCCGGAATCCATTCGGTATAGGGATAAACCGCGCTATGAATACCGGCCTGGCCAATGATGGTGACATGATGAAAATGCGTCAGGGGACGCGCCAGCATGTAGATCGTGATAGCAGGCACATCGTGAAATTTTTTATGCGCAAAGGCATACAAGGGCGCCTCAGCGGTGGCCAGGGGCCAATGATTGTGTTCATTGGCATATACAGCGCTCAGCATACCATACGAACGGGCCAGCCGGGTCAACCACCCGGCCCAGCGCCATGCCTTGGCACCGACAATCGCTTGCAGCTCGGAGCGCCGGCGCAGATTCGCCTGGGCCAGCGGGTACAGTTCGATCCAGGATGTTGCATCAGATTGCATGGCTCAGTTCGTAGCAGCTTCCTGGATCACCGGCATCAGTCAGTCAATTTTTTTAACGGCAGAAATGAACACTTTTCTTGTTGCTGCCTGGTCGAGCAGACAAAAGGTACTCCTCATTATGAATCAAGCGCACTCGAAAAAATACGATGTTTTTGGCATCGGCAATGCTTTGGTAGATACACTCGTCTTTGTGAACGAGGACTTCTTTGCCAGTCTCTCCCTGAACCGGGGAGCGATGAGCCTGGCGGATGGTGCCACCCAGGCCCGCATTTTAAGCGCACTACAGGACCATGAACTGGAATTGCGATCCGGTGGATCCGCAGCCAATACCATGTGGACCATCGCCCGCTGCGGCGGCTCCCCGGTCTATAACGGAGTCGTCAGCACAGATCCCAATGGAGAGTTTTACCGCTCTGATCTGGCCCAAAACGGAGTCGTTTTTGAAATCGGGGCGGTGGATGAATCGGAGGGGCCAACCGGCACCTGTGTTGTCATGACCACCCCCGATGCGGAGCGAACCATGAGCACCCACCTGGGCGTATCAACCTTGTTTAATAAATCGATGGTCGATACCGCGATTCTGAATCAATGCCAGTATGTTTATATTGAGGGCTACCTTTGGGACGGCCCGGCGGCCAAGGAGGCCTGCCTCTACGCTTTTGATACAGCCCGCCAAAACGGCATCAAAACCAGCTTCACCTTTTCCGATCCATTTTGTGTGGGTCGTTATCGGGACGAGTTTTTAATGCTGGTTCAGAATAACTGCGATGTAGTGTTTTGCAATGCCCAGGAAGCTTTGGCCTTGACAGAACTGGACAAGCTCGACGAGGCAGCTGCCGCGATCGGAGCGCTGTGCGACCTGGTCTATATTACCGATGGCAAGCAGGGCTGCCTGGTTGTAGATCATCAGAATCAGTTCCGGGTAGCCGGCTTCCCTGTCCAGGCGATTGATACGAATGGAGCCGGTGATTCCTTTGCAGGCGGAGTATTGTACGCCCTGGCCCGGGGCGAGACCCCCTTGAAGGCTGCGCGCTGGGGTAATTATTTAGCTTCGCAAATCGTACAGATCCATGGGGCCCGACTGCAAAACGACTATGGTGAGCATTATAAAAATATTATGGAGCATTGATACGCGCACCAACCGCACTTGGGACCTGTAAATGGAAGCGGTGGCGCTACCTGTATGATACGTATTATCCATTTGAACACCGCCAGGGATTGGCGCGGCGGAGAGCGTCAGGTCTATAATCTGCTTTTGGGTTTGCAGCAAAACACACAGATTGAACAAATGCTGATCGCGCGCACAGATTCCGAACTGGCCCGTCGCGCGCGCGCCGAGGGCATTCGCGTTCAGGAATTGCCCTTGCGCGGTGAATGGGATTACCCCAGTGTGCGCGCACTGCGTCAAAGCATTACCGAATTTCAGGCCGCGATTGTGCATGCCCATACGGCCAAAGCCCACAGTCTGGCACTGTGGGCCTGCCATCAACACAAGAGCCCGCCGGCCCTGATTGTTTCGCGCCGGGTGGATTTTCCCATTAAACGAAACTGGCTGTCTCGTAAAAAATATTTTGATCCGCTTGTCAGCCGATACATTGCCATCTCGGAAAATATTAAAAATATTTTATTGAGTGACGGTATCAACGCGGACAAAATCGATGTGGTCCACTCCGGCATTGATCTGAGCCGCTGGGCTATGAAACGATCGCCGGCTCGTCTGCAATCTGAACTGCGTTTGCATCCGGATGTGCTCGTCATCGGCAATGTGGCCGCTTTGGTCGGTCACAAGGATCAGCATACCCTGATCCGAACGCTTGCTGTGCTCAACCAGATCAGCAAGGCGAATCCAGGCGATCTGCCAGCATGGCGCTGCTTCATCCTTGGTCAAGGGGAGCTGGAAAACGAACTCACCAAAGCCGCCCGGGAGCTGAAACTGCTTTATCCGGAGGGACCGTTGCAATTTTTGGGCTTTCGGCCCGAGATAGAAGAGTACTATGCCCTGTTTGATATCTTTGTTTTATCATCACGTGAAGAAGGACTCGGCACTGCTGTGCTGGATGCCATGGCCGCCGGACTGCCTGTCGCCGCTACAGCGGCCGGCGGGATTCCGGAAATGATCCTGCCCGAAAAAGGCGGCCTCCTGGCGCCGATTGCCAACGCCGAAGCCCTGGCGCATCATCTTGCTCGTTTACTTAAAGACGATGACCTGCGTCGCAAGATGGGGCAGTTCAATCGCAAACACGTTTTGCGCTTTAGTCATGAAAACACGTGCCTTGGAAATCTGGCTGTGTATCAAAATGTCATCCAACAACAGGAGAGGCTCTGATTTGAAGCTCAAAGACCGCTGGCAACAACTGCGTAGCCGCTATCAAAAACGCAAGCGTCAGCTGCAAGAGTTCCAAAGCGGCCTGGGCGTCCGCAATCTGCTGGATTCTTTTACTGATGACTGGATGAACCAGGCCTTTCAGCTGGCCCGCCAGCGCAAGGCCCCTGAAATCGAGGAATTACCGGCAGACTTCAAATTACGCCAATCCGGCTGGATTCGGCGTTTGTATGAATGGCTGCTGCCGGTCTCGCATGTCAGCCGGATTGAATTCGAGCACCAGCGAGAATGCTTCACCGACTATTATCCAATTAACGCCCATTCCTATATCGGGCGCGGATCTTATAAATTTGTTTACAAAATGCCCTGGCAGATGGTTTTAAAGGTGGGCAAACCTGTTTTGCAATCCGACCCTCTGCTTGGCAGCCTGTATCGCGAAGTGGCCGGGAACCCGGACCGTTTCTTAAGCAAGACCGAACTGGATTTAATGGAATACCTGTGCCAAGGACAGCGCCGCGGACTCAAAGAGCACTACTTATTCCAGTTTCACCGCCTGGCCCTGGAACGCTACAGCTATTGGAAAGTGCGCGAAGCCTTGCCCGACATGGTCTTGCCCACCCGGTTTTTTATGGGAGCCCATTTCCGCCACCTGCCCTTGCGGGGTCATTATCGCATGCGCATCCGACCGATGGACAGCCAGATTATGCTGGTGGGCAAGCATCTCAAGGAATTTGCCGTAGCTGGCAAACGCAGCCAACAAGGCCGCTTGCGACGGCGTTTTTTTCCCAGCTATGATTTCGAATTTGACAGCGGCCGCTTTGGCAAAATCAAAAAGAAAACGCTGCTAAAAATCACGGAAGATTTCCGCCGCTTAATTACCTACACGGAGCATCTGGCTCAAAATGAAAAATTGATTCTGGACATTCATACCGAGAACCTGATTATTACCTTACCGGATTTTCAGCTCAAAATATTTGATTTTCATTTATTCGACGAGCACCTGTACGAACCGAGTCTGAAATTCGACCGTCCGGAAAAGGATCATATTGAAGTCATTGAACGATTTATTGATTCTTTGGCCTTGAATAAACCAGAGGATTGATGCACGCCGAAATCCGGATGAGCATATCCCGGAAGGCAGACCCGGCACGGGAACCCGGATTTTATTGTAATCCGACAGCCTGGCGCGTCTGCGACCGGTATGGCGCCCTGGCAGGGACTCGAGATCCGGCCATCCGAATTAAATAATCGTACCGTATAGTCCGCCCGTGTGTTGACCGTCCAGAATGGCCGGCCGCCCGTTCACCAGCACATGGGCAATGCCGCGCGGGTAACGATCCGGTTCGGCATACGTTGCCCGGGACTGTATTTGATCAGGATCGAATACGACCAGATCGGCAGCCCAGTGGCGCTGGATACGACCGCGCTTTTGGATTTGCATGATTTCTGCCGGCAGGCCCGTCATTTTGTAGATGGCCTGCTCCAGCGACAAAATCCCGCGTTCACGCACGTAATGACCAAGCACTTCCGGAAAGCTGCCGAAATTGCGCGGGTGAGCACCGGGGAACTGACCGGCTCGCAAGGCGGCTCCGTCCGAGGCAATAGCGCACCAGGGATACTGTAGCAGGCGAGTCAAATTCTCCGCGTCCATACCAAAACCCACCATCGGGCCCTCTCCCTGATTTTCGACCAGAATGTCGCATAACAGCTGCCACGGATCCCTGGACTCCCGTAGTGCAGACTCTGCCAGACTCAGCCCGCTCAAATGACCAAAACGATTGCCGGGCACCTGGTTTAATAAAATTCCTTTATAACCACCCAGCGAATCAATTTTATAGTGCACTTGCTCGCGAATGATTTTGCGATTGTTTCGGGATTGTAAAAAGAGCGCCAGGGCGGACGGACTGGGCCTTAATTCAAAAGGGAACAGATTAGCCAACCTGGTGTTATAAGCCAGGTAAGGGTAACGATCACAACTTACAAAAGGAAGTGTGGCTCTGGCTCGATTCAAGAGCCCCAGCATTTCCTCTAGTTTAGGCCAGTTGGGACGCCCCTGAGCCTTGATATGGCTGATATGCAGTCGCACCCGGGCCTGGCTGGCGATTAAAATCGCCTCGTCGATCGCCGAAATGACAAAATCATCCTCATTGCGCATGTGGGTGCTATAAATTCCTGCCGTACGGGCCAGAGCCGATAGCTCCGCAATATCGGCATAGGCGCCGGGCAGGTATTCCAGCCCTGAAGACAAGCCCCAGGCTCCAGCCTGCATGCCCGTCTGCAAAATTGTTTGCATTTGTTCTATTTCTGCCTGACTGGCCTTGCGTTCCTGTCCGCCGATCACCACAGCCCGCAAACTGCCAGCTCCGATCATTGTACGCAGATTTACTCCCACCCCGCGTTGCAGTAGCTGGCTGTGCATTTCCTGGGCCGCCGCAGCGTTTGTGGCTCCCTGGCCGGGAAACAGGGAACGACCATCCTGACCAATAATCTCGCTGGTCACACCCTGATAGATTTTACTCCAGGCCTCAGGCCAGGTGGCGATGGTCGTGTCGCTATGACTATGAATATCAATGAAACCAGGCGCTACGGCCAGGCCGCGGGCATCAATCCACTGTTCGCATTGATTGCCTTCCAAATCTCCGATCACCTGAATCCGGCCATCCCGAATGCCAAGGTCTGCCTGGTAGGCAGCGTTGCCGCTGCCATCGATAATTTCACCCCCGCTTATGATCGAATCGAAGCGTTGACCGCGAATCCGCAGCAGTCGGGGGCCACAGGCAAATACCAGGGCTGCCTGTCCGATTGTCAGTCCCAGGCGTTTCAGAAAGGCCCGGCGCGACAATGATGGTGTGGACTGATCGGGCTTATCTTTTAGAATCATTACGATCGTAATACCAGGCCAGCCAGTGATCCAGTTCCTCCATCAAACTCTTTAGTGTAGAACGACGTGTTGTAATAATGTAAAATGTGATCGGCAACAATAAGACGAACACCATTACACCGTAAAAAACAAAAATTGTGATCAACAGATTGTCATGAAAAAAACCTTCAAAGACACGGCTGCTAAACGCCAGCATCAAGGGACTGCAGATGATCAGGATCATTACCAAAATAAGGTGCCACATCTTGTACGAGGGCCGGATGATGCGCTGAAAGACAAGGTGATGCAAGGCCGGGGGCGGCTGTCGCCGCTCCAGAGGCAATTGGCCCAATCGCTGGTCCAGATCCAGGGAGAACTGGAGATCCTTGCGCATTTGCGGATCAGTGTGAATGCGTTTTAGCTCATCCGAATCGAGCGTGTCCGGTTCGGTATAGATCTTGCGCAGTAATGCATCCTGCTTCGGGCGCTCGCTCACTCTAGCAACTCCTTTTGTAATTGTTTGCGCAATTGCAATTTGGCCCGGTAGACGCTGGATTTCAGCGTCCCCTCCGGGATCTGTAGTTCAGCAGCCATTTCAACATAGGGCATTTTTTCCAAATAGTGCAACACGACCGGTAATCGTAGTGCTTCCGGTAGAGAAGCCAGGGCTGCTTCGAGTTGACGCGAAACCTCTTTTTGATTTAGCAATTGCAACACCCGTTCATCCGGTTGCGTCGAGCGGGGTGCTTCGAGGTTTTCCAATAGCGCCTCATCGCCCGCTTGCATTTTCAGGCGCTTTTCTTTTTTAATTCTCTTGAGACCAAAATGCAGCGCTAAACTGTAAAGCCAGGTGGATGGTCGCGAGCGTCCGGCAAATGTGTGTAATTTGTGGTAGGCTTGTAGATATACGTCCTGGGTGAAATCCAGCGCATCATCCTCATTGTTTCGAAAAAGCCGTAACCCAAGGTTGTAAATCATCCTTTCGGTCTCGAAAAACAGCTGCTCGAAATCGAGCTCTGCCGGCATTCAACGCTCCGCCCGTCTGGAAGCACTCCTGGGCGGCAGACTCAGGCCATAAAATACAATCAAGGCAATACCGGCAAACAGCGGAATCAGGCCGCCTAGAATTACATAGGACAATCCTTCCACCAGGATGAAGAGCACTGTCATGGGTAAGCCCGTTGCCAGGCTCAAGAGCCCCGTTAGCAAAGTGATCAAACGCAGGTTTTCGCGCGAGGTATACTCAAATTGATTTGTCCGCACTAGTTCCCTTTTAATTTGATAATGCCACAGCAAAAAGAAAAACATTAGAACTGCGCCCATTACAATCGCCAGGATGGGCACGAGCGCCAAAATCACCTGCGCCGCCGGGCTTTCGGCGGGAGCGTTCTGAGTCTGACTCAATTGAATCAGTTGATCCAGTTTTTCCAGTAAAGAGGCCTGCGCGTCCGGATTCATGAGTCAATGATCCCGGGTCTGTGCGAGTCGGCAAGTACTAAGGGGCTGTCCCCAAACGGCCTCTGGCAATACCGGACGTGTTGCCACCGGCGGTTTTTCCATCGAAATTGAGCCCGGTGTGCGCCATTTGGGAGCCTTGCTTTCCCATTGCCTTCTGCGTCCCAAATACCATGCATGCCTGGGGACGACTTCCTGGAGCCGACCTCAGATGATGCCATTGAGTACCTTGCCTGGCCCGGCCAGAGCATCCACTTTTTTTTCGATTTGCGCGTCGCTTTGTAGACCCGGGGCCTGGTGGGTTTTAAAACGCGCATCAATCAGAACCGGCCCCTTGCAGCCCCAGTGTTTCTGATGCACAAAACTGTCCACGCCATATATATCACTAGCGGGATCAGACCTGGTGAAAGTGATCCACAGCCAATTGCGTAAACTTTGACAACTAAATGCCGCATCATCCACGATCACGACCAGGGGAAACTGCCCGGACCATTTTGCAGACCGTCCCTGGTCCTTTAGAAATGCGGCCACCTTCTGGATCTGACGGGCAGCCGCTTTGGGTGTGCTGTAACGCGGTCCCTGAATCACAATGACGCCTGGAAGCGCCAGACCGGCGTTTCGAAAACCGGCCGGCAATTTGAGCGTGGCCGGCACCTTGCGTCCCAGCTGACGCAGGGCAGGACCGTGCGCCGCCCAAATCACCTTCGAACCGCGATTGAGGCCCTGACCGGCGCTGTAGTCCAGGGTATCGATGGTTGTATTGGTAATAAAATGTAAATCTCGCTGGGGCACAAAGCGCTCCAGGACGTGCTGCAAGTACAAACTGGCATCATGGGTGCTTAGGTGCGGATTGTGATCGCGGGTCGTGATAAACAGGTACTTGGCCAGCGAAGCATGCCCGAATCCCAGAATCGCGCTTGCCTGGGTCAGAATTTCCTGCGGAGGGGCGTCCTTCAGCCAGGGGGTGTAGCGTTCACTGCCAATCGCGAACATCAATGGATGCACACCCGCGGCGTCAACAGCGTGCATTTCTAACACGCCCGGAATACTGACCGGCACCATGGGCGCAGTTAATTCATGAATCAGCGCACCAAAGGTTGTGTCCTCGGCCGGAGGACGGCCCACCACTGTCGCGGGCCAGATGGCATGCGGACGATGATAAACCTGATCCACCAGCAACACCGGGAAGTCATGCTGTAAGGCGTAATAGCCCAGATGATCGCCAAAGGGACCTTCCGGCTTGAGGTATGACGCGATATGACCGGTGATACAAAAATCGCTATCACTGGCCAGGAGGTGGCCGCTTTTCAGACGCTGGTAGCGAAAATTCCGACCAGCCAGCGCTCCCGCAAAGGCCACTTCGGGTAAACCCTCCGGCAAGGGCATCACAGCCGCCAGGCTATGGGCTGGTGGACCGCCGGCAAAAATCGTTACCCGCAAAGCCTCGCCCCTCTGCAAGGCCTGGCTGTGATGAATGCCGATACCGCGATGAGTTTGATAATGCAGGCCGACTTCCCTGTCCTGCTGATAGGCATTGCCGCCTAATTGAATGCGATACATGCCTAAATTGGAATGCAGAACCCCGGGTTGAACAGGATCTTCGCTATAGACCTGCGGCAGGGTCAGGAAAGGACCGCCGTCGTCCGGCCAGGAGACGATCTGTGGCAAATCCGACACGCGACATGCATAACGGCGCACGCCACGCGTCAGCATAGTCCGTCGCGGCACGGCATGTGCCAGGGCCAGGCCAATACGCCACCAGTTGGGGACCTTTCTGAGCACAACTGGGCCTTCTGCCTTGGCCTGGATCAGGGCCTGCACCTGGCGCAGGGTATGGCGAAAAATGTAGCGGCCCCGTTCCAGGGTCCCAAATAAATTGGTCAGCACCGGAAAGCGACTGCCCTTGACATTCTCAAATAATAGAGCTGGCCCCTCATGAGCATATACCCGCCGATGAATGGCCGCCAGTTCCAAATGGGGATCAACCGGATCGGTAATCCGCAGTAAACGGCCGCTCTTTTGCAGATCGTGCACACAATCTGCCAGATTTCGATAATTCATGAATTTCTCCCATCCGATCTGCAAGCCCGCGAGCGAAGGTCCGCGCTGGTTTGTGATTACAAGGCAATGCCTTCCCTGAATTCGATATAGTCAAACATACGCTGGATCCATTCAGCCGCCGGACGACGCGGCCGGGATTTTGAAACAGATACAAAGACAATGAATTCCCGACTGCGTAGAATCGCCTGGGTCTGCCCCGGTCGAAAGACTTCCTGACGCAGATATACCCGAATCTTGTCGATGCGCTCAATCCATAGCTTCTGCAGCAAGGGCTCATTGGGCTGCACTGGTGACCGGATTTCGAAATTGCAGCCCATAAAAAAAGCGGTTGTGTCCGTTTGATTGATAAAACGAAAATCTATGCCTAGCTGGTGAAACATATTCCAGCGGCCATCTTCAAAAAAGCGCCAGATCTGCGCAGCCGGATACACCCAGTTAAAATTGCGCAGTGACGGATAAGTGTTAAATTGCCTTTCGATTTGCTGGCAACTGTGCGTAAAGGGCGGCACGGGCTCATAAAAAAAAGTTTCGGCCGGAATGGTAGCGCTAGCTTCCCTGTTTGGCCATAAAGTCACCGCCTCCTTGCCTTGATGATGGCGAGCCACCTCCAAGCTGCGAATCTCACAGGCCAGGTTTTGATCCTTGTCCAGCAACTCCTGATGCCACAGCAATTCCTGCGTTGCTGTAATCTGCAAACTAGTCCGAATCAAGAGTTGACTGCCCGGCATTTGCTGCCGGTGAAAGCGCGCGGCGCTGTGCAGCGGAATAAATTGCAATTCGTCTGCCAGTATCCGCTGCAAGTCATAGCCATTGGCCGCCAAACAGGCAAAGCGCGCCTCAGCGGCCAGTTCTTCATAGGTGATACTGGTCACATGTAATTGAGTATCCAGATCGCTAAAACGGGTAGTATGCCGACTTTCAAACGTAAACATGGCGTTAGCGAAACAGCAATTGCACCGCTCCGCAACCCATTTCAGGCCGGGCGCAGTCCTGGTAAAATCATTTCTTCCAATAAGTGCAGATCATCCGGAAAACGCAGCTTGCCCTCTTTAAAACCCATGGCGATCCCGATAATCACCGCCCGCAAGAGCCAGGCTATTTTTTCAGCCGAATAGTCTTTCCGAAAGGTGCCCGCTGCGATGCCTTCCTGGATGGCCACAAAGAGGGGTTCCAGTATGGCCTGGCCCGATTTCTTGTGCTCCAGAACCGCTTCGGGACTAGAGTCCGCAATCATTTCCTCGCGCTTGCTGAACATCAAATCAAAGTAGCCATAATCGCTCTGGTAAAAAATAAAAAAGACACGGGCCAAAGTCATCAGCCGCTCATTGAGACTGGCCTCCGGGTGCTGTTCCTGCCAGCGATCATAATCCTGGCGTAGTTGCCACATGCCCTCGGTCAAAAGAGTCAGGTATATCTCGCTCTTGTTTCGAAAATACAGATATAAAGTGGCCCGCGACAATTCCAGCTCTCGGGCAATGTCTTCCATGGTGATTTCCAGATACGACTTTTGGCGAATCAATTCACGCGCCATATCCAGAATGGAGCGCCGGCGCTGCTCCTTCTCTCTTTGTTTGCGTTCCTGGATCCCCATGCTAGTCTGTTTTGCCTGAACGAATTTTATTTTTTCTGACTGGCAATCACAGCGCGCACCAGGGCCGGTTCAATTTGCATCTTTTGGGCGATTAAATCGGCATCCCACTTGTGATTCAGATACAGGCTCTTGATGCCCTCAATTTTATGCTCCGGCAGGCGCGCCGCGACGTTGCGCCCCCGCTTGCTGGCCAGGGCAACAGTCTGCGCTTCCGCCAGTTCGCTCTGGCGCTCCAGCACCTGATCGATGGTCTGGTAGAATGCCGACAGGCGTTCCATTTTATCATCCGCCTCGCTCAGCAGGGAACCCAGCTCCTCACGCAGCTCCATCCCGCCGTTTTGAATACTGTCGAAGCGCCGATTCATGGCCCCGATTTGTTTTTGCTTTTCTTCCAGATCCGCAAAAAGGCCCTCGATCTGCTCAAAGCGCGCCTCTACAATTTCCATATCACGATCAAAGTTACTCAACTTGTTGGTCCGCACCTCCAGGGCCTGGATGTCGCTTGCGATCTCGTTCTGGCGCAGCTCGGCCTTGCGGATTTCCTCGCTCAGGCGACCGGCAAACTCTGTAATGTCGCTGGAATCACCCCGACTTTTCTCGATGTGCTGCAGCGCCTTTTCAATAAAGCTGCGCCGGTCCTCCACCTCATGGTAGTATTTTTCAAAGGATTTCTTGAATTCCTGGAATTGGCCAACGCGCTTCTCGATCATTTGAGCCAGCTCTTCCGCTTCCCCAATGCGGTCAAATCGCTCATCCAGCTGCTCCAGGCGCGCTTCTATGCGGTGAAAATGATCTTCGCTTTCATTCAGGCGGCTTTTCTGGGTTGCCAGCAAGCGCAACTCGCTCTCCAGCTCTTTACGTCCCTGTTGTAGCTGCTGAAACTCAAGCTGGTATTCTTGCAGATCATCGCGGGCCTGGTTGGCGTTTGCCAGGCGTTGCTCAATAATTGCCAGGGTATCCTCCAGGTGCTGGATATACTCCGCCGATCGATCAACCAGATCCAGCTTGCCCCTGAATTCATCCAGCCGAGTGCTCTCGTTTTGAATCTCGGCAATCAGCTCTTGCTGGCGAGACTCGGCCAGTCCAAGGATCTGATCCACCTCTGCGCGCAGCGCGGCCACTTTTTGATCCCGGGCCTGGGCAAATTCATCCAAAGAGGCCTGTAGCTCCTGCTCTTTCTTTTCCAAAACACCGGTGTGCCGCTCTTGCAGCTCGTCGGTAAACTCCCGATTGCGGGCTTGCAGCAGTTCCATTTTTTGCTGCACATCACCCAGATTCTGATCAAGGGTGACGCTGGCCTGATTCAGATCTGCTGCGATGGTGCGCTGGTAGTCCTCCATCTGCCCCGCCAGATCTGCCAGCACGGAGCGGGCCTCTGTTTCGAAGCGTGTCAGAACAGAGTCGGATCGGACCTGGATTTGCTCTGCGATCGCATCGCGCTCCTGCTGGAGCCAAACATCCAGCTCGCTGCGATGCGTCTGCCATTCATCCTCCAGCTTGCGCTGCAATCCTTGCAACTCAGCGCTCTGTTGTTGGAGGCTTTCGCGGTTTTGGCGCGCGGATTCCTGAATCGAATGCGCAGCCTGCTGTTCCTGGTTCAGCAGCTCCTTGCCAGCCTCTGTCAGCAATTCGCTATTATGCAACCGCAAGGCTTCCAGTTCCCGCTCGCCGACAAGGGCCAGCTCGGACTGGTGGCGCTCCAGATCATCATGATAGCGATCCAGGAGCTGGTTCAACTCACCGTGGAACTGACGACCCATACTCTGCAATTCGCTCCTGAATCCAGCCTGCAGGGTCTGATATTTCTGATCAGCCATTGCCAGCAACTGACCGGCAGCCGCGCGTTGCTCTTCCAGTTCTCCAAGTTGCTGATGCAGGCGATCCTGGGCCTGTTGTAAAAAAGCGCGACTTTGCTCGCTGTGGAGTTGAAAACTATCACCAAGTTCCTTATGCCTCGTATCCAGATCGCGTTCTCTGGTTTGCTGAGCCGACTGCCATTCATCCTGACCCGTCTCGATTTGTTCCAGAATAGAATCGGCCAGATCCTGCAGCTGGCGTTGATACGCCTGATGCTCCTCCTGACTGGCTTTCAGGCTGCTTTGCTGTGTCGCTCGCCATTCGGCTGTCCCGGATTGCAGTTCGGTTTGCATTTGCCGGAAACCATCTTGCAGTTCAGCCATGAATTCCCTGGTTTTGGACCGTAATTCACTTTGACTAGCCTGACCGGCCTGCTGGATTTGCAGAGCAATCCCGTCCAAATCGGATTTGCGGCCTTGTAACTCATGTTCCATCGAGGCGGCCATTTCTTGCAGCTCGGTGCCCAGGTTCTCTTCTGTTTCCGCCAGCTTCTGTAAAAAGCGTGCTGTACCCTCATCCAGGCTGGCGTTTTGACGCTCCCACTCCTTATGCATTTGATCAAAATGATCCTGCAGGGCCTGGTGATACTCCTCGTATTTTTCATGCGCCCGGGAGCCGATACGATCGAGGTCCGCGCGCAAGACCTGCATCTGTTGTATGGCCTCGCTGTGCTGCGTCAGACTGCCTTGCTCCTGTTTTTTATATTGCTGTAACAATTGCTCTGATTCAGCCCGCAAATCGGCCTTCAATTCCTGAGCCATAAAGCCCAGACCATCCTGGGCCTGACCGAATTCCTGGCGTAAACGGGCCAGTTTTTGCTCTTCTGTGTCCGCCGCCGATTCAATCGCCTGGCATGCTGTTTCAATGGCCTCATCAACGCGCTCGTTTAGATCGGCGACTCGGGCGACACGCAGTTCTTGCAGCTCCTGACGGAATTCATCCAGACTTTGCTGAAAACCAGCCGTCAATGCCGCACTTCTTTCGCGCTCCACCGTTGCCTGGGCGTCCAGGCGGCTCTGCATTTCCGCCTCTAATTGATGCGCCTCACGCAACAGTCGGCTTTCCTGCCCCAGATACTGCTCTTCAAAGGTTTGCATCTGCTCTTGCAGCTGATGGACCATCTTGCGGCTTTCATGTAGCGTCTCGTCGCGCTTGCTGATCACATCGAGGGTGATGCTTTCCATGTCAGCGCGCATTTTTTGTAAATCGGTCTCCAGCGCTTTGACGGCCTGGTTGCGGATATTACCGAGGCCCTTTTCCATGGCCACAATCCGTTCCTCAATGCGACCCGATTGTTCCTGCAGACTGGCCGCCAGCTGACGCTCCTGATCCGTCATCCGTTCCTGCAAGCGCAAGGCCTCGCGGTCCCAGGAATCGTCCAGCTGCAGGGCCAGGCTGGCGATGCGCTCACTCATGGAATCAGCCATGCGGCTTTGGTTTTGCAGCTCAAGCTGGACACGCTCTTGTTCCCCTTGCAGACTCTGCACGCTGGTACGCAAATTCGCAGTCAGGTGCTGGCTATGCTCTTCCGTTTCCTGAATCAACTGACTGACAATATTGGCAAGGGTGTCCCGGGCTTCCGACTGGCTGTGCGTCAGATGCTGTTCTAAATGACTGACATTGCGACCGACCGCTTCGATCTGCTCTTCGACCTGCCCCAGGCGCACCAGGCCCTGATCCAGCACAGCAATCTGGGCCCTGATACGATCCCCTTGCTCACTGACAGCGCCGAGCTCGGCGCTAACCTCGTGCACAATCTGCTGGTCTTGCTGTATCTGCCGGATCTCCTGCTGCCAGGCCTCCAGTTCGACGCCTAGATCCTGACGCAGCTGTTTACTTTGGCGCATGGCCATCTCAAACTCGAGGCTGGCGTCCTTGATGGTCTGGATTTGCTCTGCGGTTATTTTCTGGATGTATTGGCCGCTATCCTCGCTCTGTCGCGCCAGGCGCGCAGTCTGAGACTGCGGTCGATCCAGACGGCGCAAGAGAATACTGACAGCTACCGAGGCTAAAAAACTGATTGCAATAAGGGCAATGGTCATGCTAATTCCCGTAAGAATTGAACTTCTGTGAAACGCAACGTCAGCAGTCCAGCTGGCTGAAATCTGTATTTCCAGAGGGAGTCCATACTAATGCGACTTGTATCCATATTATGTCACATATTAAGCTACTTGCTGGCCATTCGTGTCCCTTGACAAGAAAAAAAAAGTGAGGCGGGTGCCAAAAAAAAATACCAATCCCCCCTCTGTCGCACCCGGTCTGCTGCAAGGAAACACTTCTCCGTCCCGGGATGCCTATCAGTTCTTTGCGCCCTGCTACGATCAGACCCTGGCGCATGTGCAATGGCCCCGATGGAGCCAATACCTGCTGGACGTCTTTAGCCAGTTTAGTCACTCAACCACCGCCACCATCTACCTGCTGGATATGGCCTGCGGTACGGGTCGATTGCTGGAAAACATTGCCAGCCAGACGATCGGCAACAACCCTGAAAACCAGGGGCTGGGGCAATGGCAATTTTACGGTTACGATGGCAGCCCGGCCATGCTGGCCCAGGCCCGCCAGCGCTCGATACCAGCCCTGTTTTGTCAAAGTAAACTGGAGCAACCCGTTCTGCCACCGGACTGGCCCGCAAAATGGCACTGGTTGACTTGCACCCATGATAGCCTGAATTATATTACCGATCCAAACGACTTGCAGGGCCATTTCCAATGGGCAGCAACCCACCTGGATACGCAGGGCATCTATAGCCTGGACATTGTCAGTGAAGAAAACCTGCTACGCAATTTTGATGGACAAATGCGCGTATTTGATCTCGGCCCGACCCGGCTGGTCTGGCGGAATATCTATCACCAGGCGGATCGCCTGCTGGTATCGCGTCTGCTCTTTCGACCCCGCAAGGGACCCGTCCAGGAAGAAATTCATGTCCAGCGCTACTGGCTCAAAGAGGAATTGATTCAGACCGCCCGGAAGGCCGGGCTAACAGTCCTGGCCAGCCATGGTAATTATGAAGCGCGATCTCGTCGGGACCAGGATGACCTGTGGAACTTCCACTTTGGCCATGCTTGAGCAATGCGCACCAGAATCGTCTGTGAACCAGGGCAGTACGGATGGCTGGACATTTGATTCAGCATAACTACGACGGTTCTATGAGCCCGCTTTTCGATGAAGGCCCGTCCATCGAGGTCCTGCAGCAGGTTTGGCCGCGCCTGCAACAATGGCTGGCCTGGCGGGAACGCTCCAGTGCGGAACTGTTCCGTTTTCTTGGCGATCGACTGCAGTTGGCGGCGAGCGAGGTCGAACAGGTCGGCAATCATGTGCTTGAGAGCGGCCTGATAGACGATGAGCGCTTTGCGAACGGACGCATTGCCTGGCGGCGCAGCAAGGGCAAGGGTCCCTGGTGGATCCGACAGGATTTAAGGCAGGCCGGCATCCAGCGTGAATTGGCGGAGAGTCTCCTGAATGCAGTGGATGATACGGAGTGGCTGGCAGGGGCCATGCCCCGGGCTCGTCAAAAATATCAGCAACTGCAGGCACGCGAGACCGATGAACAGACGCGGCAGAATAAACTGAGGCAATTTCTACAGGCGCGGGGTTTCGACCCCGGGACCATCAAGGCGGTCTATGACAAGCTGTGTGCTGAAGCTCGCGAACAGGACTAGCAGCGCTGACAGCCCGGTGAGAATCAGATGCCGGAGCGCAGGGCCGCCGATCCGCGCCCGGAAAGCTCACCAGCAGCTCCGCTCCGAGCCCTGCCAGACCGTTTACTGATAGAGCGCCTTTATCCGGTCGGCATATTTTTCCAGCACAACATTGCGCTTGACCTTCAGAGTCTGAGTCAGTTCATCGCCAATTTGAAACTCTTTATCCAGTAAATCAAAGGCAGTCACCTTCTCAAAACTCTTGAAACCAGCCTCGGCGGATACCCGGCTTTTAATCTCCTGCTTGAAAAGCTGCTGCACAGCCTTGTTGTCGCGCCACGCCTGGATATCATCACCCGGACTGGCGGCACCCAGTTCGGCTAATACCGCTTCCTTGTTCGGTACAATCAAAGCCGCCAGGGTCTTTTGGTCCTGTCCGACCACGACGACCTGCTGGATATAGGCGCTTTGGGATAGTGTATCCTCGATGGGCTGCGGTTCAACATTCTCGCCGCCAAAAAGGACGATCGTATCCTTGGCTCGACCGGCAAATTTCAGCTCGCCGTGATTGGTATAGACCAGGATATCACCGGAATTCAGCCAGCCATCTTTCAAGACCTCGGCCGTTTTTTCCGGATTCTTGTAGTAGCCTTTCATGATATGCGGCCCAAAGTGCCAGGCCACACCCTTTTGATTCGGTTCGGTGACCTCATTGCCCTGCTCATCAATTAGCTTGATTTGCGTCCCCTGGAAGGGCTTGCCAACCGTACCGACAACGGTGCGCGGTTTGTCGCGCCGGCAGGTCACGCCCACGGTTTCCGTCATGCCATAGGTCTCGAGGATGGGGATGCCCACAGAATAGAAAAAGCGGTCAATGTGCTCCGGCAGCGCTCCAGCCCCGCTGATGGCAAACTCAACCCGGCCGCCGAGAGCCTTGCGGACTTTACCTAAAATAAGCTGCGCGATCAAATTGGGCACGAACAGAAAATTCAGGGCCACCAGGGCACCCAGCTTCCGAACACCGCTTACGATCAAATTCTGCCTGGCCAAATAGTATTTGCGACCCAGCAGCACGTCTTTCTGGATAGACCAGGTATAGGCCGACCAGCGCGCGAATCCAAACAGCTTTTGGGCCACCGGAGAAGCCTTTTTGACCCCGTCGAACACCTTGTTATAAAAACTTTCCCAAACACGCGGCACGGATAGCAGGAAAGTGGGCTGGGCCTCCTGTAGGTCCTTGGCCAGCGTGGGCACGGATGTAAAGGCTGTCGCGGTTATGGTATGCCAGGCAACGCCTTCGATCAAACGTTCGGCGATATGCCATGGCGGCAGAAATCCCATCGTGACTCCATTTTTAGGCACATGAATCCCTTTAATGGCCTGATCGATTTCCCAGGTCAGGCTTTTTTGGGTGTGCATGACCCCTTTCGGCGCGCCGGTTGTGCCGGAGGTATAGATAATCGTGGCCAGATCATCCTCAGCCACGGCCTGGCCCAATTGACGATATTTGGCTGCACCATCGCTAACAGCCTGACCAGACGCAATCAGCTCGTCCAGGGTCATGACACGTATGCCCGCAATGTCCGGCAGATCTGTTGTCTGGTAAAATATAATCGTTTTCAGACCGCTAAAACTGCCGATTTGGGCGCCGATTTTATCATACACAGCCCGGGTTTCCAGGAAAATAATCTGGCATTCGGCATGCTCAAAGATATACGTCAAATCGCCCGCAGTCGCATCTGTGCCGCGGGGCACATCCACTCCGCCAATTCCGCAGATCCCCCAGCAAACCGGTAGCCAATCGGGGCCGACATCGGCAATCAAACCGATTTTATCGCCGGGTTGCATCCCCAATTCGCTCAGGCCGAGCGAAACAGCCATCATGCGATCTGCAGTTTGCCTGAAGCTGCGTTTAACAAAGGGTTTATTCTTTTCCGGCCGGTACATCTGGGCCGTGGAGTCCGGATGTTTTTCCAGGGCCTCCTGAATCAGATAATAGTGAGTGAATTTTTCAAGGCTGCTTTGATTTGACACGCGCACAGCAGAAAGTTCACCAGAAAATTGACAAGCTTTTTTTACACAAATGATATGCAGTCAGTTTATTTGTACTTTTTTAGCTTTCTGACAGTTTACGGATGGTGAGCGGCACCTTGAGCAATTTGTGCCATTGATAGCGCAGACGAAAGCGGATAAAATCAAAACTTTGTCTTTCAAAATGACAAATATAGCCCAGCGGCATGGATTTGTTAAACAGATTGCTCCAGACGATCGTAGTTGCGACCCGATGTTGCTTTTGATCAGCAGCCACCAGGGTGTCGACAAAATCGAGAATCAGTTTGCTTTCGCGCGGCCAATGCTCCTGGCAGGAAACAAAAACGCCAATCGGATGGATGTTCATCACAAAGCTGAACTGCTCGTCCTCATCATCCGGCGGGTGCATATTGACGAGCGCGGTTTGAGGGACATTTGTAAAAATAATGCGAATAAAGGAGAAGTTGACCTTGCTGCCAATCAGGGTTATCAGACCGCCGGTCAAGGGATACAGAACCAGCAGGGTAATGCGCTCGCTGGCACTCAGTTCCTTGAAAGCGCCAAAAAATCGCGGATTGGTTTCCATAAGTACGGCTAGTGCCAGCCCGCTCAACATCAGCGCCAACGCAAACCAGGTGGCAGCCGGCCATTCTGAATTGATCCAGTGCAAGCGTTCCCGATTGCGTTGCCGCTGACTAACCCAGCGCTCGTATTCCTGCTGTTGCAGCATGATGCTGACATCGTCCGCGTTGATTGCCAGCATTTTCAGGATATTGCGGCCGAAAATTTGACGCCCCAGATCGAGCAGCTGTTCCAGATACACAAAGGACAGAATCACAATCACCGGGATTGTGTAGACAGCCGGACTGTGGGTAATCAAAACCCAGTCAAAAACTCCGTGCACCAGCACGGGCAATAAAAGGCCATAACCCAGCATCAGGGCATTGCGCAAACGCAGGGTGCGACTGACATGTTGAATATTGTTCAAGGAAGCATACGAAATAAAATACCCCATAATGCCGGACAAAAAAACATGAATCGCAACGCTGCTGATGGTACGCACCAAAATCGTAAATCCATTATAATACAACGAGTAATGCAGATTTTCAGCGAAAGAAAAACCCAGGCCTACCAGAATCGCATGAAATATACCTTCGGTAACGGTAAACTGCGTGTTGGCTGTTTTCACTAATAAAAAAACAAAGCCATAGCGAATCAATTCTTCCGTCAGCGCGGCATACAGGAAGGCCTCGCGAAATTTGTCCGGGGTGGCAGGATACAAACTCTGCAACAGGATAGTCAGACCACTGCTCAATATACCCCAGAAAAAGGCGGACAGAGTGATCAATCGGGAGCGCTTGAATACAAAGCTGCGAAAATAGTACCAGAAAACGAGCACGACCGGCACAATCGAGAAGAAGATCTTCAAGGCATAATCTATTACTTTGATCCAGTGCATTTTCAAAGATCAATTACCAGTTCGCCCCCGGCAAGCTGTAGCAGCTCGCAGTCCGCCTGGCCCTGATTTTACATTATCGACCGCAACGCCTCGCCTTCTGCGCGTTGCGATTTTTTTTTCTGCCCGATCCCACTGTATGGATCCGGATTGTCCAGCAGCACCGGTCGGCAGGCAAACATCCGGCCTTGCTCCTTTCGATGCAGCCAGGGGTCACCACAAGTCAGGTACCCGTCCCGACCCTTTTTCAGGCGGGCAAACAAAAAAAGGACCGGTGTTGCCACCGGCCCGTCCAGGAATCAATCAGGTGTCCCTGAAATTTTGTCAAAAACACGATTCGAGGGGATTAGCTAAAAATCGGGTCCTTCGAATCCCTCCTGACGCCGCCGATACAACATAATTGCAGCCAATGCCCCTACTGCAACAAAGAGACTGAACAGCATCACGATATTGTTACTGTGCTGGCCGATATAGGCCGCTAGACTAGCCCGTTCCGAATTGGCTACGCGTCGCAAGCTAATCTGGCGATACATAATATTCGCATCGTATACGCCCTGTTTGTATTTATCATTGGTCCAGACCAGATTGACGACGGTATCGCCCCCGCGCACATCCAGAAGAGCAAGACTGCTTTTGTAGGCCGTGTCGCTTGCCTGGATGCTGATATTCTCGCTTACGCCATCTGCAGCCACATTGACCGCAAAGGCCTGATAATCAGCCGGCAATCCGGCCGCCCCATAATTTTTTGCGCTTACGCGCACCTCGTAAATGCCGCTTTCGAGATTATCAAAACAATATCCAATGGTCTGGTTGGCCCAGTAGGTTCGCGCTGTTTTCTTGTCGAAGAAAAAGTTGCCATTGGTATAGCAGTGCTGATCCCCATTTCGCTTCACTTTTTTGGTCGTCTGGACCGGCGATCCCACTAACTCCAGTTTTACTGATTTAATATTAATGTTGGCATCGTAGACCCCCTCTTTCCAGGCATCATTGGTCCACAGCAGCCAAAAGGTGTTGGCCGGCCGAATGCGCACATAAATGGAGCCGCTGTGGTATTGCTGATCAGCGGCCGGGATGGTCATTGCTCCCAGGACCTTACCCTTGTTGCCGCGGCGGACCTCAACATTAAAGTTATGATAAAAATCCGGCAAGGGGCCGTTGATATTGCGTGCAATGACGCTTAATTTTGCCCAACGATACTGACGACAAGCCGGCTTGAGTTTGATTCGGACCTTCAAGGGCTGGTTTTTCCAGTAGGTATGCACACCGCTCACCGCATCATCGTTGGGATTCGTGCTCTGATACCATTTGCCCTTTTTTGTAATCACCTTGCTCAACTGAATACAATCACTGGCTGTCGCATTGCCATTGGCGTTGTTGCCATTGCCGTTGTTGCC
>JAGRNA010000034.1:36200-39985 GCA_020441005.1 Leptospiraceae bacterium
TGCCGTTATTACCGTTGCCGTTATTGGAATTCCCATTACCGGTCGCCAGAGCATCAGCGGCTTCGTCATCTTCATCGTAATCTTCACCGTAGGCGTCGGACTGCAGATCCTCATCATCACTATTGTCCGCCACTACCTCATCATCATCCTGTTCTGCTGCTGTGGATGGTTCCTGGTCGTCAGTAGTTGAATCGCCTTCAGCGCTGGCATCCGAATCTGTGCCGGCCGTATTCGCGGCGTTACCGGTGTTAGCGCTGGCATCCGAGTCAGAGCTGGTAGTATTCCCTGCGCTATTGGTATCGGTGCTTGTATCCGTCTCAGTGCCCTGATCGGTGTTGTTAGCGGCCGTAGTATTCGAATCGTTGGTGGCAGACCCCGAGTCGGCGTTGGTATCGGTAGTCGAACCGCCCGATTCCTGCACCACGGTAGTTTCGACGAGCGCCGGGCTTTCCGATTCCGCCTCAACATCAGCATTGTCTTCCGGAGCACTTTCTGGACTGGTCTGTGGTCCGCCCTGACCCGTGGCGCCTTCATCGCCACCCGGTGGCAAAAAAAGCAGCATGCCATCATCGCTGCCCCCGCACTGCGTCATTCCCAGGCTTAGTACAAAAGCACTGGCCAAAATAACTGTTCGTTTGATTATCATTGCACTCTCCTCTTCGGTATCACAGAAGGCATTCAGCCTCATCGCTTGCTATGTATTGTTTATCAACGGCATTTTTGCCTAAAATACAACGGGCAGTCGTAAAAAAAGCGGCCGCGGACCTTTTTTGCGCAACAAAGCAGCCTCTACCGACCTTTCTGAATATGTCCCCTTTTCGTTTTAAATCTATACCATACAAATTGACACCAAAGTCCGGTGAACGAATCCAACGGCACCCCGGGCCCCGGAACGCAGCCGGACAGACCCTGGAAAGCATTCTGCAGCAGCTTTCACCAGAGCAATCCCGGATCCTGCAACAGAGCAAGGGTCACACGCAGATGATTGCCGCCGCCGGCAGCGGTAAAACGCGCACCATGATAGCGCTGATCGAATACCTGCTCTGTATTCAGCCGGATCTGCAAAATCAACTCTTGATGCTCAGCTTTAGCCGCAAGGCAGTGGCTGAACTGCGCCACCGTTTGCCAGCCGCCATCCGCTCCAGGGTCTTGATTGTCACCTTTCACGGTTTTTGCTACCGCCTGCTGGTCCGCGCCCTGCGTCCGGCTGGCCATAAACTGCTGATGATCAGCGAGCAGGATCGGGACCGGTGGTTTGAAACCTGGCTACGCCAGCGCAGCGACCAAATCGGCGGCATACCATTTCAATTACTGTATAAAGACTGGCCCCGCTTCAGGCTCCATTTCAGCGATCTGGCTCATGCCTGTCAGCAGGCCTTTCAGGAATACAAGCAGACGCACCGCCTGTTTGAATATGAGGACCTTGTCCAGACTGTCCTGGCCGCCCTGCAAGCCGGCGATCCCGCTATGCTGAGTGCCTGTCGCTTTGCTTGTGTCATGGTTGATGAATTCCAGGATACAGACCCCGCCCAGCTCGAGTTTTTGCAGCTCATCCAACCCGGACGACTGGTTGTGGTGGGCGATGACTACCAGGCAATTTACGGCTTTCGGGGAGCCTCGGTCACTCCCTTTCTCGATTTCGGCCGCCTCTTTCAGCCAGTCGAGCGTTTCTATCTGACTACAAACTACCGCAGCCAGGCGGCAATAGTCCGACTGGCCAATCGGGTGATCGCATGGTCTGGACACCAGATCAAGAAAAAGGTGCGTCCTGTTCAGCATAATGGCCAACGACAGCCCTGGGCCCGCCCCTGTCGCCTTTCGCTTGCCAGGCAGCAGGAACGCGCTTTCGCGCTGGAGCTCAAAACATGGCAAGACCAGGACTGGATGCTGCTGGTGCGCAGCAATTATCGCCGCCAAATCTGGCTCAAGGCCGGACTGCCGTCCGGGCATGTAATGACCATTCACAAGTCCAAAGGGCTCGAATTTGATCTGGTGCTGCTCGATTTCATCGATGGCTGGCAAACTGCCCATGAATCCGCCCAGGCGGCACCCAATCGGCATGGATTTCTGGACGAAGAAATCCGCATTCAGTATGTGGGGATCACGCGGGCCCGGCTGGCTTTGGGTCTGCTTTTTGATCCCGAAACACCGGCCAGACGCATTGAGCGGCGCTATGCCCGCCAGATCTACAGCTCTGCCTGTGCCTCGCGAACGACGCGCCGCTGGATCGCCCAAATCGGATCCCCGGAGCGCCTGCGAGATCGCATCCACTCGTCTGCCGACCAGCACCGCGCGGCCTGAATTCTGCTTGACAAGGGAATCGAAAAAGGGCATCTGGTTTCATCCCATGTATGTTAAAAACAACCTGAATTTTGGCACTGGCGCTGATAATGAAGACGGCATGCAACTCAGCCTGACCTTCGATGAAGATACCAGCTCGGTATTCGGCGAATACGTTTGCCAACCCAGATTTCAGGGCGCGGAAGGCAGCGTGCATCCCGGCATTTTAGCGACCATGATTGATGAGACCATGGATCGCATCAACGAGGCCATGAATTTCGAAACAACGACCGGTGAGCTGACGATCCGCTATCTACAGCCGGCCATGATTGGCGAAACCCTGTATCTGCGAGGCTGGTTTGTGAAAAAGAACCGCCGCATTGTTGAAAACCGGGCCGAAATCGAGAATGAAATCGGCAAGATTGTGGCCCGCGGCAAGGGCAAATACATCGAGAAAGAAGAAGAGTAGTCCCCCTTAAGCCATGCTCCTGCCAGCCAGCCTGGCGGATGTACTTTGGAGGGCGGTTTGCTGCAAGGCCGCTATATGACCGGCGTGTATGCCGGGCCAGCCCTGGATCAGCTCAAATTCGGTTGCCAGACTGGTATCCAGAATACCTGGGTCGTCGCTGCCCAGCACCACCTTGATTCCGGCCTCCAGAAAACGCCGTAGAGGATGTAGTTCTGGTCGCTGTAGACCGCCGATGCGTAGATTGGATGTCGGACAGCTCTCAATCACAACCGCCAATCCGGCCAGCCGCTCCAGAATATAGTCTTGCAAGACCGCCAGTTGCAGGCAGCGTTGCTCGTCATAGCGTAATGTGACCGACACCTGGGCCGGGGAACTGGTCGCCCGCAATTCACTGCTACTCACAGGCTGCAAGCGGGATCGCAAACCATCATATTCGGCCTGGATTGCAGACCAGTCAAAGCTGGAATGGCGAGCCTGCAAGGCGCCACGATGCTCTAACAGAAATTGCAGGGTGGCCAATCGTTCGCCCGCACTTTCCTGGCGCTCGCTACCCCAAAAGAAACGAGCTGGAATCCCCACTGCCAGGCAGTGACCAAGGCGATGGGCCCCCATTTGGGCGGCCTCATAGACCCAGCGACAGGCCGACTCCACGCTCTTGTCGGTAAAGGACTCACCCACATGATACAATAAGGCCAGGGCCGACTCCGGGTTTTGTTTATTATCTGCAAGCAAGCGCTCGGCAAAGCCCACTTTGGCAGACGGGGGATGGCCTTCCTCGACGGCGCAAAAATCAATGCCCACCAGAACCTGTTGCACCAGCACATCACTGGCTTGCAAGCGTCGCAGCCAGTCGTAGTGTTGCGTGAGACTGTGCTCGGCGCGGTGTAAGGAGAAAACCAGCCGCCGCTGTCCCTCTTGCCCTCGGGCCATTAATTCTTCCTCGGCTGCACGCAGGCCCTGCACGAGAGCACGGATGCGCGCGCTCCAGTCCTCAAATTCCAGACCGGGCGGCAGCATCATGCGATACTCGGCGTAT
>JAGRNA010000035.1 GCA_020441005.1 Leptospiraceae bacterium
ATATCATTGATCTGGGTCCGGAGGGCGGTTCCGGCGGCGGGCAGGTTATCGCCTGCGGTACCCCGAAAGAAATTTGTCAATCTAGGCACAGCTTTACCGGCCAGTATTTACGACCGCTGCTAAAACAATCGCGGTGAAGCCGGGATCCCGGCCGCCAGCCGCCTGCCACCGCTATCCAACTACAAGGGCGATGCAATCCCTGGCGTTGCGTCTGGGGCTGAATTATGATTTAAAAATGCAGGACTGGGTAGACAGTGGCGATTGTTGGCACATTTCACTTGCAATGCGCCAGATCTATGAACGGCATATTGACCGTTATCTATGAGACGAAAGCATCTCGGCTAGTAATAGCCGCACAGCAATCGGATCCGGCATACTAAAGCGGGCTTTGCTATGCTGCTTACCGACTTTAATGGACCAGGCTTTGTCATCCAGAATGGCGAACAAGTCTTCGTCGGTGACATCGTCTCCGGCAGCCAAAACAAAATCATAGGGCTCAGCCCTCAGAAACTGATTGGCGGCGCGACCCTTGTTAATCATGGTGTTTTTTACTTCGAGGACTTTGTTGCCTTCCAGAATACCCACATTCAGGCTGGCGACCAGTGAAATCAAGGCATCCCGTAATTCGTTCAAGCGGATATTGGCTAGTTCCGGTTCGCAGCGCCGGTAGTGCCAGGCGAGTGAGTGCTCTTTTTCTTCCACCAGCGATCCGGGCGTTCGATCCATATAGAGCTCGAGTACCGGTCGCACATCCGCTTTCCAGCTGTTGTCCAGAGACTCGCTCATTTGCCAATCGGCGCCGTAGTTTTTAATCCAGAGTCCATGGCTGCCGATCAAGGCAATGCCCAATTGGCCAAACCAGCGCTCCAGGAAGTCACGGTCCCGGCCGCTGACGAGCACAATCATGTTTTGCTCTACAGCCTGTAACTGCTGCAGTAGTTGTTGCAACTCCTCCTCCGGCCAGGCGTCTTCCGGTTTGTCGGTGAATGGCTTCAGGGTCCCGTCATAATCGAGCAGGATCAGTCTTTTATGGGCTTTATCATAGCTTTGGATCAAGCGGCTCTGTTGCACGTTATCCAGACTGATGGTGTCGGTCTTCAGATCGTGCGAACTGTGCCTGGCCAGCTTGTCCAGAAAATCGCGGGCCCAAACGCGTACATCATAACGGGCCAGACGTTGATGCATAATGCCGTTGCGTTCCATCTGTTCCAGACGGGTCATTTCCAGGGCTCTTTTAATCGCGCTGGCTATCTGTTGCTGATCATTGGGATTGACCAGAATAGCCTCTCCCAGCTCGCTGGCGGCACCAGCCGTTTCACTGATGATCAGCATGCCCTGCTTGTCAAAGCGGCTGGCAATGTACTCTTTGGCAACCAGATTCATGCCGTCCCTGAGGGGTGTGACCAGCATTGCATCGCTATTTTGATAAAAAGCCATCAGATTTTCGATTGTAAAAGAACGGAAAAAGAACCAAACCGGCACCCAGCCCATTGTGCCATGGCTGCCATTAATGTTACTGACCAGCTCCTCAATTTCACGTCGTAAACCATCGTACGTATCAACCGAGGTGCGAGATGGAGCAACGATCAGTATCAAGGTTACCTTTTCCTTGTAATTTTCGTTCTGCTCTAAAAAAAGCGCATAGGCTTTTAAGCGTTCCGGAATGCCCTTGGTATAGTCCAGGCGGTCAACAGAAAGAATGACCTGGGTGCCGCGCGTTTTGCGCAGCATTTCGACCATTTCTGTGCGGATTTCCTTATTTTCAATGGCAGTAGAGAAGCGCTGGTAATCGATACCCATGGGGAAAACATCTATTTTGATCCGCCGATGATCAAAGTTGATAAAGTTCAGGTTATGCTCCAGACCGAGTATGCGGCGGACACTGCTTAAAAAGTGGCGGGCATAATCATAGGTATGAAAGCCGATCAGGTCCGATCCCAGGAGTCCAAACAGCAACTCCGAGCGCCACGGAATCAGCCGGAACAGTTCGTACGATGGAAAGGGAATGTGCAGGAAAAAACCAATTCGGCAATCCGGGTAGCGATTGCGAATCAAACCCGGTAATAGCATGAGCTGATAATCATGGATCCAGACGGTGTCTCCGTTCTGGATGATTGCTGCCAATTTGTCCAAAAAGCGCTCATTAACAGCCTGGTAGGCCTCCCAGTGTCCGGACTGATACTGAGTTAAATTGGAAAAATAATGAAACAGGGGCCAGAGTGTGCTGTTGCTAAAGCCGTGATAAAACAACTCCATTTCATCGCTTTGCAGGTGGACAGTATGGCAACGGTATTTTTCCAGCAGCTCCTGGTCTAGCTGTTTGATTTGGCTGCTGGTCAAATCGTCGCTAGCCAGTCCCGGCCAACCAAGCCAGGTCGCGTTTTGCTCTTCGGTATAGCTTTTCAGACCGGTGGCCAGTCCGCCAATACTGGGCGTAAACTGAAATTGTTCACCATCCAGATGAATTGTGACCGGCAAGCGATTGGCTACAAACAGAATTTGGCTGGCCGGTGCATTTTTTTCGTTCATGAGTACTAACTCCAGGGATTCAAACAATTACGGGCAGCAGACAATGCCGCCGGACAGGAGTTCAGCTACAATGCGAACCTGATTCGACTTGATCAGTCATACAATTGTTATAAAGCCGCTATCAAGTGCAACAGCCTGTGTGAACTGCCATCAGTGGCAATCACTTCTACACCTTTTTTGAACAATGCTGACTCGTGGACCCGTGCTCGTGACCAGCGGATCAATCACTGCGGGACTCGGTATGCAGCATATAACAGACGTTGATGTTCGGACCCTGATCGTGGCACCCGGCATTACCAGCATTACCGGCATCGTCAGAAAAAGGCTTGCTGGAAATGATTTTATTTGTTCTATTGGATTTCACATGAACGGCAATGATCAAAACCCGCTGACCAATACCACCACAGGCGGTGAAACCCCCTCCGTTGGGCCGGGACCGGAAAAGACCGGACCGGTGCCGCGTGGTCGCAGCCAAAAGCGACCCGAAAAGGGCAAAACGTTCTGGTTGATCGTGGCTGTGCTGAGCGCTGTCGGTCTGGCCGTTGATACTTTCCTGGTGACGCCAGAGGATTTCATTCCTGTGATTGGCTGGCTGGATGAGGGCATGCTAGGAACCATTCTGATGGTGGCGCTTAGCAAGCTGGGAATCGAGATACCGATCCTGAGTCGTTTTTTCGGGGCCCATTCCGGCAAGGGCGAACCCCCGGCGAGCAACTGACTCTAACTGGTGGCCAGTGCCATGCAAACAGAAGAAGATAGCAGGAACTATCCGACAGATCTATTGGCTGCACTGGCAAGAAATCAAACAGTCGAGCAGCGCTTTACCAGTTTACCGCCCTCCCATCAACGAGAGTATTTGGCCTGGATTGTTTCGGCCGTAAAGCCGGCTACCCGGTTAAAAAGAATCCAGAAGACTGTGGAACGCCTGGCCCTGGAAGGGTAATAGATAGCGCTTATGCTCCAGACCGTTATCGCGATTTTGGCATTGATAAACGGCGGCTGGATGCTGTTTGACGGGATTTATGTAATGCGCTATGGCAAGTTCTTTGGTCCAGCCAAACCGGGCCCCTGGAGTTACCCTTTTATAACAATGGGTGTGGATCCTTTTCGCCTTGGTCCAGCATTTGTATTTTACGGGATCCTGTGGCTGCTTGTGGCGGGCGGGGCCTTTTACGACCAATCCTGGTTTTGGCTGACCGGTCTGATTGCTGCCGTGGCAACCCTGTGGTATTTTCCAGTGGGCACTTTTATCGCAGTTCTGGAATTGCTATTCCTATTCGATTTGCGACACTAATGCGATATCTGCTAGCAAGGTGCTGCACCTGTCAGCCTCAAAGGCTTGTGTGTCAGCGCTTGTCAATTGGCTGCCACTCGCGCATGCGCGGTCCGCTATAGATCTGCTGCGGTCGCATGCTGCCAGTCTGCTCGTTCAGGCGCTGCTCCTGCCAATGAGCCAGCCAGCCGGGCAGTTTGCCAATCACCCGGATGGAATTGCCCATGTTCTCGGGAATACCCATCAAGTGAAAAATCAGCGCGGAATAAAAATCAAGATTGGGATACAGGCCTTTCTCCTTGAATAAGGTATGCTGGGTAGTAAACTCTTCTACCTCTAAAGCTTTCTGCGTAAACGCATCGATCTGCCAGGCTTGGGCTTCTTTCTTTTTTAGATAGGTGTGAAACAGATCGCGTGCTACGCGAACCCGGGGATCGAGTTGCTTGTATTTGGCATGCCCAAAAGCGGATGAGTTGATGCGCGACATGCCATTGATGAAGTCCTGGAAGTAGCTTTCGGGCGACATACGGTTGTCCAGCATATGTTCAATCATGGGAACAGTGAGCACCTCCCAGGCAGCTTCCTTGGATCCCCAAAACGCGCTGATCCCGGCATTGATGCACACAAACAAATTGGCCTTTGTGCTGGCCAACATTCGAACCGTAGCCGTGGCAATGTTTTGCTCATGATCACAATACAATATCATCAGCTTGTTAAGCACCTCGTCATCCATTGGATCAACAGAGTAGTGCTCTACAGGCAGGGCGAACATCATGTTTAAAAAATTGGTCCAGTAGGGCAGCTCATCACGCGGATAAATCACCGGCTGACCTATAGACCGTTTGTAGGACCAGGCAGCCAGAGTCCGTACTTTGGCGAGCAGGCGAACGGTAATATCAATGCCCATAGATTTGTTGAATTCGTATGATTTGGGATAATAACTGGATAGCGCAGTTACCATCGTTGCCAGAATTGCCAGGGGGTGCGCGTCTCCGGGAAAGGAGTCAAAGAAATTTTTCATGCTTTCGTGAATCAGGCTATGATTGCTGAGCGAGCGGGAGTATTGTTCCAGCTCGGCAGCCGCGGGTAAACTGCCATAAGCCAGCAGATACGACACCTCGACAAAACTGGACTGGCGACAAAGGTCTTCCACATCATAGCCACGATAATACAGTTTGTCGTTTTGACTATCAATCCAGGTTATGGTGCTTTGGGCAATTGCTGTATTGATCAAGCCCGGGTCGTACAGGAACATGCCGCTTTTTTGGTGGAAATCCCGGACATCCAGGTGCTGCTGGTCCTGATTGTCGACTATCACGGGCAAGCTGAATTCCTGCTGGGCAATAATCAACCGGGCAGATTGTTCTCTGGTATGCATAGGCCCAGCATCTACAATCCGGCGCAGAAGCCAATCATTTTACAGAGCTCAGCGCTTCAGGCGACTCTTCAAGAACTGAACGAATTCTGTGATCGTCATCTTGGCATGCAAGCGCGGTTTGATCGCCGGACTGGTGGGGGCTGCCGCGGCGGTCGACTCCAGGTTATTACTTTCTGTTATAAAGAGCTGAACGGCGCTGCTTTCTCTGGCACCGCTCGAGCCGGGACGCCCGATTGGCTTTTCAGCGCTCAGATGAATGTCGATGCTCAGAAATTTACGATTGATAATTCGAACCTCCAGATCGCCGTGCAGGATTCGGATGATTTCGCGAATAATGGCCCATTTCGTCCAGAGTTCACCCCGCTCGGGATTCATTTCAGTTAATAATTCCCGTAATTGACGGGTTTTACGAACATTGGTATGAAACAGCATAAACCGGAAGTGAATTTTTCCCGATAGATCCGAGGTGATGATTAAATCAATATTGGGAAACTCGCGAAATGCGGGGAAATCGATTACGCGGACAACAAAGGAATTTACCAGTTCCAGACTGGTATTCAATAGCAGGTCCGGGTTCACCTTGATATAATGCGTGATTTTATCGGACGGAATCACGGCGCTGATAAAATCATAAAAATTGACCGGTTCCAGAAATTCCGGCTCATTAATCACTTCCAGGCGGCTAAGTTCCAAAATATCATCCAGGCGGCTTTCAATGGAACGAACCTGAGACTCCATTTCCTGTAGAATAGCAATCCTGGCAGTGTTCTGAATCTGTGCCGATTCCAGCCGCTGTTTCAGGCTCACGACCTGCTCTGCCGGTTTTTGCAGGAAAATATTAATATAACTGAATATACGATCCTGCATTGTGTCGACGGACTGTAGCCGGTTGCGCCTGGAATTGACTTCAAGCTGCATTTCGATCAGTCGGAAGATCAATGCCAGGGTCAATGCAAAAAAGAATATAAACAGGGCCTCATTAAACCAGGCCTGGCCGTCCCAATAACCTCGTTGAATCGCATTAAACTGAATCGCCTGCCATATCAGGATCAATGTGCCCGCTAAAGCAAAAATCGCATCCCGGTTCCATTCACGCCAGGCCTTTAGGGCAATTAGTATAGTTATATAGATTGCTACCAACAAGACGCTGGGAAACCACCAGGTGATGATGCGATCCCAGGTAACGGGATTAAACAAAACAAGGAAAAGGACGACGAAAACACCGTTGAAAATGGCGTAAAAAAATGCGGCTCGTCGCGGGGAAACAGACAGACCGGGCAGTTTTTCAAACTTAAAAAAATAGACAATAAAATGGAAGTAAACAGAGGGCAAAAGCAAATAGCAAACCTGTTCGAGGTATTTATAGACTAAAAAGCCATCGAATAACTGGAAACGCAGATCATTAGTCAGGAATTGATAGGATCCAAATAGCAAGGCAAAGATACCAAACCACTTGTATTCCTTGAATTGATGCAATTGGCGATACAAGACCAGAAAGAAGAATCCGGCGGCCAGATACAATCCAGTGAAAACCAGCCGGTCCAGCTCTTTTTGATATAATAAACGACTCGCAGCAGCCGTAGACAGAATCTGGATGGGAGCGCTGACAATGCCAATTTTATTTTTGAAGCTGGTTTTAAGACGAATGCTGATTACGTTATCGCCTGTGCGCCAAAGCCTGTCTGGCACGGGATACAGGCGGGGACGACCATAGTGCACTGCCAGCCGGGGATGCAGGGGACTGCGACCGATCAACTGGCCGTTTACATACACTTCGTCATGATCATAGACCCTGCCAAGCACCAGGGATAGATTCTCGTCCGGGATCGATCCAAGATGCAAATGGTAGCGCAACCAGACGATATCATTCTTGCGTTTTTGCCAAAACGGCTGGTGCATCAGGTCGCCTGGTTGACGAACTTTTTGCCAGCGACTATCATCCAGATCGGCGCTTGCGTTCTGGCGTGAATTCGTAAAGCTGAGAAGCCATTGCTCGCCCTGCAGGTCGAAGGAATTTTCTGCCCCGAGCGGCATTCCGGGAACAAATAGCAAGCCAAATAACAGCATCAATCGGCTTATAAGCACTCTCATTGCACTGCCTCCACCGGGATTGTGCATAGAAATTCGCTATAGAAACCACCGCCACTATCAATTGTCAGGCTGCCGCCCAGATGCTGTAAGGCTAACTCGCAGATACTAAGACCGATGCCGCTGCCGGCAATATTACGTTCATTGTGGGCCCGCACAAATTTTTGGGTAATGGTTGCGACCTTATCGGCTTCAATGCCTGGCCCCTCGTCCCGAACACTGAAGATCAGGCCGCTCACAGCGTTATAATTCAGTTGAATCTGGATGTCGCCCAGGGTGTAGAGCAGGGCATTCTCAACCAGATGGTATATGATTGTTTCGATCAGATCAGGATCGGTCTGGATTTCCCGCACTGCAGTTTGAATGTCAAGGGTAACTCTACTGGCCGGCTGACCGCTAACGCGCAATGCCTTTTGAATGCTTTGCTGGCACAGGTTATCGATTGCAAATACAACATTACGGCGATTGTAGTCCTGGTTTTCCAAAAGAACCAGCAAGGAGCTGTCTCGCACCAGGTTTTCCAGGGCATGGACAGATTGCTGGAGAGTTTCCCCGGCTTTCGCGGCGCTTTTTTTCGATGGACTGCTGTCTGACAGCGCCGTTTGCAACCAGGATTTCAGTCCTGTGATGATCGTGTTAAACTTGTTGGAAAGATTGTACATCGATCTGGTACGCCGCTTTTCCAGTTGACGCAGCTCCTTTTCCTGACTGTCAATTTGTTGGTAAAGCTCCAAAACGGAATGCGATAATTGCATCGAAACGGCGGCGAGGAAGAAAAAGAAACCATAAACCGTCAGGCGGGGCAGGCTGTGCAGTTCCATTGTGGCAGCGATATCCAGCAGGATGGCCGGAAAAAGTCCCATAAAGCCATATAATAAAAAGCGCAGTCTGGAATAATGTGTTTTATAATGCTTGTAAAATGATATGGCGAGCGGAGTGGCAAAAAGGACCAATAAGCCGAGGTTCAGGTTGACGAGATAGGTCCAGTGACGCGCATTTTGCCCGCTGATGATTGTGACCAGAATCAGGAGGGCGTACAGACCATACAGAATTTTAAAAAAAACATTTCTTTTGATCTCCAACAGGCGGTGATAGTACTCGCTAAAGAGAATTGGCAAGCTAAAGAGCAGCAGGAGCTCCACCTGCCACGAGAGCTCGAAGCTGTCGAAAAATAAATAACGCTGGCTGGACCGAATCAGGTTGTACAAGCCAAGGTTAAAACAAAAAAGGGCAAAGAAGAGGTTCTGGACCTGGCGGTACGAGAAAACAAAGAAAAAAAGAAAGAAAGCGGCCACCAGGATATAGACGTAGCTGAAAATGATTTGCGAGATTTCGCCTCTGAATACGCTCTCGCGTGCTTGTAATTCATTGATCAGGCGCGGCTCGGTCCAGACATAGGCAGACGGATGTAATCCGCGCACTCTGAGCGCGAAGGTGTTTAGCCCTGGTTGCCAAAGATGGCCGGGCAGGGAATAGATGCGTGGTTTTTCAATATCACTGCGATCCTGATCGACCGAACCGGTGGCGCCAACCAGATTGCCGTTAAAATAAAATTCATCGGCAAAGGCGACTCTTTTTACAACGAAAGCCAGGTTATCCGGTGGTCGGGAAACCAGGTCAATTTGGCAGCGCAAATAGACCGTCGATCCCTCTTTGTAGTTGCGCACACCGATGTTTTCAAAGATCAGGGGCCACCCGGATACGGTTTTCCAGCTATTGTCATTAAAAACGGTGCTGATCAAGGCGCGATCCTGACGCTTGCCGCGCACGACAAAATAGCGCCAACCCTGCTGCAAGGCGAGGGCGCCGACTCCATTCCAGCTTTGCGAGCAACGACCGGCCTGGGTTTGCTTATCGGACCCACCGCCTGGCGCGTCGCAGCCCACAAGGCCAATCACTGCAAAAAGAACCGGTAGCAGTCGGAATATGGGCATGATGATTACGAATCCGGTTCTCATCCAATGGGTAGCAGCAGGAATCACTAATTTGAATTATCGTCATGAGTCGGATTAGAATGCAACTCCTATTTACATCTTAACCCTGCAGGCTATTCAGGATTTGGACCAGGTTCTTGATGCGGATGGGGTGCATCCAGCCTGCTTGCAGTCCAGGACGTAATGAACCGCATGTTTCTGTTGCGCTGCTTGCAAGCCATTGCTGTAAGGACTGGTCTAAAAAATCCTGCACGGCACAGTCCAGGCTGTCCTCTGTATGCTCGCAATTTCGAAACCGACATTGCCCCAGAAACCGAGCTAGTTCGGGATAGCAGTCCCAAATATCACTTTTGGTCAGATCAGCCAGGCCCCATTCCCGGACTCCAGGAGTGTCGATGATGCCGGCTCCGGAATCGGATTTAAGAAACAGGGTCGAATTGGTCGTGGTATGACGGCCCTTGCGAGTCGATTTGCTGATTGTAGCCGTTTTTTGAACCTGCTGGCCCAATAACAGGTTCAGCAGGGTTGATTTGCCTGTGCCCGAGAAGCCGCACAGCAGACTGCGACCGGTATCCAGCATAGACATCAGTTGACGGACAGCCGCGCTCGTCGGTTGCAACAAATTGGTCGTGAACGTCGCCAGCCCGAGCGACTGATAAACCGCTTGCAATTGTTTAAACTGCAGGACGTCCGCTTCAAAATCATATAGATCACTCTTGGTAAAAATCAAAACGGGCTGGACGGCACCTTGAAAACAGGCGCACAAAAAGCGATCGACCATACCGGGTCGCAGCTGGGGCTCGGCGAGGCTCATCACCAATGCCGCCCGATCCAGATTACTGCCCAGGATATGCTGCTCCCGTTCATTAGAGCGCAGAATATGATTTTTACGATCCAGTCGATCCTGAATCACAAAGTGTTCGGGATTGTGCGGATCAATCTGGTAGTGCACGAGATCGCCCACAGCCAATAAATGACGTTCGCGACCGCGCTCTTTTTGTCGCAGGCGGCCCCGCACTCGCGCTAAAAGCGGTCCCTCCGGCGGCAGGGTGCAAAGTCCGCGTTGTAGATCCAGGGGCATGATTTCACACCAGGCGCCATAGATACAGGAAATAACGCCTGTGTTCAGGGCCATGTACTACGGGTCCAGGTGATCACCTGATCCCCCTGGAACTCACGCATACTTTGCCAGTTCTCGGAAAAGACAAATAACCGATGTTGGCGGGTCTGGCCGGAGTCGGATAGATTCATTTCCAGCAGAAAAATGCGTTGCCCGCGCGGAAAAACATTCGTGATTTGATAGACAGTGCAACGCTCTTGACCATCCGGCCCGGTAATGGTGTCCCGTAGCAGATTGGTTGCGTCATCAAGCCGCATATGCCGGTTGGTTGTGTACCAATCACCGATCGATTCACCCAGCGCCAGGCGGCGAGTACTTTTGGCTGGCTGCGTCTGACAATGCCAGCTTATACCAGCCCAGAATAGCACCGCCAGCAAGCCAGCGTTTTTCAGATAAGTTGACCGATTCTGGATCATGATTCGCATGCTTTCCGGTTTTGTCAGGCCTGATTGCCACCATTTTCGGGATCAGGATACGCCCGTAAGGAACACATCGACAAACGGATTGCCCTTATTGACTGTTTGCAAGCATTAAAAAAAATGTCCTCGATTGGCAGCCTTTGACTGTTCAGATCTTGTCCAGGGCAGGAGAAGCGGGGAATGAGTACAGAACTGGAATTTGGCGGGGTCTATACCGCTTTGATCACGCCTTTTCAGAATGATGGGCGCAGTATTGATTTCGGCGCCTTGCGTGAACTGGTCGAACGGCAAGTGGACGCGGGTGTCCAGGGTGTTGTGCCCTGTGGAACAACCGGGGAATCGCCAACTCTCGACCATAGCGAACATGGTGAACTGATCGCCCGGTGTGTTGAGTTTTGTAAAGGTCGCATTCAGGTGATCGCCGGCACCGGCTCCAACTCGACCAAAGAAGCCATTTCTTTATCAGTGGCGGCGGCCCGCGACGGGGCGGATGCTGTGATGCTGGTTAACCCCTATTACAACAAGCCAACCCAGGAAGGCTTGTATCAGCATTTTAGTCGGATAGCTGACAGTGTAGATGTCCCGGTTGTGTTGTATAATATAAAAGGCCGTACGTCCGTGAATATTGAAATTGACACCATGCGCCGCCTGGCCAGCCACCCGCGGATACAGGCGGTCAAGGAAGCCAGCGGCGATCCCTTGCAGATGGCCAGCATCATGGCGCATTGTGCCGGGCAGCTGAGCATGCTCTGCGGCGATGACAATATCACTCCGGTGGTGATGGCCCTGGGAGGTACGGGTGTTGTCTCTGTGGCGGCGAATGTGGTTCCTGCCCGGCTGGTCCGCATGGTGCAACATTACCAGGCGGGCAATTTTGAAGCGGGCAATGAGATTTTCTATGGACTGTTTGCTTTCATGAATGCTATGTTCTGGCAAACCAATCCGATCCCGGTGAAGGCGGCTTGCGCCATCAAGGGCTGGTGCCGTCCGGATGTTCGCTTGCCGCTGACCCCCCTCGGCAAGGAGCAATCAGAGGCCCTGGCAATGTTGATGCAGGATTTGGGGGTGGATGAGTGAGCTCGCCCTGTCGCCTGTTACTGTCCGGTGCGCGCGGTCGTATGGGGCAGGAGATTATTCAATTGGCACTGAGCGGTTTTCAGGGCGCCGAAGGGACCGGGTTTACGTTAGGTGGCGCCATTGATCAAAGTGCCACGACACTCGAACTGGTCGGCCAGTCCATCGCGGTGCAATCAACGACTGCCCTCGATTCCCTGGCCAGCCAGTCAGACGTCGTAATTGATTTTTCGGCACCGGCCAATACCCTGGCGGTGTTAGCGGTGTGCCGGCAATACAGATTGCCGTGCGTGATAGGCACAACCGGTTTTGATTCCGCAGAATTGACCCGGATCAGGGACTTTGCCCGCGACATTGCCATTTTACACGCTCCGAATATGTCTGTGGGAGTAAATCTGCTATTTGAGCTAACCGGACTGGCTGCCAGTGTGCTGCAGGACGGTTATGATATTGAGGTGCTGGAGGCTCATCATCGGTTTAAAAAGGACGCACCCTCTGGCACTGCGCTGCGGATCAAGGAAGTGTTGCTACAAAGTCTGGAACGTTCGGAAGAGCAGGTCATTTACGGGCGCAAGGGTCTGACCGGTGAACGTCCAGCCCGGGAAATCGGAATGCACACCATGCGGGGTGGCGATGTGGTTGGTGATCACACTGTTTTTTTTCTGGGTGAGGGTGAGCGACTGGAAATTACTCATCGGGCCAGCTCCAGACAAACCTTTGCCAGTGGAGCCTTGCGTGCCGCCGCGTTTTTACGGCAGCGCGCTGGTCAGCCTGGCATGTATGCGATGCGTGATATCCTCGGATTAAACCGGCTCGGCTGATGGAACACTGGAACCCGCTACACTGGCAATCCTATGATGGCTTGCGCCTGACGGTGGACTTGCTACTGGTCGCCTTCATCATCTATCGGGTCATGCTTCTGATAAACCGGACCCGTGCGGTGCAATTGCTGATTGGCGCCGGGGTGATTCTGCTGGTGGATTTACTGGCACGCCAGCTGGAGCTAATGACCCTCTCCTGGTTGATTACCAATGTTTCCTCCTATCTAGTGTTTGCCTTGATTGTGCTGCTACAGCCAGAATTGCGGCGTCTGGTGTCAGAAATTGGCCAGATGCCGGTTTTTCAGTGGTTGAACCGGCAGCATGTAACCCCGCTCGATCCGATTGTGGAAGCGCTGGCAATCATGGCTCGCGAAAAAACGGGTGCCCTGATTTGTATCCTGCAAGAAATCAAGCCGCAAACAATCATTGAAAACGCAGTGCGATTGAATTCAGATATCAGTTCCGAGATTCTGCTGACTATATTTCATAAAGACACCGCATTACATGATGGCGCTGTTTTGATCGATGCGGACCGAATTCTGGCGGCTTCCTGTTATTTGCCGCTATCCAATAATTTGAATGTTCTGCGCAAAACGCATGGAGCGCGTCACCGGGCGGCATTGGGCATGTCGGAAGAAAGCGATGCCGTCGTTTTGGTGAGCAGCGAAGAGACGGGTAAAATATCGGTCTTGTTTCAGGGTGAGATGGTTACCGGTGTCAAACAGCAGGAATGCCGCGATATTGTGCATAAAATCCTGACTGGTAAGATCCGGCATTTAGGTGAGCTGGATATTCCCCGCAATCCGACCACCCCCCGCAAACCGGCAGAAAACCTGAACAAAAACTCCAAAAGGAGTTCACCATGATGGAGCAATTGGTTCGGCGACTGCGCTGGTTTTTGCGCGACTGGAAATTGAAACTGGGCAGTCTGATTGCCAGTGGCGTGTTGTTTGGTTACATCCAGTATACCCAAACGATCCGGCGTACCTTGCATGTGCGGGTCAAAAGACCGGAACTAGCCCAGGGCTTGATGTTTGCCGGCAAAGTGCCCTCCTTTCTCAACGTGGAGTTAAGTGGCAATGCGGAGATCAATAATTTCGAGGCATCGGAATTCAAGATCCATTTACGGTTGTCTAGCCCGCCACCCCGGACAGGCCAGGAGAATATTTTTCGCACCATCATGTATCCGGCGTTACCGGAGGGCATCCATGCGCGCTACGATGAAGAAATCAGCGTAATGCTGGACGAGGTATTGGAGCGCAAGATTCCGGTTGTGCCGCTGGTCCAGGCAGCCCTGCCGCGATCCATGGAGCTGGGTTATGTCAAGATCGAACCGGCCTGGATTCGTTTGGTGGGACCGCGTCAGGTACTAAGCCAAATGGAAAGAGTAACAACCCAGGCAGTTCGTTTACAGGACCAGAGCATCTATCAGCAGCAGACCCAGATCCAGGGTACACCGGAGTTTGTGGCCCTGGCGCGCGGGATGGGCGATCTGGTGCGCATTAGCGCCAAGGTCTATAAAACGGCCGATCTGTCTAATTATACCAAAGTCGAGTCCGTTCCCATAGTATGCAGCAATAGTACCGGCAATTTGGAGATGAAAGTGCTCGGCGGGGCTACCGTCGATGTGTATATCCAGAGCGAGGCGAGCGAACTGGAGCAGGATCAATTTCAGGCCCAGGTGTTTTGCCCTGTCTTTTATGATGAGGATACCAAAACGATCAATCCGGGTTTCCATATCAAGAACATGCCTGTCCAGATCATTGATAAACTAAACCGACTTGATGTTAATATTATCAAGGTCAGTCCCGCAACTGTTTCTGTTCAGTTTGAAAAACTGGATGAAAGTCAGCGCCGTCCGGTCGATACCCGGCGCAAGGCCTTGCAGGACCATTTAATGATCCAGCCATGATTTGCGGATTAGGCACAGACATCGTCGAGAATCAACGTATTGCGGCGGTTTATCAAAAACACGGCGAACGTTTTTTACGCCGCATTTTTACAGCTGAGGAGATTGAATATGCCCTGTCGCATATCAATCCGGTGCCTTATCTGGCAGCGCGCTTTGCGGTCAAGGAGGCAGCAGTCAAGGCGATGAATGTGAAAACTGGCATGGCCATTGGCTGGAAAGATATTGAAGTTAGCGGCAAGATTTTTGGCAAAAAGGATTTAATCTTTCATGGCGCGGCTTTGAAACGAGTGCAGGAACTAGGGGTCGCTCGCCAGCATCTTTCACTAAGCCATAATGATGATTTCAGTATGGCTGTCGTTATTCTGGAAGCGCTGGATACCACGCCTGATCCCTGATTGATGCAGTCGCCTGGCTTGCAGTTCAATGCTCCGGTTTTTTTAGTGCCAGGATCGTGTTAGGTACATCAGCTAATTCATGGCATTGGTTTGCAAAATATGCATCACTCTGGCCATAAAAGAGGCCTGGCACCGGATTATGGGTGTGCGTTTTTGTGCTCAGGTCTTCCAGGTTGCCATGGTCGGAAGCCAGAATTAAAAGCTCGCTCGCCGGATCAATCCCGGCCAACAACGTATCCAGAAAAGATTCAAGGGTCTCAATACACCATCTGGCGTGAGACCAGTCCTGTTTGTGGCCGGCTTTGTCAGTCAGGAAAAATTCGTACAACACCAGGTCGTGCTTGCGTAAAATATCCAGCAGTATACGGGCTGTTTGGACCGGACTGCGCCGGGGAAAGCGGCTCTTGTATTCCGGCATGAATCGATGCATCATTTCATGGGTGATGTCCATGTAAATGGCTGCTTGTTGCTCCAGATCCGTAAGATTTTTCAGAGGCTGATCGCTGGCCTGTTGTACGAGGGTAGAGGCGCTCCGAAAACGGGGCTGGCTTTGTATGCGTTCTATATAACGCGGTGAATAGGCGTTGACAAGGGTGGCCCTTGATCCATCTTCCTGAAAGCGTTTGATTATCGAGTGTTCCGCTATGATTTTTTTCAAGGTCGGTCCCGGAAAACCGGTTTTGTGATGACCCATTGCTCTTGAGCCGTTTTGGCCTGTCCAGAGTGATGTCTGGCCGGTGGCGGATTGCGGCAATCCGGGGTAGCCCTGATGGGCATCCAGGGGGCTGATTTTCCACCGGGAATGGATATAATCCGGGTCGCCCAGGATTCTTAGGCTGGAACGGGCGAATTTTGCAAACGGGTTGATCTCAGGATCAGGACTGCCAAAACCGATTCCGTCTATAAATAAGTATAAAACCCGCATGTAATCAACCGATGATAGTAGTGGTCGAGTGACCTTGTATCAGACACTCAAATGAAGTGATAAAAATGGCGAACCCAGGGCGTGACAACAAAAATAGTAGCATTTCAGGGGCGCGTCCCTTGCTTTCACCGGTACTCATCCCGATCAATCGACCCAGAACCTTGCAAAAACTGCCGAAAGGGGATGTTTTAGCCCGATTTCCCCTGGGTTCAAAATCCGTGCTTGAGCCGGAATCCCCGGTTGCGCGTAAACGTGAGCAAATCTTTACTGCCGAACTGACCGTAGTCACCCGTGATGTGCTCAAAAAAAGGGTAACGCCTGCTACCGAAAAGCCAGTCCGTAGGGAAGAAACATTGCCTGGCAATCGCGCGGATACGGGCTCACTTGAGAGCCAGAATACAAATCGCCGAGCTGAGTCGACGGAGGCCAGCCAGCCAGTCCGGATTGATGCCCTTGAAATTGAGCTTGATCCGGAAATCGAGGCTGAACTGGGTCAAATCGCAAGCCAGGATCTACCTGATCTGGTGATCGAGGATTTTCAGCCCCGGTACAACGCATCGAAACCAGAGCCGGTAGCCGCCGA
>JAGRNA010000239.1 GCA_020441005.1 Leptospiraceae bacterium
CAAGTGCGCCGATTAAACCGCTCAATGCACCAGAAGCCCCAACCGTGGGTTGCGAAAGATCCGGTGTCATTAACACGACAGCCAGTCCGCCAGCAATTCCGGATACTAAATATAAAAAAGCAAATCGCAACGAGCCAATGGCCCTTTCCAGAAATACACCAATACTGACAACGCCGATCATATTAAAAGTAATATGCATCAGCAGCATTGGCCCCTGAACCCCATGCAAAAAAATGCTGGTGAGAGGCTGCCAGAAAGCTCCTTCGAGGAAGGCAGAGGGTATCAGTCCAAATCGCTCGTAAAAAGACATCCATCCGGCGGAGCCCGAATTCAACAGGAACAGTACGACATAGAGGTGGACTCCAACTGTCGCATATAGAATGGACCTGGTTACTAAAGGCAGTTTTGATGATTGAAACATGAATAATTCTCCATAGTCAATGACTGAATGAATAAGCTCATTATCCAGCCCGAAAAGGAATCCGTACTGGGACAAGTAAAGCAATCCTGAATTTATTGGCAATACTTATGCCAGGCTAGAATCGTTCTCTGATAACGGGGTCACTTTTGTATTGCCAATGATCTGACAATCTGGCCGATGGCATGACAACTTGACAGATGGAAGCCGTAGATCACTTTCTTGCCACATATGACCTGGAAATTAAAAAAGCAAGGCCAAATTCATGGGCCCTGCTATGCAACCAGAGCTCATGGAGCTTTTTACGCAGGCAATACTTGTTTCAGATACTGGCCAGTCACAACACCCTGGCCCGGGTATTCTTGCCCGAACATGGTCTGTTTGCTGAATTGCAGGATCAAGTCGGCCTGGATGAGACATCCAGTTATCAATTTCTGGCGGACGGTGTTGAATTCATTTCATTGTATGGTACTCAGGAAAGCAGCTTATTGGTACCGGCTGAAAAAATTACGGATCTGGATTTGCTGATTGTAGATATTCAGGATGTAGGCAGTCGTTATTATACCTTTGCGACCACGATGGCTTATGTATTTGAGGTCATTCGGGACACTCATTCTAATATTCGTATTGTTGTTATTGACCGTCCCAATCCTGCTGGTCTTCAGGTTGAGGGTAGCGTACTGCAGCCGGAATATGCTTCTTTTGTCGGGTATCCGGGTCTGCCACATCGTCATGGCCTCACAATCGGCGAATTAGCCCTTTTTTTCAAGGACCAGATCGGGCTGACGAATCCGGTAGAGGTAGTCTATGACGATCGGCTTTCAGCCGATTACTGGTTTACCAGGTATACTAACGAGTTTCAATCGGGTTCGTTGCCGGGACAATACAACTCTATTTCGATCTGGCCTTCGCCGAATATGGCTCACCCGGTAACGCCCCGCATTTATAGCGGCCAGTGTCTTTTGGAAGGCACAAATCTAAGCGAGGGCAGGGGGACCACACGGCCCTTTGAGATATTCGGCGCACCCTGGCTGCGATCGTTTGCGATCGATTCGGAATTGATCGTGCCTGGAGCTCAGTTACGACCCTTACGATTTATTCCCGTTTACCACAAGCATGCCAATCAAGTCTGCGAAGGCTTTCAGATTCACCTTGATGATGCTAATCAGTACCATAGCCTGGCTCATACCCTGCGAATGCTGCGCTTATGGAAAGCCCGGTATACCGAGTTTGAATGGCGCGATGCGGAGTATGAGTTTCGATCAGACCGTCCCGCGATCGAGTTATTGGCTGGAGATCGACTATTGCTGGATTTTTTAGAGGAGCGCGAGTCATTGCAGGCGCTGAATGAATACCTGTCAGAATGCGAACACAGCTGGAGACTTGCTGCCAGCTATTGGTACTTGCACAAACGGTAACATTTGGCTGTTCAAGCCTCCGGAAAATGCGGGGTAGACGGGACTTGAACCCGCGACCTCCGGTGTGACAGACCGGCACTCTAACCAGCTGAGCTACTACCCCTCGAACATGCAATGCACGTCAACGAAATGCCAGGATATGCATGCTTGCTTTAGAGTAAACTTTTTTTTGAATTCGTGGCGGCAAACAGAAACTGCGCATACGGGTTGGCAGCCCTTCTGCACGCTGACGGCATGGCACCCAGGTGAGATAGACTGTATTAATGGTTTTTTTCAGGCCGAAATTCGATCTGATACTGTTTCATTTTATACTGTAACGCTCCTCTCGATATCCCGAGTAGTTCGGCTGCACCCCTCTGGTTGCCGTCCTTGGTCTGTAACGCTTCCAGGATTAAATCGCGCTCCAGGTTATTGCGTTCCGATTCCAGTTGACCGAGTCTTAGCTGGCGAGCACGAAAATCAGGCCGATTTGCAAAAAGAACCGGCAAGTGCCGGGCCAGAATGACCTCCCTATCGGTTAAAACACTGGCCCTCAAAATCAGGTTTTCCAGTTCCCGTATGTTGCCCGGATAATGATACTGCAACAACATTTGACGGGCGTCTGGATCCAGAGTCAATTGGTCACAGTGAAAACGCAGCGCGGCTTGTGCCAGATAGAAGTCTAACAGGCTTTCAATATCCATTCGACGTTCCCGGAGCGGAGGTATATGCAATTCGAAGGTACTGATCCGGTAAAAGAGATCCTGACGAAAGTGACCGTCTTTGATCATCAGGTCCAGGTTTCTGTTGGTGGCAAAAATAAAAAGCGCGTTTGTGCTCAGGCTTTCATTCGAACCGAGCGCCTCATATGTACGGTCCTGGATTAAACGCAATAGTTTAATCTGACTTTCCAGGGAAAGCTCTCCAATTTCATCAATGAACAGGACCCCGTTTTGCGCCTGGGCAATCAGACCGGAACGATTTTCCACCGCGCCGGTGTAGGCTCCTCTGACATGACCGAAAAGTTCGTTCTCAATCAAATCTGCCGGTATCGCGCTGCAATTTATGCTAATAAACTGTCCGTTGCGGTTGCTATGATCATAAATATAACGAGCTAGTTGCCCCTTGCCTGTGCCTGTTTCTCCAGTGATTAAAATTGAGCTGCCATCCACAGCAAAGCGCCGAGCGCGATCCATTATCATTTGCATGGGGCTATCGGAGTGCAAGACAGCCATGGTTTTTCTGCTCAAACCTTCCACTTCCAGTGAATCGCTCAATTTTTGACTGATACGGGTGTTTTCCTCTTCCAGCCGTTTTTGCAGAATCAAGCTGGCTTCAAATAGCTGGCGGTTTTTTAAAGCCAGCACAGTCGGGGTCAATAGCAGGGAAAGCAAGGTAAAATCTGTGTAATCCAAAGCGCGCTGTGTCGAATGTTCTCCAAGCAGGATGATTCCGATCAGTTGTTGGTTCGCTTCCTGGGCCTGGTGATCGAATAACAATAGCAGCATTTCCACACCGCAGGATGAAAGCTCTGTAAGTTGTCTGGCTATCGCACTCAATCCGAGCCGTTCCGAGTAGTATAAAAGCTCAACTAACAAACCGCCGCTTTTGCCCTGCTTGACCAGGTAATTACAAAAGGACGTAAATTCGGCCTGTAATTGCATTGCCAGGGATCGTCCCGGCCTGGATTGGATTACTGTCGCCTGATCGAGTCTGAAAAGCGGATCGGTTTTTTGGTCTTTGCGCAGATGGGCACTGCTGTAAAAAGCAAATAATCTGGCCTGAAAGTGCCTATTTACAAATAATTGCAGCATGGCAGGTATATTCTGCCAACCGGGAGGATCCAGTTCCTGTATGTGTAAATTGTATTCAGAAATGCTTTCTTGCGCGATGCGTTGGTTCCGCAGAATCTGTCTTTGCAGCCATGGTACAATGCCGTTGGAAAGAATCTGAAAAGCCAGATACAAAAGGCTGCCAAGAAAAAGAAGCATCCAGAATGGAAATCGGTGTGACAGATCAAGTAGCAGGTAGGTAATATAAACAAATGGCGTTAAAACAAGCAGATAAAAAAACGCTGTGGCCGTATTATAAACAAGGCTGGCTTTATAGTTGATATTCAAATTATTGAAGATTCGATAGGTCAGAACGGTGAATATAAGGACGCTGGCCCCCCATAATAGCGCCGCTTCATTTCCGTACCAGGTGCTATTGGCAAGTACTTGCCAAATCATAAATACCAGTCCCAATAAACCAATCGACCATAATAACCAGGCGGAGTGTCCGCGTCTGGGATCACTGCTTTGGCTGCGATAAAATCGCCACTGGGCTCTCCAGGCAACGATCAGACTGGCCAGAAATAGAATGCGATTTGCAAAGAAGATGGGACCTTTTACAGAAACATAGGTTCCCGTGATCTGATTAAATGAGCCCTGGGTGGAATACAAGGAACTAAAGCTGAGCAATGCCAGGGCTATATTCATCCAAAGAGCAATCCACCACGAGACTGGCATTCTACCCCGAAAGCCGGGATGCCGCCAAATGGTCTCATTTGTCCGCATTCTGCGGGGGAAACTGATACTGACAAACAACAGGGTCAAGGCGCCCAGATTCAGACAAATATCGCTGATGGCAAACAACCACGGTCCAATAGAAAAGCGCAGGTGTAAGAGCAAACGACTCCAGGCATCAATTCCAAACGATAGGCAAAAAAAGAGGCTTAGGAAAAAAAAACCTCTGTAGATTCGATTGCTGCGATCCTGACCAGACAACAAGAATCCCGGAATGAGCAGACCTGCACCAAAGCCAATTTGCAAAATGATATAGAGGAGATGCAGCAACATAGACTTTACATACAAGCCCTGAGCCCTGTACTGACAGTCAATGCAGTGTTTGAACTTGTCAGTCGATTCAGACGCAATTCCGGACTATTTGATTGAATCCTTATGAGGCTGTCAAACATCATTGTAGATCGTAGCCTGAGTGAGCTCATTTTCAACCTGGTCGATGAACAACCGGAAAAACATCTGCATTTGCATGCCAGAATGGATCCGGATTTAATCCAGGAGCTATTGCAGGCCTGGCATCAAATTGGACTAGCGGCCTATCAGCAGGTAGGCGACTCGCACTGGTCTGCTGTAATGGCGCAGCGAATCAAGGATATCGGGGAACACCTCTATCGCCAGCTCTTGCCCACCGAAATGCAGCCTCTTTTGGCGCAGAGGTTTGATCAGGCCATTTTTTGGCATGTCGATACCAGCCTGGCTGATATCCCCTGGCATATACTTCATGACGGAAACAGCTTTTTAATGGATCGTCTGGCGATCGGAGTGCATGTGGGAGCGCAAAGTGTTGCGCGCGCACAGGACCATCTGGAAAAAGTGCGCATGTTGATTGTTGCCGATCCGGCCTCGAACCTGCCCTGGGCCAGGCAAGAAGGGGAGGAGTTATATGATCGCTTGCTCTCCCATGTCAGCTCTGAACGTCTGGTTGTGCAATATTTGGCTGGCCAAAGGGCATCCAAGCTGCGTTTGCTCGATGAAATCAGG
>JAGRNA010000240.1 GCA_020441005.1 Leptospiraceae bacterium
CGGTTTGGCCGCCCGTTTGCGCGGCATAACAAAGCCGGAGCTCCGCTGCCGCCCCGTCTGGATCCTGGATGCTGGTTTTTTGGCAAAATACTCTGCTTTGCAGCTGTGTGGTTGCGGGCTCTGGCGGCCATACCACTTGTTGATCAGCCGCATGCATCTCAATGGTGTAAAAATCCGGATCAATGCCCAAAAAACTCACCTGCTGTAGCAGCTGCCCCATCCCCTGCGCAGATTGCAGCAAACCGGGCTCACGCTGCAGCGCCAGCGTCAAGGCCTGCGCCGTCATGGACAGCATACGCTGCAAATGCTTGTGATTGTCCTGCCGGGCATTGTATTGGCGGTAATACCAGACACCCGCGCCGGAAATGCCACAGAAAACTGCCAGCCAGGCCATTATCCGGATAAACAGATCGCGAAACACCGTGCGGCGGCCCATAAAAAACCGAAAATGTTTTCCCAGGTCCTGACGCACGACACAACACCGGTCTCATGCGATCATTCTATTGGCAAGACTCTTTTTTTGCGCCGGGAATCAGGAGTATTCATCCGATTGCGGCGCAATTCCGAGCACTGCCAGCAGTTGATCCACCGGCGCTTGAATGTAATCCCGATGCAGATACTCCGCGTCCATCAGGCGTCCATCCTGAATAATGATATCCAGATCCATGGTCCGGGGTCCGGCCTTGATCGGTCCCTTGACCCGTCCCAGTCGTATTTCCAGCTCTTTGAGCCACGCTTTTAATTGCATCGCATCCATTGTGGTTCGCAAGGCGACGGCGGAGTTTAAAAAATCGGCTTGATCCAGGTAGTCTTCCGGTTTGGTCCAGATAGCACTGGCCGTGGCGACCAAATCCTGTTCCTGCTCCAGGATAGTCAGCAAGCGGCCATAATTCAGCTCCGCATCAATATTGGATCCAACCGCAACGATGTACAGATGGACTGGCGGGCCCGGGGAGCGTGTTGAACTCTTAGTCATCCTGATAACTCACTGCATTGCGACCAATTTGCATCAGACTCTCGCCACCATCAACTGTCAAAATCTGACCACAGACAAAGGATGCGTCTAACAAATAGTCCAGGCCATGCAGCAAGGGCTCGCTACCGCCGATTCTTTGCATAGGGATGGCGGCCTGGCGCCACTGCAGGTAATTGTTGCTGCGCGATTCAGCTGGCAGGCTGACTCCGGGTGCGATCGCATTAATTCGCAAGCGGGGGGCATATTCCAGCGCCGCCATGCGCGTAAACTCGGCCAGGGCCTTTTTCGATAACAAATAGGCGCAGTAGGTATTTTGATTAAAATGGATTTTATTATCTATAATGTTTATAATTTGCAAATCACCGGATAATCGCGACCAGGCACGGGTCAATTCGATCGGTATAAAACAATTCACCAGCATTTGACTGCTAAAATCAGTCAAGCGGGAGTCCGCCACAGTGCCGGCAATGTACAGCGACGCGCTGTTCACCAGCAACTGCAAATCCGGCAACTGGCGCGCGGCCTGCTGGACAAAACGCTCTGCGTCAAAAGCCGCATCAAAGCGGGCGCCCAGCAAGGCTACCTGAATGCCGTGAAAGGTCCGCTCCAGCTCCGCCTTCAGAGAGCGAGCGGCCGCGTCGGACTGATTATAATGAATGCCAATATGATAGCCCCGGGATGCGAGATGCCAAACAAAGGCTCGTCCCAGGCGCACTGCTCCACCTGTTACCAGGGCACTCTTTGATTGCCGGCTAACTGACATTGCTTTCCCATTCTGACACGCCGGCGCTGAACGGCAAGCACCAAATCCGGTCGGTAAGCGCACCAAACAGAAAGCACGCCCAGGGCTTGCCATCCAGTGCCAGGAGACCATAGTTGGGACCACAATAAATTCTTTGGGAAGTTTCTTTACGTATAGATGCCGTCTGTGATCATCGGCATAACCGATTGAGTCCTTTTTAGAGCCTCCATGCCACTTACGCCTGCCAAACCAATCCAGCAACAAAAGATCCCGGCCGGCACCATCCTGTTTGAGCCGGGCAAACAAGCCGATATGCTTTGCATACTGCACCAGGGGCGGGTCGGGGCCTACAGTAAATTCGATCCGGAATCGAAAACAATTCTCTACACCATGGAGAACAATTCGTATCCCGGCTTTGCCGCCCTGGTCAAAGGCGACAGTCACCTGACTGGTTTCAAGAGCCTGACGGAATGCGTGATCAGCGCCTTTCCCGCCAAGGGACCCTTTACCAAATTGATTATGGGCAAGCTCAATGTGGGCCTGATGGCCAGCCGCTCGCTGGCCCAGGAGGTGATCGGTTCCTATCAGTCGGCTCAAAAACTGATCTCGCTATTGGCTGAGCTGGAAAAGACGCAGGATAATCTAGGTATCGCCTATTCGCGCTGCAATCCGCAGCAATACCAACCCCGGGATAACGTTAGCGGCGGTGTGATCGATCCGGTCATCACCAGGGCGCGGGTCACATTGGCCGCCTTTACCGAAAACAAGGGTGAAATCCCGCGCCAAATCAATGCTGCCTGGCTCAACGCAGACCATCGCAGTGTACTGGCAAAAAACTATGAGTACATCAGCGCTTTTGACTCCGAGGAGTTTCAGTTTCTACGGTCCCTGTTGGCATTACCGGGCAATATCCAGGGAGCTATGTACAAGGCGAATATCAAGATCCTGGAAGGCTTGTCACGCAAACTGGCCGCAATCATCGCCGCCAACCAGCATGAAATCTACCAAATTCAGGAATTAATCAATGAAGCGATGGAAAATCTGCTGCAAGGCGAGTATTCCTTTGCCGAAAAGTTTTGGCTAACGGCCGACACGCTCGACTCCGGTTTTAGTGATATTCCGCTGCCGGAATTCAGTCAAATCGTCCAGTTCTTCTGTGACCGCAGCGATTTATTGCAAAAGCAGTATCAATCCATTCTGCTACGACCCTTCAAGGATGCCGGTCCCTCTCTCGGCAAGCTGAGAGGATTTTTGGCCAGTAATGAGCAGGTCCAGGAAATGCAACAGACGGCGGCCAAAACCACCACTGTCAGCAGCGATCATGACGCCATCATGAAAGAACTGGATGGCAGCCTGGGCAAGATCATGAGCTTCCTGAAGCTGCCAGCGGAGGATCACAAGAATCTAAATCAGCTCTTGCGCAATCTTGATGCGGAATCATCGCCCCTGGATTCATCCGGTGAGCCGCGCAAATTACGCAAAGCCATTGAGCAAATCTACTGGAAGGTCTACGAAGCCGCGTGGTTCAAGTTTACCGAAAGCAAGGGCAACGTGCCGCGCTACGTACAGATGATGCTGGAATTTGGTTTTCTGGACGAGAAAATGCTGGATCCGGAACATCTGGTTTTCCTGTACCAATGCATTGATAACAGCAGCAGCCAATATCCCATTGTTTCGACCCTGGAATGGCTGGACAAGATTCGTGACAACGCGGAGGCGCCCTCCGTGGATCCGATGGGCCAAACCTACTTCCAGCTATTAAAACAGGATTTTCGGGACAAGGGCTGGAAGAAAGAGAGCGAAGTGCCCCCTGATATCAATACCATGCAGCGGCGGGTGCAGTCCGAAATCAAGAATCTGGTCAGTGAAAATGTGCGCCTGACCTCAGGCACACCCACCACAGCCTTCGCAATCCTCACGCGCCATCAGATATCGATTCCGCTGGAACGCTGCGTTGTAACCAACGAGCGTCTGGCGCAGGTCCTGGATCAGTTATTGAATGTCGATTATTCCGCATTTCATCGGGAAGTCATCCTGAACGATACCGAACGGGATATTATCAAGGAATTTGTCCAGATCCAGGTTTTCCCCTGGTTTATTCGGATGCCTTCGATAGGCAGTAAAATGATGATGTGGCAAGAGTTATCGACCCGGGACAAGAAGTCCATGGGACGCGTCACCTTGCCTGTATTCGCCACTGAGGATTTGTACAAGATGCTGCTGGATGCGGTGGCCGCCTTCCGCTGGGAATTGACCAAAACCATTATGGGCGCAGACTGGAATAACGTAGCCCAGTCGTCGATTACCGCGGACTATACCGATTACGTGCAATTCTATCGTAAAAACCGGGATCTATCCAAGGAACAAAAGGAAAAACTGCAGGGCGAGTTCAAGCGTTTCCGCGACGACCGCTCCCGTTTTTCCAATGACTATATCAACTGGATCCAGTTTGAGGCCGAGGGCGTGCTAAAACTAAACAAGGTTTGCCGCAATATTATGTATAAGCATGTCCCTTTTCATAAAAAAATCCGCGACGAAATCGCATCCCAACCAGCCTACGCTGAAATTCATAATCGCTTCAAGAATATTCGCAATCGCAAGTTACGCGAGCTGGAAACCAAGTACCGCAAATACGAAGAAAAGGGTCTGCCGCCGGAACTCCAGTCCACAATTGATTTTTACACCGTCTAACCGCC
>JAGRNA010000241.1 GCA_020441005.1 Leptospiraceae bacterium
ATTACATATTTTCTTTAATTTCAGAAATCAGTTTACTGATCGCTTCCTTGGCATCGCCCAAATACATTAGCGTATTGGGGTAGCCATAAAGTTCATTATCAATTCCGGCATAACCGGGCCGCAAGCTGCGTTTGATCACAACAACAGTGCGCGACTTATCCGTATTCAAAATCGGCATGCCATAAATCGGGCTGGATTGATCATGGCGCGCAGCCGGGTTGGTCACGTCGTTCGCACCGATAATCAATGAAATATCGGTGTTTGAAAAATCATCGTTGATTTCGTCCATCTCAAGCAGCTTGTCGTATTCGACATTCGCCTCGGCCAACAGCACATTCATGTGGCCAGGCATGCGGCCGGCCACCGGGTGGATAGCAAAGCGAACCTTGGCACCTTTTTTTTCCAAAAGCTCCATCAACTCCCGCACCACATGCTGGGCCTGCGCAACGGCCATTCCGTAGCCGGGCACAATGACGACCGAAGAAGCCGAGTCAAAAAGCATGGCACATTCTTCCACGCCAATCTGCTTGACTACAATATCGGCCTGTGCGCCCGTTACCGCCGGAGCCGCACCTGCCGTTTGGCCGAAGCCGCCCAGCAGTACGTTCATCAAAGAACGATTCATGCTTTTGCACATGATTTGGGTCAGGATGATGCCGGACGCTCCAACCAGGGCTCCGGTAATAATCAACACGGAATTTCCCAGCACAAAGCCGGTGGTGGAGGCTGCAATCCCGGAATAGGAATTCAAGAGCGAAATAACAACCGGCATGTCGGCGCCGCCGATGGGAATCACAACCAGCACCCCCAACAGCAATGCCAGGCCAATCATGATTAGAATCATCGTACCTTGCGGATCAAAGGCTCCCAGACCGATGCTACTCATAACAGTTGCTTGCATTGCCGGATTGAGGCTGATAACGACTCCAATGGCCAATGTAACAATGATTAAAACCAGGTTCAGCAGATGTTGACCGCTAAAAACAACCGCCCGCTCTGTGACGAGACCCTGCAATTTGCCAAATGCTATCATCGAACCCGTAAAGGTAACACCACCGATCAGGATACTGAGAACGGCCGCAATTTCAGGAGTCAATTCCATGGCCTTGCCGTTGGAAAACTCGGCTGTGGCGACTAATAAGGAGGCAATGCCGCCAAAACCGTTCAGGATGGCAACCATCTGGGGCATACCCGTCATTTCGACCTTATAGGCAATCACGACCCCGATCAAGGATCCGATCACAATGCCGGCCAGAATCAACTCGAAAGACAGATCATCAAAGAGCGTGGCCACAACGGCGATAAACATACCCAGGGCGGCGTAAAAGTTGCCCTTCCTGGCCGTGCGCACAGCGCCCAGGTATTTAATACCAACTATAAAAAAGACCGCCGAGACGAGGTAGGCAATGCCCTTGATACTTTCTAAATTTTCCATAGATACTTTCCTTAGTTGCGCAGAACGTGTCGCTTAATCGGCTTCTATTTTTTAAACATGCGGTGCATTCGGTCTGTAACCAAAAAGCCGCCAATCACGTTGATCGTGGCAAAGATCACCGCCAGAAATCCAAGCAGCGTGGTCATACTAAAACCAATCCCGGCCACCTGAAACAAGAGCGCTTGACCACTTTCACCGGCGCTCAAAACAGCACCCACCAAAGTAATCCCGGAAATTGCATTACAACCGGACATCAAGGGGGTATGCAAGGTGGGTGGAACTTTACTGATCAACTCAAATCCCAGGAAGATGGAGAGCACCAATATGCTAACTGCAACGATTACGGCCATGTGTTTATCCTTGTTTATTTACTAATTCTACCTTGATGATATATTGCGAATTTACTGCCGAGTTTGTTATTAGCCCAGCAGCTCTTTAACCTTGGGATGAATCACCGCGCCCTGGTGCACCAACAGGGCTCCCTGCACGATTTCATCTTCCAGGTCGAGCTGCAGTTGACCTTCTTTGGTAATATAGTCGATCAGAGCCTGCAAATTGCGGGAATACAACTGACTGGCGTGATAGGGCGTCTGGGCCGGCAGGTTCACTACCCCGTGGATCTTGACCCCGTTATGATCTACCACTTCGCCCGCCCTGGTCAACTCACAGTTACCACCACTCTCGGCAGCCATATCGACAATAACGGAACCGGG
>JAGRNA010000242.1 GCA_020441005.1 Leptospiraceae bacterium
AATGGAGCTGAGCCGCCCGGAGCTAAAGCCGATCGGAATGCCTGGTGCCAGTGATCCCTATATCGAAAGCGGGCCGGTGAGTAGTGCTCCTACCGAGGCTGCCGAGTCTGCTCCCGCTCCGATGACCCCCGAGTTTAGCGAGGGTGTCGAAGATGTTGGTGATTTTCCGGATCTGGACGGATTTGGTGACGATGCGGCAGAAAAAGACAAGCCGGCCCCCCAGGAGATTCATGGGGTATTGGAGCTCAAGCCGCCCGAAGAGGACGATGCTCCCTTTTTGACCTTAACCTATGATTTCAGTAAAATTCCGGATTCCTTCAAGTTGAGCGCCGATTATCATACAATGGAGTTTGCTTACTATAAATATAAGCCCATGCTGGTCAAAGCGCAGGAATTTACGCGTCGCAAGATGCTCAAGAATGCCCTAAACTACTATCGCGTAATCAAGTCGCAGAATATACCCACGGAGTTCAAGCGGATGATCAATCGTAATATCCAGGACATTACCGAATACCTGGAAAAATTCCTGATGCGTCGGGAATGATCCAGGTGCATTCCGGCAAAATAAAGTTAAAAAAGAAATAAATCTTGATCAAGGACTCGCTTACAATATACTTACATGTAAAGGTACCCCAGGCATGATTTTTCAGAATTCAGCCCCGTGGAGTAGCTTAAGGCAAAGCACCTGCAGGTTCGACAATGCTTGATTGGTTCCAAAATTTGAAGCTCTGGCTACGCATTACAATTATATGCGGCGTTTGGATGACCCTCGTCGGCATCCTGGCGATTGCCTGGATTGGATTTGAACAAAAAAGGGTCGCAATCAAGCAGGCCCAGAGCTTTACCGAATCAGTTCAGCAGCTGACTCTGGCCGGATTGACCACCCTGATGGTTACCGGCACAATGGAGAACCGTCATATCTTTCTAGAACAGATCATGGAATCCGAAGGAGTGCGGGATTTGCAGGTTGTGCGCGGTAAAGCGGTTGAGAATCAATACGGCGAGGCCACCCAACTCGAGAAAAGCGATGACATCCATGTGCAACAGGTGCTGGATAGCGGTCGTGAATTCAGTCAAATTGTGCGTCGCAATGGTGAGGAAGTGCTCTATGTAGTGAAGCCCATTCTGAACTCCACCAAATACCTGGGTAAAAACTGCCTGGCCTGCCACTTTGTCCCGGTAGGCACAGTGCTGGGGGCTGTGCGGATGGAAGTGCCCCTGGCTCAGATCAACAGGGAAACGAACTGGTTTCGTATAAAATTGCTGCTGGCCGGCGCGTTGATTTTTATCGTGGTGATGGTGGGCATTTTTATATTTATCAAATCTTTTGTAACCAATCCCCTGTTAAAAATCCAGACCAATTTGCAATGGATCGAAGGCGGGGATCTGCGGCATGCTATTACCCACCGCCGGATGGATGAGTTGGGCGGTCTGATGGCCGGTCTGGAGTCCATGCGTCAAAAGCTGATGGCGATCGTTGACAGTATCAACACCAACTCGGCAGAAAACAACCAGGCTGCGCGCGATGTCAGCACACAGGCCAATCAGCTGGCAAGCTCATCAACCAGTCTGGTGGAATCCAGCGTCCAAAGCTCGTCTTCGATCGAGGAGCTTAGCGCTTCTGTTCAATTGATTGCGGAATCGGCCAGGGACTCCTCGCAGGGCGTCCAGAATATTAACGAGGGGATTGAAAAACTGGTTACCAATGCGCACAATCTGAAGGCCACGGTCGCAGAGTTAATCGATCATACCAACGACTTGAGCCAAAATGCGGTCCAGGGAGAACAGCAGGCCCGGAATACCACCGTGGCGATGCAACAAATCCAGGCGATCAGCCAACGAATCACCAGTATTACCGGTCTGATCTCCGATATCTCGGACAAGACCAATCTATTGGCGCTGAATGCATCCATTGAGGCCGCGCGGGCCGGGGATGCGGGGCGCGGTTTCGCCGTGGTTGCGGATGAGATTACCAATTTGGCCGGTAAAACCC
>JAGRNA010000243.1 GCA_020441005.1 Leptospiraceae bacterium
ATCCGTTGTCTGCTAGAGGGCAGCAAGCGCTCCGCTTCCTTAAGGTTTGGTCAGACTGAAATCAGCGATCAGGGGCATATGGTCGCTGATCTTTTGCGTGTCTTTTTGGCGTACTCGTCCGCCCTTGACAACAACGCTCCGGGCATGAAAAATATAGTCAATGGTGCGGTCCATCTCCTCTACCAGGGGACTATTCGATAAATAACTGAAATAACGCGCCCGATCGGGACCTTGCAGTTCTTTTGTGGTAAATACAGAAGCGTAACTGGCAAATAAAGGTTCAATCTCCGAGACCTCATTGTAGTATGCCTCAGCGGTGGGATGCACCATTTTGTTCGAAATGCCTGGCGGTAGCAGATTGAAATCGCCGCCCAATATCCAGTTCAGCTTTTCCTTATCCAGACCTTGCAGCAGGCTGTTTAGTTTGGCAATTTGCTTTTCCATGGTATCACTGCCCTGTGAGAAGGCCGACAAGTGCGTATTCAGGGCCACAAAAGGCGTTCCATTTTTGACTGGCAGTCGGCTTTCCAGGACTGCCCGCTTCAGATTGAACTGCTGTTGCAGCCAGGATTGCGGGATGAGCGGCAATTGATGCCTGGTGGCGGATTCAATTTTATACTTGCTGAGCGTTAGCAGTTTCATGCCCACTGATGTGGCGATATTGGGATGCGGCACAAAGCTGGCCTTCCAGTAGTAAGCCTCGCTTTGACAGGGGTAAGCGCCGCCCAGCCTTTGTTGCAGCTCGGCCACCTGGTCGACATTATGCGTGCGGCCGGAATTTTGATCGACCTCCTGCAGCATAACCAGGTCCGGATTTTCATCTTTAATGACTCGCGCCACTTCGTCCAGTGTGCTGGTGATATCGGACTGCGAAGGATAGTCAACGGTTGTATATTTGGCCTTTTCTTCAGCGGACATATTAATCGGCAGATCGTACCAGAACACATTGTTCTTGCTGCCCATGTACTGCACATTCCAGTTCAGCACCCGGACGGTCTGATTGAGGCTGAGCTCGGGTGTCTCGGCTGGACATTGTAATTCGGCGGCCTGCACATCTGCCGGATGAAAGGTAATCGCGTATACCAGCAACCATAGCGACATAACGATCGCGGCCAATATTGAAACGATCCAAACTAGTTTTTTTTGCACAATTCTACCCCCGAGATTCCAGTTCTGCTATGGATTTCATGAAAGCGGGGCCTGACAATCACTTTTCATAAAGGGAATTGACATGTTGCTCCACCTGCCAATACACTGGTCAACAATATGGCCAGTTTCACAGTTGAACGCAAAAAAGAGCGAGTCGTCCTGGCTATTGAAGGTCGTCTAACCCTGGAAGACAAGGTCCGTTTTGACGCCTGCGTGGCAGAACAGATCGCCGATGGCACCGGCATCTTTGCCATTGACTTGAGTCAGCTGGAATACGTGGATTCGGCGGGGATCGGCGACCTGATCAAGTTGAAGATGCAGGCCGCGAAATCGTATCGGGATGTATACGTCTATGGTGTTAGCGGTGAAGTAGAACGTGTGTTTCGCGTCTCCGGTCTGAATTCCGTATTCACAGTCATCGAACAAAGCGAATTCGAAGCCTTGTAGGCAGTATAACATTTGGCCGCAGCATGAGCAAGCGCAGTATACAAACCTCGCTGGGCATCCCACTGTTGGAACAGGAGCCCGCCTTGTGGCGGCTGGATCTAAGCGAACTGAAGCTTTTTACCGGCTTGTCTGTTGTGGCGCGCCTGATTGGCGATGAAGTGCAAAATCAGCTGCAAAACGGCAACGCAGACATTTTTGTCTATCGCCGCCTGATTGGCGATATCACTCCCGATTTGATCGCGCTGGGGATCGATTCCGTTTCTCTTTTTTCCAGACGCACAGTGCTTGCCAATCTGGATAATTATTTTGAATCCTTTCAGAACCAACTACGGACTGTATTCGGCACCTTTCAACGACCCGGCTGGGCACAGGTAATGTTTCCCGAGCACTTCCAAAGCGATACGCCAGTCAAAAACCTGCCAAATCAGCCGAGCGGTCCAGCAACGACCCATGAGCGACACCCGGCCTTGCTCTTTCCTTTTTATAGCGATCAGGTCGACCGTCACCTGGCCAACCCGGAAGTCGACTTTTACTTCCTGGTAGAACGTTTAGGCGCCGAAAAACTGCTCCGCATTACCATTGAAAGCAAACGTGATCAACGCCTTGACCTTAAAAAACTGCAACCGATCACAGTCCGCGACCTGAACCGGCGCTCCTATATTCAAGGACTAAGCCGCATAGCACACGGCATCTATCAGGGTGTCCTGCGCGAATGTGAAAATCAAAGCACAGAGTACTTTGATACCGACCGGCGCAACCAGCACTTTTTTCAACAGTTGCAGCAGGTGCGCTTAGCCGATTGTGAGACCCTGGTACTGCGCTGGCCGGCTAATTTTGCGCACACAATCCTGGAACAAAGCTCCGAGTGGGTCATTGATCTTTTCAAGCGCATCATTATTGTTTTGGAAGATCACCAGGTTGTGGAGCTGCTTTTGGGCGGCAGTACAATTCTGATCAAATACCAGAACGAAAAGGCCTGGCTGGACCTCTCCCGGCGCGGTCGCAGCCTCAACATCAGCCTGCAAGAGCCGCGGGCCGAATCCAGCCTGGATTACTACCTGAACCGCATGCCCGGCCTGGCCCGGGTTGCCCGCCAGTCCGCTGGATTGTTTGAAAATACGCGCATCTTTTTGATTCACCACATTACCGGCGAGATCCTGGCGACCATCAAGGCCATCGAAGAAACACGGCCAGCATTTTTAGATGTGTTCTTTGTGAAATATGCCGGGCAAATACCGGCTGATTATCTGGAAGCCCTCTTGACGCAAAATGCCGAGCAGTATTTTTTTGCCGGGCTGCAAAAAGTCGATGATCGCGATAACCTGGCCGGCTATCATATATTCTCGGGACTCTATTCCGATGCCGGGCATCTGGGCGCATTACAACGCTACCTGATCAAAGCCCGGCTGCCCTACTTTGAAGCTATGCAACTTACAGCGGGGCATCTGTTTTTACACTCCGCCCTGCAGGCCTGGCAAAGCGGGCAGCGCGTTGTAATTATTGAAGACGGCGGTTACCTGGCACCCATCCTGAACGATCTGTGCCTGCAAAAGGCCACGCTCGCAGAAGCTCTGGAGCATTTTCAAATCACAGGGCCGGTGCTCGCCGATTGGGGCCTGGCGCAAAGCCGCATCCCGATTAAAAAGAGTCTGGCTGCCTTTCTTAAAAACATCTTATTATATACCGTTGAACACACCCGTAACGGTTTTAACCAGCTCGAAACTGTCGAGCAAAGGCACGGCCGCCTGCAATTCTGCGCCGGCAGTATCGCTATTTCCGACATCAAACGCAATCGTGAATCGGAGGAAGTTTCGATTTCCATATTGCATGCCATGGAAAGCATTTTGCATGGCCAGGGAAAGGTATTTTCCGAGCGCAAGGCTTTGGTGCTCGGCAGCCGGGGCGCCATTGGATCCAATGTTATGCTGGATCTGGGAGCCAAATTAACGCCTGCCAAAGTGCTGGGTATAGACCTGGCTGTAACAACAGCAATGCGACTACCCAATCTCGAGGTGCAAAGCTGGTCTGCATTAAAGCCTGCCGAGCGCGCGGGCGTAGATGTGATTATCGGTGTGACCGGAAGTTCGGTCCTGAAGGCCAGGCAGCTCGATGAACTCTTTGGGCAAAGTACACAGTCGCATCTCTGGTTTGCCAGCGGCTCTACGAAGACCGCCGAGTTCACAGACTTAATGCATTATTTCCAAAAACTGCATACCAGCCGGGCGCCGCGCATCGCCAAAGAAGATGTGCAGCTAGAGCAAAGCCTGCTGCGCGATCCGCAGACCAGACACATTGTTGGCAACCAGATCCGCCTCTTTTTTCCCAATCGATCAACGGCCCCCTCCGCCAGATTGCCGGCTGTAATCCATGTGTATTTATTGGGCGGTTTGACCCCGATTAATTTTCTGTTTTACGGTGTTCCGACCGAAACCATGGATGGAATCCTGGCCCAATTGCTGCAGGTAAGCGCCGGGCTGATCCGTCGGCAGCAACAAGGACAATCCCTGCCGCCGCGGCTCCTGGCTGTGGATCGCGACATTGATCCCGACGCAAATCCAATCCAGACCTGAGAGCCTATTCAGCATGCTAAATCGAAAATCTGATATCTATATCCTGTATCTGTATACCGCCCTGGCAGTCTTGTATATTGTGCTGTTCCGGATCCTTGATTGGCATTCCACACTCAATCCATGGTTCAAGACCCTGCCGATCTGGATTTTGGCAGCGGTGGCCCTGCGGCGCATGCCGGCCTTGCCCGGGGGCTGGGCTCTTTGCGCCGGAATCCTCTTTGGATCAGCCGGCGATTTTATTTTATCTTCGCCGGAATTGCCGAATCACTTCTTGCTTGGGCTGATCCTGTTTTTAGTCGGCCATATTTTTTATGTCATTTCCTTTCTGCATACATTCCAGTGGCAGAACCGGGCTGTCATCCCGCTACTGCTGCTTAGCGCTCTCGTTACCGCCCTGGCCCTGTACTTATTTCCGCGCATACCGGCCAATTTGCAAATCGCGGTGATGGCTTATATCGGCGTTATTTTTGCCATGAATGGGGCCGCATTGCTGCGGCGCTCCCCGTGGCCGGCTGTAATTGCAGGCGCTCTTTGCTTTCTCTTGTCTGACAGCCTGATCGCTCTGCAAAAATTCGGCGATTTCAACTTTAGCTGGCCGTGGGTTATGCTGACCTACTACCCGGCCCAGTTTTTGATTTTGTTCGGATCAATCAGTGATGCCGAATTGGCCACCCTTGATAGCCGCGCTACTCAGGGCTAGCCGGCGTTGATGGGCTGGTTCGCGATTTCGAAAACCAGTTGAAACCAGGTATTGAAATCATCGTATTTACGCTCGGGCTGCATGTCATCACTCAAGACATAGACCGGATAAAAATGCGGCTGACGCTTTGGATCCGCCTTGCAAAATCCAAAGCCGATATCATTCCAGGTCGCAAAGATTACGTAATCCGGGTGGGCCGCATGCGCATGCGGTTCCTCGAAGTAGAAGGTGGACTGGTCGTAACTGCCGTTTGTCACCACTGTTTTCCAGGTATCCGGGAAAATAAAATTCAGGTCTTTTTCAAAGCCCTCAATTTGCGTCTCGGTAAAAGTGGGTTCGGTTGTAAAGCGCCCGGCATTCTTGAATTCCTGAATCGTCTCGGAAATGATGCGCGCTTCGTTATGCTCGTGATTGGCAATCTGGCGCACCAACTGATCCACTTTTTGCTTAAGCAAATTGCGACGCAATTCATCATGCGCTGATATATTGCGCTGCGTATCCACAATATCGCTGATTTGGGCCAGCATTTGATGGTGCTCGGTCTTGAACTCCTGCACCGATTTCAACTTTTCCTGATTGCCAATGAACATGCTATGCTTGAAGCCGACCTCCTCCTCCAGCTCAAAGTGCTGTTTGAGCAGGTTTTGAAAATCCAGCA
>JAGRNA010000244.1 GCA_020441005.1 Leptospiraceae bacterium
ACGACGCCGGCCGCGACGAGTTTGAAATACCGGGGACCGGCCAGACCATTGAAATCGATCTGGCAATCCGCGGCAGCATCAACGGCCAACCGGTGCTGGTGCTGGGCGAGGTTAAAAGCAACCTGACTGCCGGCGAGGTCGAGCGCTTCATAGAACAGACGGAGCGGATCAAGGCGTCTGTAAGCGAATCCGAATCGCCGTCGCCCGAAGTACAGGTCATCTTCTTCGGCTACCGCGCTAAACGCGAGGCGCGCGAGCTGGTCAAGGCCAAAGGCGCCTATATGGTCTTCACCCACGGCAAGATTCTGTAAGTTGAGTGGCGCTGGCGTCAATACAAAGCGGCGTCTTTTGGCTCGCCACGAGTTGCTTTGCTGCGGGCTACGCTCTGCCTCGGCAATCATGGAACTATTGAGAGTTTGTCGCGGACGCAACTGGTTGTTCATCCCCGCCCGCAAAAGCCAAAATGCAATCCCTCCATTTGCCTTATATGAAAACTGAATAGCATTGGTGGAAATATGAAAATACCAGGCTCAGGGGACAACCCAGCGTATTTTTTTCCAAATTCTACACCTGGGTATAGGGAATTTTTTCCATTTTTTGCAGATACTACACTCTGGTGTATTGACCGGGAGTTTAAGAAAATGCTACCTTGAGCGCATCAAGCTGGTCTTGGTAGTCTCTTTTTGCAGGGCATCAGACTCGCTTGATCAAAATCTAACCCACTGACTAACACAGCTCAGGAGACATTCTTAATGTTGACCCACAAGAACTATCAAATAGGCCAAAAAACATGGCTTGCAAGCGGGGTACTGGCGATGAGCGTCATTTTACTCCTCAGTGCCTGCACGCAACTTGGTCTGTCCGAAGAAAAAAGCGATGCGCAGGATTTACTTGGTTTGGGAGCGCTGCTGCTTGCAAACAGTACGAATAGTCAAAACTGTGCTGAATTTCCGCAAACCATTACGGACTCTACGGGAACATGGACCTGTAGCGTTGCCGGTTTGGTACGCAGTTGCAGCTGTACAAGCGGCTGCGGAACGTATACATCGGTTTCCTGGACGTATTCATCTGTGGCTGTGGCCTTAAAGGGCGTTGCCGACTCCCCATGGGCAGCGGCAGCCGTCTTGCCCACAGGTTTTCGCGGAGTGCAAATCAAACACAATAGCGGCGGCACCAACTATACAATCACCAGTACGCTGGACACGTCAGATCGTCTTTCCACCTGGAGTATTGCTGGTGGGGCAAGCGCCACTCTAACCCTGAGCAATTATGACACAAATGGGTTTCCACAGAACTATACTGGCAGTGCAACCGGAACAGTTTCCTACGTTTATGGAGCAGGCGGCAACAAGCCGACTAAAATCACCAATTCAAACGGCAATGTGTTTAATTACTCCAACGGCATCATGAGCAGCTACGATTCGGGCGGATCGACAACGGTCACCAGTAGCGGCACTATCAAGATGTGCAATTAACAACGGCCAACCATGCAATCGGCAGTTGTGGATCGAACTACAATGCCACCACCAGTTACTATAATGCAAACGGAGTTTTGATATGTCAGGAATATAAATTTGAGCAAGGACGTCAACGCATCTGGCGCCAGAGAGCACTTTATATATCCCAACGCATGTATAGCAAAAAAGGCTTGACAATTGCGCTCAATTCGTTTAGAATCAGCATATGGCCTCGACCGAATCGATTCACATGCGCCTGCAAACGGTTTTTCAGCCCCAGCAGGCGCAATTGCTGGCGGAAGTGATCAGCGACAGCTACAACGAGCTGGTCAAGACCTCGGATTTTAACGAGCTGAAGGCGGTTGTGCATGAGTTGGCGTCATCACAACAAGAGCTGGCCGATGCCCAGAAAAGGACCGAGCAAAGGGTCGATGAACTGACGGTTGCCCAGCAAAAAACCGAAAAGGAGCTGC
>JAGRNA010000245.1 GCA_020441005.1 Leptospiraceae bacterium
ATAAATGTGCGGCCAATATAGTGCGACCGGATCAAACCGGTCGTATAGCGAATGCCGCTTTCCTCGGAGTAACCTAGCGCGGCAATGGTCGAGGAGTCCGGCACTGGAATCACCAGATCAGCCTCCACCGGCATTTCACGAGCCAGGTAGCGGCCGAGGTTCTTGCGCATCTGGTAGACTGATTCCTTGAAGATAATGGAATCGGGTCGGGAGAAATAAATATTTTCAAATATACACAGAGATTCTTTGGTTTTTGGGTAGGGGTGAAAGCTGCTGATGCCGTTGTCGTTGACCCGCACCAGTTCGCCAGGTTCCACATCGCGTACATAATCCGTGTCGGTAATATCGAAGGCGCAGGTTTCCGATGCAAACACAGTCGCGCCGCAGGGACTACGCCGGCCCATTACCAGCGGTCGAAAGCCATTGGGGTCCCGCACAGCGTAGATCGCGTCGCGCGTCAGGACCAGCAGGCTATACGCGCCCTTGATTTGTAGAAGAGCAGCGCACAGGGCTTCCAGAAAATCTTCCTTGCCGGAGCGCGACATGAGGTGCACGATAACTTCGGAATCCACGCTGGTTTGAAAAATCGAGCCCTGTTTTTCCAGGCCCTTGCGCAACTCCCATGAATTGACCAGATTGCCATTATGAGCCAGGGCGAAACTGCCTAGACGGGACTCGACCCGGATGGGCTGGGCATTGCGTAAAAAAGAGGCACCGGTTGTTGAATAACGATTATGGCCGATGGCAGCGTTGCCGGTCAAGACGGCCAGCTTGTCGGGACTGAATACATTGGCCACCTGGCCCATACCGGCAAAGCGAAACAGGCGCTCGCCATTGGTGGAAACGATGCCGGCCGATTCCTGTCCGCGGTGCTGCAGGGAATAGAGGCCGAGGTAGGTGAAATTCGCAGCTTCCTCGGCCCCAAAAATGCCATAAATGCCGCATTCCTCACGAGGCTTGTCACCATCCAGTCGGGTAACGATCGGTTGCTCATCACCGGGAGAGCTCATCTAAGGGCATCCAAAATGGAGACAATGCAGTGACAACCATTTATCAACCATATCGTTTGCCGGTAACTTTCCATTTACAGCCTGTTTCGAGCCTTGAAATTGACTACATGCTACGTATTTATTTCATCAGTCTGGCGATTCTGACGCCCCTGGTCTATTTTATTCCCCGCATGCACCTGGTCATGGCCCCTGTGCTCGTTTGGCAGTATCAGTACGATATGCAGAATCGTCAGGCAACGGATTGGCAAGCGGTCCAACCGGATCAGAAAGTAGAGGGACAGCCCTTTACGGCCCTGGAAAGATTTCAGGATAAGCAGCACTTCGCCGATGGACCGGCGTTCACAGCGCCCTTGTCGCTGGCTGAGGGCGAGCTTGTCTTTGTGCCGTTTCGGGGTTCCGGTATTTTCAAATATGCCAAGATTGGCAAGCAGATTGATTTCATAAGTCCAACAGGCGAAATCTACTGGAGCCGGGAGGCCTTTAGCTATCCGGTTAGTGATCCAGTCGGCGAACGCATACTGTTATTGACCGGCGACAATAGCCGGGTGGATTTGATCGATCGCAATGGCCGTACCCTGGCGGCTGGTTTTGTGGCCGGTAATTTTCTGACTGATTATGATTTTAGCACCCAGGGAAACCAGACGGCGCTCTTGTT
>JAGRNA010000036.1 GCA_020441005.1 Leptospiraceae bacterium
CCGATGATGGACTGGACGGACCGCCACTATCGTTATTTTATGCGCGCCATCAGCAGTCGGGCTGTGTTGTACACCGAGATGATCCCATCGAGCGCCATCATTCATGGCGATCGGCAGCGCTTCCTGGATTTTCATACTAACGAACATCCGCTGGTGCTCCAGCTGGGTGGCAGCGATCCCGCAGAGTTGGCCGAGTGTTGTCGACTGGCCCGGCAGGCTGGATATGATGAAGTCAATCTGAATGTTGGCTGCCCGAGCAACAAGGTGCAGCGCGGACGTTTTGGCGCCCGCCTGATGCTGGAGCCTGGCCTTGTGGCGCAATGTATTACCGCCATGCAAGATGCCAGTCCCTTGCCGGTCAGCGTGAAGTGCCGCGCCGGTCTGCTGCACCACGATTCGGATCAATTCCTGACAGATTTTGTCGGCCCGGTCCAGGCGGCTGGCTGCAAGCGTTTCATTATTCACGCGCGCATCGCGGTATTAGAGGGATTGAGTCCCAAAGCGAATCGCGCCGTGCCGCCATTACAGTATGATCGTGTTGAGCGCCTGAAGAAAAGCTTTCCTCATCTAGCACTAGAACTGAATGGCGGTTTGGTCGACTGGGCTGCGGCCACCAGGGCTGCTGTAGCGCTCGATGGTATCATGCTGGGTCGGGCGGCCTATGAAAACCCCTGGCTCTTTCATCAAGCCGATGCGGTATGGGCTGCTTGCAATCAGACAAAAGGGCCTGATGCGAGCGGTGACAATGCCGATCCAAATCAGTCGGAATCCGGGCCCGGCCCTGGGAGGCCCGGTGCCTGCCACAACCGGGCGGAACTATTAGAACGGATGGTGATCTACATGGACCGCCTGTCAGGAGATGGTCTGCCGATGCACGCGGTTACGCGCCATATGCTGGGTCTCTTTCACGAATGCCCGGGAGCGCGCTATTGGCGCCGTGTTTTAAGCGACCCGCAGGCGCGCTCTAGCGCTAAATCACCAGGCCAACTGTTCCAGCGGGCCAGCGCTAGAATACCAGCTGAAATCCTCCTGGCAGGCGATCTGGACTAGTTATAGGAAATTGTACCCTGCAGGCGGGCGCGCGGGGACAAATGGATGCGGGGGGCGGTTAAGTCGCCATTCACCTGGGCTGTATCTGCCAGAGTGATTTCCCGGCTAGCGTGGATATTGCCATTGACCTTGCCAATGATTTGAATAACCCCGGCATGAATATCGGAATTGATTTCCGCATTCAGACTGACAATACAGGTGTGCTCTTTGGCATCAATTTTGGACGTGTTCACCTGGCCCTCAATGATCAGGTCCTCATCGCTGATGATTTCGCTATCTAAAATGACAAAAGTATCTCGAATGTAATTTGGTCCCTGTTTCATTTTTTATCTCAACTGGCTATCTTATCAAGTGCGCCGCACTCTGGACTAGTTTGGATGGAGTAGCGAAAATTGCAAAGTACTTTGTCGCCTTTGGTAAAAAAAATATGGCGGGACATAATCGTTGTCAGCGCTATCCCCCTGGTCCGGTTACGCCGCTGCAGATCGACCGGCACAACGCAAGAGCGTTCCGGGCCGCCGCAACCCGGGCTGAGGAAGGGCGAGTATAGGCTGGTTGGGTTACGCAAGAGCGCCGTTCGCTTTGCCCGATCCAATGCAAAACCCCGCCGGCGCCTGCCTGACGGGGTTCGGTTCTAACAAGTGCGAATCTGACTTAGTTTGAGCGCGTAAAGTTGGCGGTTTTGCCGACATAAGCGCCGAAAATTTTGTAGCCGCCCTTAAGAGAAAGCGCATTGCCGTTTACAGTGGCAATTGCGGAATACCATTTGCAATCTTCCGGATTATAAACTTGTCCCTGCCAGACATTGTCCCCGGTCTTCTTGACGGACCCGTTGAACATTCCCAGAATAGGGCGTCCCTTGCCGCACTCTTCTTTGGCAGCCGCATCTTTTAGCCAGCTGACTTTTGAGGTACACTTATCGCCGTTGCAGGTAAAGGTCAGTTTGGATTTACCAGTGGAACGCAACCAGGTACCAGCGATGTCCTGCGCCATGAGAGGGACAGCCGCAAAAGCCAGGGTGCTTGCCAAGAGCAATTGTAATGCGTTTTTCATATAGTTATCTCCTGAGAGTTTTTTCAAGTTCTTATAGGACGCGCACCAGGTCTGAAATGTTTATATAAAGCAGTCACCTGACCCGGTAGCGCCGGAAAATAATGGCCTTCAGTAACACAGATGGTCAACACATTTTTTCCTGTTACGGGTTTTTATCAACAAATAGCTGCAATTACATTGTTCTAATCCGTTTACAAAAATTTATAGTGCAATGCAAAGAAGCACAGCTGTTGATCAAGTCGACCGGTCAGGAGCTTGCGCAGGTGTTTTTTAGTTCACTGTCGGTCCGGAGCACAATCCACGCTGTAATCAGTGATGCAGTCGGATCCTTTGCTGCGGCATCTCGGCCCTTGCTCCGGTCAGCAAATCGATGACCCGGATTTGATCTGCACTTGATGTTTGCAGAGGGTAAAAAATAAAGCGCGGCCTGCCCGGCCTGTCTGGCTGCCCGTGCGTTGGGCTGGTGAGCACCTGGTTCAACCAGTTTTGCAGGTCGCTGTTCGCCAGGTCCGGGTTGGCGAGCACATTTTGTCGAAAGGGGTCAACCATTAGGACGCCCGGCGTTTTGGCATCCGGTGAGTTGGTTGGCAATCCGGCCAGTTGCCAAATCAAAGCCGGAGTTGTTGGCAGAAGCGTTGCAGCGGATTCAGCCAGAGGTTCTTGCCAGGCCCAGCCGCGCGCCTGGAGTCCGGAGCCGGGCAACAAGAGTATCAGTCCCCTATCTGATAAACCATCGTAGCGGTATAGCTGGTGCAAGAGATCCTGTGTTTGAAAGCGGCTCCAGCTGCGGGTGTCCAGGTGCAGCCAGACCCAGTTCTTGTCTTCTGCATACTTGTGCATCTCTGTCTGCCAGAAGGGGCGATGCGCATTTACCGACTCGCTTGATTGCGAACCGGTCGGTCTTGATTCGTAGCTGATCACCTGGCAGCCCCGGTCGAGGCGTACCTCGGCCCGGGCGTCGAAAAAGCCACTCTGATTGCTGAGACAAAGTGTGCGGTAGCCCTGACTGGCCAGGATACTGGCCATGCCTGGTCCTGGACCGGTGCGTACTGTTTCATAGACGCTTTGACCATTCAATAAGGCTAGCAGATTGAGCCGCACGGAATCCGAGCCTAATGGCACAGCCTGGGAAGCCTGGATTTGCGGACCGTTGCGTAACACATAGGTTTGCAGGCCGTAGCGGGCATTCGTTTCGATGGTGATGAAAAAGAAATTGTCTACCTGCGGAGCGACCTGGAATGAAATGGCGGCGTGACCATATTGCTTGTGACTGACTACCTGCGGGATTGTGACCTGGGCGGGTTGACAATACGCAGCATTGTCCAGACGAACACAGGGATTCTCATCATCCGGATCGCCACCTGGCCAAAGAGAATTGGAGTCCTGATCCTGGTCCAGCAGCGTGCCGACCAAAACCAATAGGCGAGCCTGGAAGCCGTCATTCGCCAGGCTGGCCGCCAGCTGACTGGCGGATACCAGCGAGAGAGCGGGAAGGGCGATGATACTGGCCAGCAGGACCAGACTGTTGGTGACTAGCAGCCGGATGGTCTGACGCTGAACTGTGGCCACCTCCGATTGATCGATTTTGGCCACCAATACTAATATGAGGGTAAAACGCAATAACAGGACCCAAATCAGGATGCAGGCCCAAAGCAGGGCGGACCGGGGCTGCATGGCTGTCACAAATCGGTCGCTCTGCATCAGCAGCAGGACCGCCCCGGAAAGCAGTAACGCCAGGACGCTGGTCTTTGGCAACCAGGATGGCACCATTGCTGGTTCAAAGCCCTGGGCCAAATCAAGTCGATAGCGTATAAAAAAGTTGAGGTATAATAAAGCGAATAGCAAAAATCGCAGGGCGATATCAAGCCAGAGAGGCAGTTGCACCAGGTGCATACGCTCATTGAGCCCAATCAGAGCACTAACGCACAAAGCCGCAGCTATGCTGTAGACTGCGTTGTTGCGCCGAAAGGCGGGCCAAATTATCAGAATACCAAGACCAGCCAGAATCAATCCCAAAAACCGGCCAGCCACCTGCCACCGCGGATCTAACAGTTGCATCAGGGCGCTGCTTTCGATTTTGGACGGCAAATCGAAGGCCATCAGAAATAGAACCAGACCGGCCGCCAGGTAGCTTACCAGTCGTCCGGTATGACTGGCTATCATGGCCGACAGACGTCCCAGAAAATGCAGTCCTTCAAACAGGAGCGCAACCAAAACTGCAATAATAATATAAATCAATAATCCGGGCACCAGCGCAGACCCGGCAAGCCAGTCGCCATTCGCCAGGCTATTGAGTAACTCGAACAGAAACAAACTGAGCACACTTGTCCAGCTGATAGCTAACGCGCTCACAGTGGCAAAAAATCGGAAATTCAGGACTTGGTTCACAGGTGGCCTGGCTGGGGGCTGGTCCGTAGCATGACGAACGCTCTCTATAATATCGGAATTGCATCGCTTTTTCAGCACTCTTTCTGCTTGATTCAAGGTGCAGCCAATCCGAAGCTGATTTATAGCATAAACAAGCGCGATCAGGGCCGCTCTGGCTATTGTAATGAAAGCTATTGATCCTAAAACGATGACCAAGGTTCCGGTAGCCACCGCGGATGACCTGATCAAGGCCGTGCGCTTGATGGCTATGACCGGTCGGCGGGTGTTTACGCGCTTCTTGTTTGATCCACTCGATTACGCCAACTGGAAACGGCGGGCCACCAATGAACAATCAAAAAAGCTGATGCAACGCATCGAAGCAGCAGTGCACGACAGCGGTGCGCAGCACACAGTCGGTCCCTTTGCCCGGCGCATGATCTCGGCCAGCATGCATGAAAGCTTTTCGGCTTTGGGGGACGCTAGTATTTTCTTCCTGGAAAAAATGCAACAATTTGTTTTTGTGGCAACCCTGGCCGAGTCGCTTGATTTTGTGCGCGTGCTATACCAACCCGCTCGCCAGTTTTTGGAACAGCAGCAGAATCAGAATGCAGAGCTATTCGCCAGTAGCCTGGATTCGCTGAGCGCTATTGATTTTAAAGCAGCCTTTCAGCCGATTGATCTAGGCAAGCACAAGATCAAGATTGAAATCCAGCGCCAGGCAATGGACCTGTTTCACAAGATCAAGATCGCCAACGCGAATGATGATCCGGAGCGGTGCCGCAAACTGATCGGAGCGTATTTAATCAAATATGGCGACCAGGAAAACAATAATCGTAATGAAGTTGAAAGCCTCATAGAAGCCTTTCAAAAAAAAGATCCGCAGTTTCGATCCAATCTGGAATCGAATATTGCCGTCAATCTCTATTACACCATCCAGACCAGCATTGCCCAGGGAAATATCCAGCAAACCATTGCCGGGATTCGCAAATATGCACACATCTTCCAGGGCAATCCGTCCATTCAGTATTTCTATGAAATAGATGGTCTGGAGAAAAAACTATATGATATTATTACGGCCAGGGACCTGTGGCAGGAATTGAAAGGCTAATGCGCCGCAGACTTGCGGGCATACCAGCGGCCGCATCCTGGGTCAAAAGCACTGACAGCATTCCGCCTCGTCACAGACAGCCCTTCGGAGGCATCCTGGCAGGCCGGTTTGCCGGTCATTCAAGCTGATGCAGTCCAGAGGGCTGCCTGCGCAATCGTTATCTCGCACACAACAGGGTGAATTCTGGACACGCCAGGGTGGCATGGTATCGGGGGCCAGGAATCACATGCCGCTTGTCAGGATTGGCGCATTTGGACAGACCTAATCCCCCAAATGTGTGGGCGGGATGGACCTGGTGGCTGGGCTCAAAATAGCCGTGCGAAAATGCGCGGCCCCGCAGACCGCCTTCGCCGGGATCCCGGGACCACTTATCATGCGACGGCCTGTTTGTCAAGTAAATTTTACTGCAAGGAAATTTTTGAAAAAATGGAATTCTTGTCACACCCCTTTGGTATGATATATTGGGAGCCCTTTACAGCTGCAGCAGAACGTGGCTGCCTGGTTCAGAGGTGCGCCTCGGTAGTAGTGTTTTGGTGCAACCATGCAGACCTGGTGATTTTACTTGACCCTTTTTTGACAGCGGGGCAGGTTGGGACATGGCAAAAGAGCGCATCATAGTTATTGGGGCAGCCCTGGCAGGTCCGGCTGCTGCTGCCCGGGCACGGGAGATCAACTCCCAGGCCGAGATTTTATTGTTGGAACGCAATGCGAATGTCAGCTATGCTACTTGTGGCCTGAGCTATTTATTAAGCCATGAGGCCTCCAACCTGGAGGCCCTGAACAGCGAAAAAGCGGAGTTTTTTAAAGAATTTTATGATATTGAGGCGCGTACCCATAGCGCTGTCAGTGCTATCCTGGCCGATCAAAAGCAGCTGCTAGTCAAGGATCAGGATTCCCAAAAAGAAACCAGTCTGCCTTATGATCGTTTGATTGTGGCCACCGGCGTTGCCTCGCTGCGGCCGGAAAATGCCCCCGCAGAAGCATTGAATCTGGTGGATTTTCGAACGCTGGCTGATCTAGAGACTATCCAGGCCAGCCTGATGCAGGATCGCAAGGAAATTGTAGTCCTCGGGGCCGGGCCCCTGGGCATTGAGGCCGTTGATGGATTGCTCCGAGCCAAAGCCAGGGTGCACTTAATTGAAAAAAAGAGCGCACTGCTCGAATCGGAACAACCGGTCCTGCATCCTTTGCTGTTACAGAGTTTACAAAAGGCGGGTGTGAACGTAATCCTGGGTAGCACGGTCAGGGCCTATCAGTTGAATGGTGATCACATCGAATCCATCCAGTTGTCCGACGGGCAAAGTCTGCGCTGTGATCTGGTAATCAATGCAATCGGGGTGCGTCCCCGCACGGATCTTCTGGCGCAGGCCGGGGCAGCCATCCATGCGGATGGATCTGTGATTGTCGATGAGCATTGCCAGAGCAGTCTGCCTCACATTTATGTCTGCGGAACAGCAATGCGCATTCGATCCGCCCTTGTGCCCGAGAACAGCAGCTGGTGGCCCCAGGCATCACTGGCAGATCGCAGCGCACAGGTAGCTGGAGAAAACGCTGCTGGTGGTTCGGCCGTTTTAGCGCCCCTGGCCATGTCGCAGATCATTCGAGCTGGTGAGAGCTACATTGGGCGGGTCGGACTGCGTCGCTTCGAAATTATGGACTCCTTTACCGAAGAAGATTTACTGGAATTCAGTCTGACTTTGCCGACCCATGAACGTTACATCCAGAAGGCTGCTTATGAACATTGGCATGTCTACTGCTTGCGTACTAGCGGTCAGGTATTGGCTCTGGAGGCCTTTGGTCCGGCCACAATCCAGGCGCGCCTGGATGCCGCTGCGGCTTTAATTCATAAAAATGGCCGGGTGCAAGATCTGGCCCAGATGGATCTTGCCTATCTGCCGCCTTTGCGACCGGCTCGCGACCCGCTCAACACGATCGGCTGGCTAGCGAGCAATTTGATTGCCGGCCGCGGCCAGATTATCGCCGCCAGTGAACTGGGTGCAGCCTGGCAAGGAGCCAGCATTATCGATTTGTGTCAAAGTCCGGCTCGTTGTTTACAAGACCGTGGAGCGGCACATATGACTCTGCCAAAATTAAGGGCCAGTCTGGATGCAATGGACCGCTCGCGCCGCTGGGTGTTGGTGTCCGAATCTGGCCGCAAGGCCTGGTTGGGGATGCAATTGATGCGCCAGAGCGGATTTGATCAAGTGGCCATTCTAGGTGGTGGAGAACAATTTTGGCACCGGCTGGATTGCAAGGTTTGATGGGCACGACTGAATGCTTGTCAGAGGCGACTCGATTCATCCGGATGGACCTGCTATTCGTCCGGCTGTTGCTTCACCAGCCGATGAGCAGCGTTTTGATCCCGCTGCTGTTTTCCGGGCGGGCCTGGCGCTGCACCATCTCGCGAACACCGCCTATCCGCTAGCGCATCAAAATACCTGGCGTCCCTATCGCCTGCCCAATGCAGCCGTCGGACCATTTCTAAATCAGACCTGGCAAACAAATGCAGAATTGTGTCTGTATGTGCATATTCCTTTCTGTGAAAGTCGCTGCTACTATTGCGAATACACCGTCGTTACAAACCAGACCGCCCTGGAGCAAAGCGACTATGTGCAAGGGCTCGTGCAAGAGATTCGGCGCTATCGTAGTGTACTGCCGAGCGCGCAGCCGCCGATCGTCGGTTTTGATATTGGCGGCGGCACCCCGGCCTTGTTGTCGCAGTCCGAGCTGGATGATATTATAGCAGTGGTCAGACAAAATTTTTGCCTGGCGGATGATTGTCAGATCAGTATGGAAACAACGCCGTCACTGGCGGCCGCTGCCAGTGCTAAACTGCTCCATTGGAAGTCAGTTGGTATTGAAAGGGTCAGTATGGGCATCCAGGTGACCCAGCCTTTGCTGCTTGCGCAATTGAACCGGACGCGTGAATCCCTTGATACGCATCAAAAAGCCATGGATCAGATTCGCTCGGCCGGGTTTCAGGCGGTGAATCTGGACCTGATGTACGGCTTTGCCCGACAGACCCTGGCTGATTGGCAGGCTACCCTGCAGCACGGCGTGGCCCTGGAACCGGATACCATTACTGTATATCAAATGCGTTATAAGCTCAGCCGCATTGCCCGGGAAGCGGCCGAAGTCGGTCTGGACAAAATCAACGCCATGCAGACCATCGCGCATGATCTCTTGACTGCCTATGGTTACCACGCCCGGATCGGAAAAAATACCTATGCCAAACCTGGTCATGAGCCCGGCACCAGTTCCTATTTAACCCATCGGGTGGTTGAAGGCGTTCCTTACCTTGGCTTTGGCTTAGGGGCCCAGTCTTTTGGTCCGGCCTACATTGCCTATAACAAGGGCGCAGCGGGCAAGAATCTCAAGCCCTATCTGCGGAGCCTGCAATCCAATGAATGGCCGGTGCAGGATTTGTATCACCTGCCGCTTGAACAGCTGCAAGCTAAAATGATAGCGGTCAGCTTCTACTTTGGCGCTGTTCATCTACCGTCCTTTCAGCGCCGTTTTGGTGTGTCGCTGCAGAATGCCTATCCGGCAGCCTGGGATTTCGTGCTCAATCATCAATACATGGTAGTGGATGGCGAGCACCTGCAGCTGACCAACAGGGGGTCTCAGTATTATAACGGCATCATAGCCCTTTTTTATGCCCCCTCTGTGCAAGCGGTGCTTCTGGAACAGGCCCGTCATCAAAAGCAGAGTGGCCCGCGCGATGGCATGGCTGCCAGTTAAGACGCACGACTCATGGATTTCGCCAATATACTCTTTGCCGGTCCCTGTAATCGCGCTTGTCCATGGTGCATAGGTAAAGCCCTGCCAGCCCGGGTAAATCGGTCCAACCTGGAGTTGTTTCCTCTACCGGGTCTCGAGCATCTGGTTCGTCAAATGCGGGCCCATCAGATTGAGCGGGTTGTTTTCACCGGTACTGTTTCTGATCCGCAACTCTATCGTCATCAACGGCGTCTGATAGAATGGCTGCGGGCCGCGCTTCCCTGGCCGCTTCAAATCAGTTTGCACAGCAACGGGGCCCTGACACTGCGGCAGCTGGATATTCTGGGTACCTATGACAAGGCCTGCTTTTCCATACCTTCTTTTGATCCCCTGATTTACCGTCGGTTAATGGGTCGCTCTCGCCCGCCACGGCTCGGACGCATTCTTGAACTGACCCCAATTCCGATAAAGGTGTCCTGTGTGGTCAACGAGTACAACGCTTCGTCTATTTCAGAATTTGTCACGCAGTGCCACGAACTGGGTCTGCGTCGACTGGTCTTACGCAATTTATTTGGCGATCAGACAGATTGGCGATTGATGAGCGGTTTTGAACCGGTGCGCTTTTATCGCAACAATCCGGTTTACGATTATCACGGCATGGAAGTCACCGTCTGGCGTTTCGACCAGGCCCAGGTTCGCAGCCTCAATCTCTTTCCTGACGGGGTACTGAGCGCGGACTATTTATTAATGGATCGATTCCGGCCGTCTACGGTTGGCCCGCGCTACTAAAAAGCCGACACCCTTACGGATGCCGGCTGGTATACAAATGAGCAGTGCCCCGGTTTTATTTAACCTGAATTTCAATCTCTTTGGGGAGCACTTCCGCCTTGAGCGGTAACTCAATGGCCAAAAGCCCATTGTTCAATTCCGCGCTGACGCGCTCCACATCGAACTTGCTTTCGTCTATGCTCAGCCAGCGTTCGAATGCATCGTAGCTGAAGCTGTCGGCGTGCACCAGCTCGTAGCCCTCTTTGGTCCGCGGAGCATACTCGCCCCGGATCTTGAGCTGATCATCTTCGATTTTGACATTCAGTTTGTCCTTGAGCGCTCCTGGCAGAGGCAGGACCAGTCGATACCCGCTGCCGGATTTTTCAATCTGCACATCGGGAAAGTGCTTGCGCACCCGGGATTGACCCTTGCTGTTCGGCTCATGTGCCACTCTGTCCAGATGGCGGTTAATGATGTTTTGCAGTAATACTCCCATTTTTTGTTCCTCCAGGGTTGGTGTTTGCGTTCTACAGTAATTGAAGTGCAAAAGCAGTGCCAGCCTGGCAGGCTTTCTATACCGCGCTCGGTCACCGCATAAAAGGAAGGGAATGTCATTCTGTCAGATCGCCTGCCAATCGGTTGACAGGTGTCTGGATAGCAAAAGCATACACCATGCCCAAACCAGTCACGCCCCTTGTTACCGCCGACGCTATCATTGAGCATCGCGGCGGCATTATTCTGATTGAGCGTTTGCACGAGCCCTTTGGACATGCGATTCCAGGCGGTTTTGTCGATGTCGGCGAAACGATGGAACATGCTGCCCGGCGGGAAGCCCTGGAAGAAACCGGGTTACAGGTGGAACTGATCGACCTGTTGGCTATTTACTCGGATCCGGCGCGTGATAAACGCGGCCACAACGCGACAGCCGTTTATATTGCCCGCGCAGAGGATGCCGAACAGGCCCAGGCAGGCGACGATGCCGGCGCGATTTATTATTGGCGGCCGGGCGAGCCGACTCCGGAAATGGCTTTTGACCACGCCCTTATTTTACAGGATTATCTGGAGTATAAGTCCAGCGGCCGCCGGCCCGCTCCCATGGATCTGCTGGCCCGCAGCTACGACTGAGGCGGCCGCAGCCACTGCGCCAGGGCATCCAGGAAACCATGCGCCTTGCCGGCGGGCTCCCTTTTTGCCGTCGGTTGCTGACCGCGATCCCCGGGCGGCTCGTCATTCATACGCAATTGCGGATCATAGAGCACAGTTTGATTGCGACCGTTGTTTTTGCCGGCATAGAGGGCGATATCTGCCTTGTGGATCAGCTGTTCCAAATTCCGATCATCAGCCGGAAAGGCGGCGATTCCGGCTGTGATCGTGATATGAAATGGATTTTGGTGACGATCCGTAAAGGTCATCTCTTCAATACTGCGGCGCAGTTTGTTGGCCAGGATCACAGCGTTGGGACCGTTGGTCTGTGGCAAGGCAAGAAGAAACTCCTCGCCGCCGTAGCGGCAGACCAGGTCCTGGGCTCGAATGCCGGATTCAATCAGATGCGCCACGCCCTGCAGGACTTCATCGCCCACCTGGTGCCCGTGCTGATCATTGACCGCTTTGAAAAAATCCAGATCCAGGAAGACAAAGGCGAGCGGAGCTTCCTGTTTGCGGCTTTCCAAAAGCTCGGTTTCCATCCGACGCATAAATGTGCTGCGATTCCAGACGCCGGTCAATGGATCCGTCTCGGATGATTTTTTCAGGCTTTGAAAAGCCTTTACCTTTTCGATTGTTAAGGAAATCTGATTGGTCAGGGCGGCGAAAAAATCGATTTCGCTGGCATCAAATTTCTGTCCGCGGTTATTGAGTACTACAAAGGCGCCAAATACGGCCTCGTGAACGTGAATCGGCAGCACCAGCTTGGCACTGCTCCTGAATTGTTCCAGCTCCGGGCTTTGGAACAGGCAATGCTGATTACAGGCCGGGCTGTGAAGCTCATTCGGATAAAAAACGCAGGTATTCAGCGCCGCGTCGCCGGCTTCTTTCAATATGATTGTATTTCCCACGGCGGCCATGCGTCCCGTCATCGAAATACCAAAACAGCCCGGGTCATCAATTGCCATATCGCTATACAGGGTGATCAATCGCCAGTGGCTATGCTGTTGATCTCTGGCCTGGACTCGAATTAAAATAGCGAAGCGCTTCTCGGGCATGTGTTCGGCGGCAAAACTGACGATTTCGCGATACAGTTCGCGCGAGTAGTTTACGCTGGCCATTTCGTTAGAAAAACTGTATAGCATAGAAATTATATTTTTTTTACGATTGATAGTCGATAGCAGCTTCTCTTTGTTGCGGTTTTCTTTTTTCAAGTCACGATTCAAATCACGGATCAGATCAATCATGTGGCGGTTCAGATCGGACAGGTAGCCGACCAACAGGGGCATCAATAGATAAAAACCGGCTTCGATGATCATTTCCGTCAAATTGCTTTCTGGCCGATTGAGCCAGATCAGCCAGCCATAGGGTCCAGCAGCCAATAGCTGCAGTAGACCGCCAAAGCGAATTCCGGAGTACAGGGCGTGTAATATGAGCAGCATATAGATGCCATACGCAATCATACGGCTCAAGGCCGGGTCGCTATACAGCGCCACCAAAAGCGTTCCCAGGTCGATAAATGCCGTAATTCGATATAAAAGACTCTTAAGCCTTGTATGACGATACACAATCAGAGCGATTACGATGGAATAAACGCTGAATCCGGCCAGAATCCAGGGCAATAGCTGGCCGGGGTTGGTCCGGGCCTGTAAATACCAGACCGCCATGCTGATTCCGCCGACACGCAACAGCATGAAAATCAGATCGATGACCCCAAAATTGCGCCGAATTGGATCCAGTACATTCAGGTATTGCGAGTGTTGTATCATGCTTCACTCCCTGCATCAATTCGATCCAGGCGGCGAAATTGGGGGACGCTGATGGCCACTCCCAACACGCTGATCTGAGTGATGCTGGTGCCAAACACTATCGAGGGTACCAGGCCCAATATTTTCGCCGCCAGGCCGGATTCAAAGGCGCCGATTTCATTCGAGGAACCAATGAAAACGGCGTTGATGGCAGCGACCTTGCCCCGTAAGCGGTCGGGCACCAGACTCTGGATTAATGTGGAGCGCACAACCACGCTGTAGCCATCCATTGCTCCAGACGCAATCAGCATCGTGATGGCAGTCCAGAAGACAAGCGTGTCCTGCCAATGGGCGTAACCTGGCAGAACCGTCTGCACAATATTTGCATGTCCAATGGACTGGACCACTAGCGGTGTCAGGGCAAAGAGCAGGGTAAACAAGCCAAACCCGCTGACGGCAAAGAGCATGCGCGGTCCAATGAAGCGTTCCGGTGGTTTGCGGGTCAAAAATACGCTCATCAAAAAAGCGCCGGCCGGGACTGCCGATCGCAGAATGCCCAGCGCGTCCGGTCCCCGATCAAATACATCGCTCGCAAAAACGGGTAACATCGCCGCCACCCCGCCGAAGAGCACAGCGAAGAGATCCAGGCTCATGGCTCCCAGGATTAGAGGGCTTTGCCACAAAAACTGCATCCCGGTTCGAATGTCCTGTACTACCGTAGATTTCTTTTGATCGGCGGGTAGACCGCGATCCTGAATAAAATAGAAAGAGGCCAGGGCCACCAACAGTCCGCCCGCGACGATCACAAATACGTATTCGGTCTTGAAAAAGCGCATCATCCAGCCGCCGGCGAGGGCGCCCACAATCCAGGCGATGTGCCACACGCTGCTGTTCCAGGCGGCACCCCGGCTATACTGTGGCCGCTCCAGGATTTGGGACATCAGACCAAAAGCGGCCGGCGCAAAAAAGCCGCGTGCAAAACCGGTCAGAAAAATAATTATAAATAAAATTATAAGTAAAACGGAATCCGGCGCTTGCCAGTGCCAGACCAGAGCCAAAAAAAGGCTGGATCCGGCTAAAAGCATCAGGCAAGCCATGACAATCCGGCGTCGGGAATGGTGGTCGGCAAAATGACCGGCGTACAACGCCACAACCAGAGCGGGAGTCGCCTCGACCAGACCGATCAGCCCGAGATACAAGGCGTCTTTGGTCAGGGCATAGACCAGCCAGTGTACGGCGACCGCCTGCATCTGAATGGCGAGCGTGCCATGCGCCCTGCCCAACAGAAATCGTAAAAAATCACCCTGAATGCGCAAAACCGGGCGGCTCATGAGTCAGCTTTATTTGAACAGGACAGCTGTCCATTTTGTGTTGGATTGGTCGTTTGTCTTTTTTAAAGACCGGCGGCTAATCGTCCGCTTTGGTAGTCCTCATAGGCTTGCATGATTTCATCCCTGGTATTCATCACAAATGGTCCGGACCGGGCGATGGCTTCTCCAAGCGGTTCGGCAGCTACGCATAGCAAACCGCAGCCCTGCTCCCCGGCTTGCAAATAAAGCGTTGTGCCGGCCCGGTAAACAGCCAGTTGCCCGCTGCGCGCGTGCTCGGGCTGCTCCGGATTGCCCGTTTGTAAATCACCGGCATATGCATAGATGAATACATTCCAGTTAGCGGGGAATTCTGCTGTCAGGTTCGCATTGGGCTCTAACTCTACATCCCAATACGTGAAAGGAGTTCGGGACTGGCCCGCGCCTTTTGTGTCGCCAAAGAAACCGGCCAGCACCTTGACCTGTCCCTGGTTGTTTGGCAGCTTGACCACCGGGATGCGCCCGGATTCAATATCCTGATAGCGCGGCTCGGTCATTTTGAGTTGCGCGGGCAAATTGAGCCAAAGCTGGAATCCCCAGAGCATACCATCCTGCATGGCCGGCATCTCGCTATGGATAATACCTCGCCCGGCGGTCATCCACTGCACCGAACCGGGTCCCAGGTGACCGGTGTTGCCGGCAGAGTCCTGGTGTCGAAAGTTGCCCTGTTTCATGTACGTGATTGTTTCAAAACCGCGATGCGGGTGCGGCGGAAAACCGGCAATGTAATCCTCCGGGTTTTCGCTCTTGAACTCGTCCAGCAAGAGCACCGGGTCGACATGGCTCAGCATGGGGTTGGCAATGATGCGGCTCAGTTTTACGCCGGCGCCGTCCTCGGCCGGCATACCGGTCAGCAGGTTTTGGATTTCACGATAGACCATGTGTCCAGTAAGCTCATAATTATAGAATTTGACAAGCTGATTCCTTTAATTCTTGTTTTGCCCGGTCGTTGCTTTAGTAGCCGGCCCGGGCTCTGGGCTCGGGCGTTCTCGCAGTTTGTCAGACTAACTGGTTGCCAATGGACCTTTGCACGTCCTGTGGTCTAGATTGACGCGCCTTATGTCTGGTCTTTCCGGTAAAGTGCACACCCGGCGCGTCTTCCGGTCATAAACAAATGGCATTTTTTCAGGATGCCTGGGGCAGTCATGAACGCACGGCATGGGCGAGAAAAATCGGGTATTCACGGCCGCTATCACGTCGGACGGTATAAGCCGTTCGAAAGCCGATGTTGCGAAAGCCGGCCGTCAGGAGATATTGACCAAACTGATCGCGCTCAAAACCATGGTGAAAGATGCCATTGTTATGCTCATGAAACGTGCCGTCCTCGCGGTCCAGATCACAAATGACGATTTGCCCCTGGTCGCGCAGAGCACGATGCATTTGCCCTAAAACAGCCAGCGGTTCGGGAATATGATGAAAAGCCATCGTGCTGATGATCAGATCAAAGACGCCTGCGCCGAGATTGCTTTGCTCCGGCACCAGCAATACGGATCTACAGTTGGAGCACTGTGTCTGGCGGATTTTGGCAGTGAATTGCTCCAACATGCCAGCGCTGGTGTCCATGCCCGTCAGGCTTTTGATGCGTGATAATAAGGGTAGGGAGACCAGCCCCGTGCCGCAACCATAGTCCAGCACGTCCATTTGATTGTGCAACACAATGGCGGCGCTGATTGCCTGACTGAGACTTTCGGCGACTTTGACGCGGGTGGGCTTGGCATCCCACTCTGCTGCGGCCTGATTAAAATGCTGAATACTGTCTGACATGCGCTGTTCCTGCTCTATAGCAACTCACAAGCAATATAATGACTTTGGTCTGGTCTAGCAATAATAACAATAGGCTTGATTGGCCGATGGAGTGGTTCGGTTGAGTTGGATTTCAAGCCGGCAAAGCCAGCGACTCAGTTCCCCAAAAGCCAGGCCCAGATCGGTATACAAACGCACACTGCTGGCTGCATTGATTCGATGCTGTTCCAGGCCGTCATCGCCTTCTGCGTTCACTGGTAAAGTGCCGGCCTCCGCGGTGATCGCGTTGATCGTTTTTTGAATCATTTCGCCGGCGATCTGGATTCGGTCCTGCTCAAGGCGCAGCTCTGCATCACAGCGGTTCAAATCGCGCAAGCGCTGGAAGTAGGATTCATTGAGCTGTCGTCCGGTTTGTATCGACTGCAGGTAGGCCTGGTTTTGGGCGGCCAGTGTGCGGGCCTCTGCACAAACAAATTCGACCTGCGCTAAACCGGCCAGGTTTGGACGAATAAAAGCCGCCAGCGCGTCCACCGATAAGCTTGGCTCCGGCCACTCTTTGCCGGAAAATGGTACTTTAGTGGCCGGATGCTCAGGCGGACCATCGCCCGACCGGGTTTTCATCAGCCGGGCCCCGCTCGCTTTTAAGTCAAAGACTTGCACCCCCCGCTCCAGAGCCAGGGGAATTTGCTTTTGAAACCACTGCTGGAAGATGATCAACTTGTCATTGCACACTGTTGCTTCCCCTTGTAGATCGGGAACGGTGCGGCGGGGCAAGGCGTACAACTGGTGATAATTATGCTGCTCGCGGCGCTGGAAGCGGTGCTCCTGGTAGCTCAGCCGTTCTTCGAGGGTGGCCCCGGGAGAGTGAGCCCGCTCCCGCGTGAAGGCCAGGTCCTGGCCAAAGAGCAGTATCGAGCGGGCGCCCAGTTTCAAAGCCAGGTCCCAACAATTGGTAGAAACCGAGCCGCCGTAGGCCAGCTGACCAGCTTCAAGTTGAAATGCGGACTTGATAGTCTGAAACAGCCGGAAAGGGGATTCAAAGAAAAAAAGGCGCTCGGGCGGGATGTGGCGCAGGCAATGATAGTTTACGCAGGGGTCAATCAACCAGGCGCCAATGCGGGCCATGGATGCGCGGGTGATCGCTTCGAGGTAGTATTGGTTTACTCCCTGGGGATCAACGGCGACTACGATGTCCGGAATCAGATCCCGCTTGATTAAAATATGCAGGGCGGTGTCCACGCAAATCAGCAGACGCCCTTTGCGTAGTGCATGGATGCGTTCACAATCGTCGGCCAGGGATGGCCCGGCGCCAACCAGGATTACCTCGCAGCCCCGGAATTGGTCAAAAAGTCCCCGTACGGGGCGGGCCTGGATCAAGGCCGGCAGATTGCGCAGCAGATTATGGGTCCACAGGCGATCAAATCTTTCCAGGGTGGCCTGATTGACGGACTTGCGATTCAGCCACTCTGACAGCTGGATAGCGATGCGCTGGTATTCCGGCCGGGCCCGAAATGATGCCCGATGCTGATAAAACCGGACATCGCTATTGCTGCGGTTTTTGAATACATTGTTCAAGCAGTCATCGAGCAATTGTTCCTTTGCATCCAGGCAGTTGGCGGCGCTAATCCGGCCCTGATGCCAGATTTGCAGCCGACCGCTAGTGAGCGCGCTGCGAAAATCATGCACCCCGAGGGCCTTGACCAACAGTTCCAGGTCGATTTCAATCCAGATGATGCTGTTGCCAGTTTGCTGCAGGCATCGCTGGATCAAATGACCCAGGCCGGCGCCGATACAAACCAAAACCTGATCGGGACTATGCAGGTCCAGGCTTTCCAGTTGACGATCGGTTTCCTTTTGAACGGCATGCCGGCTATGCAGCCATATATCGTTCTGTTGCGTGGTTGCCTGACCATCTCGACTTGTTTCGATGGAGTCCAGCAGGGTCGCGACTGCGCTGAGCTGCGGATCGTCTTGTAGGGCCAGCATTTCCAGCTGGCTGAGTAGTAGTGCAGCATCGGGCGTCATGCGCTGACTGCTTTACTCGGCCTGACAGTCCGCTTTCCAGGCCAGCGCTCGCTTTTCCCAATCGGCTTGGCTGGAAAAATCAAATTGCTTGAGCACCTCGGCTTCGATATGCCACCAGGTCATTCGTCCTTCCAGGCACTGTTCCATGCAATTGGCCAGGTAAACTACCTGAACCAGTTCCGCTGTCCCGGTCGGCGCTCGCAGGGGACTAAACTGGTAGCGAATGGAATCAATCAAGAACGGGGGTAGGTTCCATTTTTCGGCCACCCGACCCCCAATCTCGGCATTGCTGATGCCAATGACGATTTCTTCCAGCACAGCCTCGTTACGCACCCGTTTGTTATCCAATAGACTGCTGACGGTTTCCAGGTCTGCCGGTTTAAGCGAGGCGAGCACAATACGACCCAACACACTTAAGAGGCCGGCAATTGTGGCTTGTTCGGCCAGCCGGGCGGATTTTGGCTGCGCTAGCCGCCGGGCAAAGCAGGATATTAGATTGGAGCGATCCCAAATTGCCTCGATTTCTTTCAGTCGGTAATGGTCTACCAGGGCCTGCCGCGCGCCGCTAACCATCAATAAATCGCGCAGGCCGCGCAGGCCGATAATTTTAACGGCATCGTGCAGGCCCGGATCCCGATTGCGCGATATGTACCCGGCGGAGTGCACCATTTTCAGCACCTGGGCTGTCAAAGAGGGATCGCGCTGCACCATTTCGGCGATCTGTTCCAGACTGGAGTCCGGCGAATCGCACAGCTCCAACAGGCGGGTAATGGTCTTGGGAAAGGACGGCAGGCTGTCAATTTCGGCCAGCACACGCTGGTAAAACTGCTTGTGAAAATCCACCGGCGTGGGTTTCCATGGTATCTGAATCTGGTGGACTGTTTCCTGGGCCCGCGGTAGAATCTTGAAATTCTTTACCGGTATATTGGAATTCTTTAACAGGCTGAGCAGAAAGAAAATACCCAGGCCAGCGCCTTCGGATGTGTCGCCAATGCTGTTAAACGCGTCCGATAGACTGCTGAACTGATGAAAGCTTTGCAGGCGGTGAACGATCCGTTTTTTTTCGATTTCAAGCAGGGCAATATTGTTTTGAATAGTGATCAGCACATGATCCGGGTGCATGGCAAAGCTGATCTTGATGGCGTACTCGCTGTCCTTATGGGTCTTGCAGAACTCAATCCACTTTTCCTGGATGATATCCCGAAAAATGGGCATGCCTTTTTCATAGTCCGCTGTGGCGTTGATATCCAGCTTTTGCTCTTTAAAAAAGATGCGTTTGGCAGCCGCCCTCGAACAGTTGCCGGTAATTTCGCGCAATGTGACGAGCAGCATTTCTGTCAGGTAGGCGGAGTCGTGGTGGCTTAACAGGCGGTACAGAAAGCCCGAGATCGTATTGAGTCGATCGTCAATAATCCCGGGCAGAATGAATTCAACCGTTTGGCTGGAACGCAGGTTATCCAGGGCCGTTGATAGCTCTTTTTCTGTGGGATAGGAGGCCACAAGTATCTTATTTGGCATCCAGACAGTCATGGCAAGTCTTTTGTTTGCTAACCAGATGCTCGATTAGCGGCAGTTTGACGCCATGGAGAGGCGACCCTGACGAACTGATCGGTGGCTGGTTTTGGTTTTGCGCGGCAGGGTCCTGAGCTAGCCGTAATTCGGGCGCCAGACTGAACTCAGGCAGCTCACTTTGATTCTATGGAATCACAGAATGAGCGGGCTAACTCGATGAAATCCGGATGTTGCAAGTAGCCTAGATGATCGCAATCCAGCCGATGCTGCCAGGGCAGTGCCCACCAGGCAGCGATCCGATCTTGTGACCCGCGCACGATTTCGATGCGCCGGCACTGTGGGATTTGGCGGGCCACAGCCCCATAGGCCAGAATGGCAATGCGCTGCGCCAGTGCAGTCGGCAATTGCAGGCTGCCGAGTAATTCCAGGCCGCAGCTGCCGCAAAGCAGGACAATCGAACTGGCTGGTTGAAATTCAGCTAAAAAAGAGGCTCTGTATCGGTCAACAAAGCCCGGCCGGCGAGCCGAGTAATACTGGCGTGCGTTGGACAGGCTAGCCTTGATCAGTCCGACCGGCTGCCACGGATCCGCATGCGAGCACCAGGGAAAGTTGCGCCCACACAGCTCGCGTCCCGGTCCGGCCAGGGCCTCTAACACAGCGCCCTGAATGGGACTGAGCGCCACAGAAGCCGGATTGCTTTGTCCGGTACAGAAGGCAATTTTCATAGTCTGTATATCAAGCGTCTCGCTACCGCCGGAAAGATAGTCGCTGTTCTACACACCGGGCTGGTGAGCACCTGGCCTGCACGGTCATAGCAGGCCTGGCTACCCGGGATGCGCCATTTGCAGCAATGAGCCCCGAGACAGACGCTGTGAGAACGCGATCGGTAATCAGGAACCAGGCGGTCTTGTATGGCAAGTCTTTTGGCTGGCCATGTATGCTTTTATCAGCACTGGCAGGGCAATTGCGCTCAACTTGCACTTTTCACCAAGGGTTCCCGGAAACCGGCCCCGAACGGTGACCGGCTGGACAACTGCAGCCCGCCCGATCTGTCCCTCGACGCTTCAGCAGGCTCAGCGCATTGCGTCGCTCGGGAACCGGTTTGGGGCTGGCGGCCGGTGACCTGATTCCATCTTGACCGGACCTGACGCGGATGTTCCCTGGCCATTATGATGTCTGTTAAAAAGTTGCCGATTCTGCTTGTCCTGGCCAGCCTGTTTGCGCTGGCGCAGTGCAATGTGATCGCTGCCCGCCAAAATTTGAAGAACTGCAAATTCAGTCTGGAAGATGTTAGTCTGGAAAACATGTCTTTTAGTGGCATTGATTTGGGGATTGTCATTGGAGTTGAAAACGTGAATCCGGCCGCGGTCATTGTGGATCGGATGGACGCCACCATTTTTCTCGATGGTCAGGAAGTGGGCAAGGGCCAAAATAGCTCGCGGGTAGAAATTCCGGCTGGCGAAAAAAAAGAGGTCTCTTTCAAGCTGCACAGCGGTTATGGACAGGTAGGCACTGCTCTGCTTTCCAACCTGAAAGGTTCCGGTGAGATCCCCTACAAACTGGTCGGAACAGCGTATCTGGATGTCCCGCTTGTGGGTCAGATGCAGTTTCCGTTCGTCGTGGAAGATACGCTCAAGCGCTAGAGAATTCGGCCGTCTGGCAGTCGGCTGATCATCAGCCTTACATCAAGTCCACCTGTTTAGCCGGTCTGGCGCAGGTATTCGGCCAGGGCTACCTTGCCGGAATAAAATGCGATCTGGTTGTCATCGATCCTGGCTGGTTGTATCCAGCAGAGTTCGGTGGATTCGCTGCTCAATCGGGCGTCAGCCGGGTGGGCGGTGTGGGTGACAAAAAACAAATCGAGTACCCAATAGGCCATGCCATCGAAACGATAAAAATTGGGAAAGCTGAGCAGGTAGGTCGGCGGCTCGCATTCGAGCCGGGTTTCCTCCCGAATTTCACGCAGAATGGCCTGCTCGGCGCTTTCGCCCTGGTTTACGAAGCCGCCGGGCAAGGAAAGCTGTCCCCGGGCGGGCTCCATACTGCGGCGCAAGAGCAACATTTCCCGCGCTGGATTGAGGATAATGGCTCCGGCAGCGCAGGCCGGATTGGAATACCAGCGCCAGCCGCAATGGCTGCAGGCTAGCCGGTTTTCTGTATTGGATTGTAATCTCTTGTGGCCACATTGGGGACAATGCTGAAATTTGCGTAGCGCCAGTTCATGGCCAAACTGTTCTGCCAGCCGATCAGGGTGGAGCGGGCCGGCCGCGGGGACCGGGTTGTTCGCCTGCACAAGCTTTGCGTTCAGAGTTTATTGCGGTTGCATTGCATTGCAATGCGCCTCACAGCCACTCGTGCACTGGGTCAATTGGATAGTGCAGCGGGCCTTGCAGGGCGCCGCTTTGGGGTTGGTACCCAGTGTGTCACATTTTTGCATGCAACTGCCGTAGTCAGGGCACTGCTTGCGCTGACAGGCTTCCATGCATACCGGATCAGCCCTGGTAGCGGGCGGGGTGGTGGTGCCGCCCTCGCTGGAGCAGCCCGACCAGCCCAGCCAGAGACCGACGACCAGCAAAGCTAGTCCGTAGTGTTGCAGTTTCAGGAATGCGCGCATATCTTTGAAAACCGCCGGTGCGCCATTTGTCAAGCTAGAAGGCGGCCCGCCGACGCATCAGGTCGCCTGGTTTTGAGCTCGCAGCAGGGATTCAAATTCATCTGCCGGCATGGGTCGATAGTATAAAAAGCCCTGCAAAAAGTCGCATTCAAAGCTGCGTACAAAATCGGCCTGGGCCTGCGTCTCGACCCCCTCGGCAACAACCTGCAACCCCAATATATGACCGAGCGTGATCACGGATGCGGCTATGGCGCCCGCACCTTCTTCTGCATGCACTCCGTGTAGAAAGCTGCGATCCACCTTGAGGGTATCGATGGGAAACTTTTGCAGGCAGGACAACGAAGAAAAGCCGGTACCAAAATCATCGATAGCCAGATTGAAATCCAGTTCTTTGAGGCGCTGCAGCAAGCGCACGGTATCGCGATCCTTGTCTAGCATGATGTTTTCGGTGAGCTCGAGACAGATTTGGCCGGACTTCATCGGCCACTGCTTCAAGAGCCGGGACAAACGCGTAAAAAAAACCGGGTTTTCTAATTGCACAGCCGAGACATTCAGGCTCAGGCAAACTGGCGGATCGGACTGAATGGAAAGCAGACGGGCGGCGAATTTTAGAACCTGCTCGATTACGCGAAACCCCAGCTCGTGAATGACCCCCGAATGCTCGCTCAGGGCAATCAATTGCTCAATGTGTTTGTTCAACTCCGGATTACTGAACCGCAACAGGGCCTCGCAACGCTCAATCTGTAGCGTACGCGCGTTCAGGATCGGCTGATAAAATAACAAAATGCTTTGTTCGGCCAGAGCTTGCGTCAGGGATTGTTCCAGAAATCGGTTCTGACTGACCATATCCTGCAAATGATCGTCAAAAAGGGAATAACGAGCTTTGCCCTGTTGTTTGGCCTGGTACATGGCCGCATCCGCGTCACGCAGCATGTCTTCGGCAGTGGTATATTCCGGCGAAGACAGCGCGATGCCGATGCTGGCATTTGTACTGATTTGCTGCGAGTCAATCGTAAAAGCTTTCTGAAACACAGCCTGGATCCATTGCGCCTGGTCCAGGGCTGCCAGGGAGTCGCGCAGCGCAAACAACAAGATACCGAATTCATCGCCGCCCAGGCGCGCAATGATGCGATCCGCACCCGGCAGTTCCTGCAATTCGCGGGCGATGGCTTGTAACAGTCGGTCTCCGAATACGTGACCCAGGCTGTCGTTCACATACTTGAAGCGGTCCAGATCGAAGAACAATAGCGCGAAGTGAAATTCGGAATCGTTATGAACCTGCTCTACGGCATCTTTCAGGTGGCGAATAAAATAGGCCCGATTGTAGAGGCCGGTCAGCTCGTCGTGCTCCGCGGCATAGCGCAGGTTCGCTTCCAGTGCCTTGCGGCTGGAAATGTCGCGCATTACACCGGCCATGCGGACAGGCTGTCCCTGTCGATCGCGTATAGCGACACCTTGCGTGGCCACCCATTGATAGCTTTCATCGGCCAGTAGCACGCGATACTCGACCCGGAAGGGCAAGCTGGTGTTCTGCAAGTGCGATTGCAGGCTTTGATCGACGGCCTCGCGGTCAGCCGGATGAATACGGTCCAGCCAGTTTCGGGCGCTCTGGATCGGATCGAGCGGACTCAGGCCCAGAATATTTTTCCAGCGCGTCGAAACAATAAAGCGTTCCGGCGGACCGAAATACCAGTCCCAGATGCCATCCAGTGCGCCGAGCAAGGCCCAGGAATAGCGCTCCGAGCGTTCCCGGACGCGTTGCTCATACTGCACTTGCTGCAACACAACCCGGCTGGCTGTGCAAACATCGGCAAAGACCCGGTCCAGGTCCGCGGCGGTTAGAGCATCGCTGGCTGGCAGCGCGATCAAAAGTCCGCTGGAATCGGCATCGGGCTGTCCGCCGGCAGCATCGCTGTGGTTCAGCCGAATCATCCAGGCTCTGCCTGGCCGCTCATTATTGAATATATGCTCGTCCTGTACCTTGAGCGCTTCCCGGAGCCGGTCCAGAACCTGGGGATCCAGATCCACTCCGGCTGGCGCCTGGGTCTGGCCCTCGTTTTGCGCATTGGGGGCGATCTGGCTGACGCCCGGAAAAAGAGCGCTCAATTGGTCGAGCTGAAAGCTTTGGGAGTTGAAGGCCGGGTCAGCGTAACAGTTTTCAAAAACAGGCGCGGCCAGCACCTGCCAGGCTTGTTGCACGGACGAAAAATAGAGTAGCAACACCCGGGTAGCGGGCAGTTGATTTTCCACTAACCGGCAGATGCGATCTGCCTTGTGTCGTGGTGCCGTCGCCGTAGCCAGGGCCTGTAGTAGCGCGGCAGGGATGGCGTCTGTCGGCCAGCCAAAATCATTCATCATGCTGCTTTCCAGAGAATAAACCTTTTGTTTACACGCGTCACAAAGCTCGCCGGTTGCCCTGCATGGTCTGCTTTTTTAGATTGCCAAGCGGCCTACAGTCGAATTTTTGGCCCCATGCGCGATCTGTTGAAGCTCGAATCCACTGCTGGAACGGGATATTTCTATACCTTCTCCAAGAACAAAAAAAAGCAGCAGGGCAAACTGGAGATCATGAAATACGATCCTAAAGCCCGCAAGCACGTCAAGTTTGTTGAAAAAAAGCTCTCGAAATAATCGCCGCACCGCGTCTGTCCGGATTGGCATTAGCCAGTTTTGAACGCATTCGGGCAAAGTCTGGCCGTTGCTATTGATTGCCCGGCCAAGATTAACCTGGGGCTGCAAGTCCATCACCGCCGACCAGCCGACTCTTACCATTATATAAGCAGTATATTTATCCCCATCAGCTTCAAGGATCAAATCAGGGTCTTTGCTAGCGACCGTGATCAGCTGCGATCCATTGTAGACTTGCCCGAGCCGGCCCGCGCTGATTATGCGCTAGTCAGCGAGCATGGCGATTATCAGCGCAACCTGTTGTGGCGATTATTGGAGGCCACCCGCGCCTGGCGTCAGGCTGGTCCGGACCAGGGCCGCTCTGCTTGCCTGGGACTGGAGATTCACAAAAACATACCGGGCGGAGCCGGCCTTGGGGGCGGCAGTTCCGATGCGGGCCGACTGCTGGCCTGGATGAGGTCTTACTACGATTGGCCCCGGCAAGCGGTCGCCGAGCTGGCGCTACAGTTAGGCGCCGATGTGCCTTTTTTTCTGCAAAAGGAGCCGTCCCTGGTGTACGGTATCGGCGAGCTGTACGAGCCGGTGGCTGTGGGCCCGGGATTTGGAATCCTGGTCTGGCCAGGCGTGACGGTCAACACCGCAAAAGCCTACCAATTCCTGAAAAGAACTTTACAGAATGACCCTCCTTTGAAAAGTATCCGGGGTCTGGACACAGAGGCGCTGCTAGCGCTGCGTGAATCTCGATGGCACCAGTTAACCGGTCTCGACAATGATTTTGAAGAGCCGGTTTTTGCTTTGCACCCTTTGCTGGGCCGCATAAAGGCGGACCTCCAAGGCACCGGGTGCGATCTGGCAGCCATGAGCGGTTCCGGTTCCAGCATCTTCGGCTTGTGCGCGACGCAGCACAACCGGGATGTTGCGATCGAAGCCATTGCTCGTGACTATCCGGAGGCTCTGGTTGTGCCCTTTGAGTTTCCAGCAGGTTAACACCCCGCTGACCAGTCAAGCGCCAGAAAGGTGCGATTATTTTGGGCCGTCGCCAAGCGGTAAGGCAGCTGTTTTTGGTACAGCCATACGGAGGTTCGAATCCTCCCGGCCCAGCATTACAGTAGAATAAGAAAACGCAGGTCCATGAATCAAAACCATAACCCTATTGATGCCGCTGTTGTGGTCCTGGCGGCCGGTCGTGGTACCCGCATGAAGTCCGACTTGCCCAAGGTAGCGACCGAGCTTTTGGGCAAACCCCTGTTACAGCATGTGCTGGAAAACCTGCGGGCCGCCGGACTGCGCCGGTTTTGCATTGTGGTCGGCTACAAGCGCGAGATAGTCGAAGCCCTGGTTCCGGACTGGCCGGATTGCAAAATTGAGTTCGCCGTTCAGACCGAGCAATTGGGCACAGCCCACGCCCTGGCTTGTGCCCGGCCGGATCTGGCGGACTTTTGCGGGCCCCTGCTGGTGGCCTCCGGGGATATGCCCGCCTTGTCGCCGGCCAGTTTTCGTGCCTTGCTGGATCAACATAATCAAGAGGGCAATAGCTCAACCGTGCTGACGGCCCACCTGAACGATCCCACGGGCTATGGCCGGGTTGTGCGCGATCCGGGCACGCATCAGGTCTTGCGGATTGTGGAGCACAAGGACGCCGATGCCGAGATGCATCGCATTCAAGAGGTGAATACCGGCACTTACGTGTTTACGTCGCCGGCCATTTTTGAAGATTTAAAGGCCATCGGTTCTCAAAATGCCCAAAATGAATATTACTTGCCGGATATCATCGCCCTGCACAACCAAAAGCAGCTGCATTGCGGTGCCATGATGCTGGCCAATGCCACCGAGGCGCACGGCATAAATTCAACCGAGGAGCTGGAGCGCCTGGCTGCCGTGCTGCAGGCCTCTTGAAGGCCAGGGAACCGATAGAACTGTGAGGGATAGTAGCTACGATATGTTAATTTTTTCCGGCCGCTCCAACCGTCCGCTCGCGGAAGCAATCTGCCAGCACTTGCAAATTCGTCTGGGCGAGGCCCCCATCCAGCAATTCTCGGATGGCGAAATCTTTGTTAAGCTGAACGAGAACGTGCGCGGCAAGGATGTCTTTATTATTCAACCCACCTCGTCACCAGCCAATGATAACCTGATGGAGCTTTTTTTGATGCTTGACGCCGTGCGCCGCGCATCGGCCTCGCGCATCACAGTTGTACTACCCTATTACGGCTATGGTCGTCAGGATCGCAAGAGCGAGCCGCGGGTGCCCATTTCGGCGCGCGTGGTGGCAGATCTGATTGAGTCCATGGCTCCCGATCGCCTGCTGTGCATGGATTTACACGCCGATCAGATCCAGGGATTTTTTCGTCTGCCTGTGGATCATCTCTATGCGGCACCGGTCTTTATTGATTATTTACGGGAGCGTCGACTGACGGACCCGGTGGTGGTCAGCCCTGATTCGGGCGGAGTGGAGCGGGCCCGCTTTCTGGCCCGCCAGATCAATGCCGGTTTGGCGATTATTGACAAGCGCCGTCCGAAGGCCAATGTCGCCGAAGTCATGAATGTGATTGGCGATGTGGTCGGCAAGACCTGCATCCTCTACGATGACATGATCGATACTGGCGGTACAATTACCAAGGCGGCGCATGCCCTCAAGGAACAGGGCGCGGCCAGCGTGCTGGCCTGTGCGACCCACGCTGTTTTGTCCGGACCGGCTGTCGAGCGCCTGGCTGGCTCGGACATAGACGAGGTGCTCTTGACCAATACCATCGATCTGCCGGATGCGAAGCGCATTGAAAAAATTACCATTCGTTCGGTGGCCGGTTTGGTGGCCGAGGCCATTCGACGTATTCATAATGAGGAATCAGTGAGCTCATTATTTGTTTGAAAAAATTTGAAAATAGGTTAATATTTAGAAAAACAGGAACAGTCTATGAACGCAATTACACTCAGCGCTACAAATCGTGAACAGACCGGTAAAAATGCGGCTGGTCGGCTGCGGGCTGCCGGATCCATCCCCGCGAATCTGATCGGCGGGGGCGAGGCGCAAAAGATCCAGATTCTGACCAGTGATTTTGAACGTTTGCTCGCGGGCGGATTGCGCCAAAGCCAAATCATTGCCCTGCAGAAGGACGGTCAGGATACCCAGGTGATTGTTAAGGAGATTCAGCGCGAACCGGTCAAGGGTGACGTACAGCACATCGATTTCATCAAGGTACACCCAGGCAAAAAAACACTGCTGAAAATCGCCATCGAGTCCCGCGGCGTAGCCCGGGGAGTCAAAATGGGCGGCGCCCTCGAGCACTTCATTCGCGTCCTGAAAATCAAGGCCATCCCGGAGAGCTTCAAGGACAGCATTGTCGTCGATATCTCCCATCTGGATATTGATCAGGCGATCCGCCTGCAGGATCTGGATTTGCCGGAGAGTTGGGAAATCCTGTTAGAGGGTAATCCCATTGTGATGAAGGTGGCTCCCGGTCGTATGCAACGCGCTGCCGGTCAAGCCGGCGATTCTGGCGAATCCTGACAAGACTGTGCCCAGGCATTAGCCTGGCAAATCCCCGGTTTTGGCCGGGGATCAGATAACAACGCGAGGAGGTGAGGCTGAAATGAAGCTGATTATTGGTTTAGGCAATCCTGGAGAGAAATATACCAATCACCGCTCCAATATAGGTTTCAAAATTGTTGATGTGATCGCCAACAACAATGCGATTGATATTCGCACCAAAAAGAAGAAATCCCTGATCGGGCGCGGCGACTTTGAAGGCGAGGAAATTGTACTGTTGAAACCGCAGACCTTTGCGGATTTAAGCGGCGAGGCGGCGCTCTACATCGCATCGTTTCTACGAATCAAGCCGAAAGATATCATTGTGATCGTAGACGACATTACGCTGGAGCTGGGCCGCCTGGTGGTCGAGAAAGGCGGCGAAAACTACAAGCACCCCGGCATTGATAACCTGGCCGTGGCCCTGAAATCCGACAAATTCATTCGTGTGCGCGTGGGCATCCAGGGAGAAGATTGCACGGAATATAGCCGCGACGAATATGTCTCTCGCGAATTTGAAGCGCTTGAAAATATGCAATTAATCACTATTATAAATGATACCGAGGCAGCAATACGAGCGATCACCCATGGCGATATCGATGAGGTGATCGACAAGTATCGCATGTAGTCATTATGAATAAAAACCTGAGATATTTTCTAATCATTGTGCTCGTCTTGTTTGCGGGCCTCTTGTACCTGAACAACACCATGGACAGCGGTCAGGCTGCCAGTGCCGGCGCGGAGAAGAGCAAGGAGCTCAAAATCCTGACCTATTCGCAATTTCGATCGATGCTGACACCGGAGGGTCAAAAGGCTTTGGGCCGCATCATTTCCCTGCCGGAAGAAAAGCCGGAAAACAGTTTGCTCGAGGTCTTTGGGGGCGGTCGTCAGAACCTGACCCTGGAAATCAGCAGTAAACGCATTGCGGGACGCTATTTGGCTGCCGATCTGGAGCTGACGGCGGCCGAAATGAAAGACAATCAGAAGATTATCGACCGCACCCATCCCTTTATCGTGGAAAGCCTGCCCGGAACCGTTTCGGAAGAACTGATCGGTCTGCTGGAAAAAAATCATATCGATTACAAATTCAAGAATGAGGAACAAGGCGGTTTCTTCTCGGCTATCATCAGCTGGCTGCCTATCATTGTGCTGATGGCCCTGCTGTGGATGTTCATGATGCGCCAGCTGCAGAGCACCGGCAATCGGGCGATGAGTTTTGGCAAAAGCAAGGCCAAGCTGACTGAGGACGATTCCAAAAAAGCCACCTTTGCCGATGTGGCCGGCGTGGAGGAGGCCAAGGTCGAATTGACCGAAGTCGTCGATTTTCTCAAAGATCCGCGTAAATTTCATTCCATTGGCGCCAAAATTCCGCGCGGGGTGCTATTGGTCGGACCACCGGGCACCGGCAAGACCCTGCTGGCCCGGGCAGTCTCGGGCGAGGCTGGCGTGCCTTTTTTCAGCATTTCCGGTTCGGATTTTGTGGAAATGTTTGTCGGTGTGGGCGCCTCCCGCGTGCGTGACCTGTTTGAGCAGGCCAAAAAGAACGCACCCTGTATCATTTTCATCGATGAAATCGACGCCGTCGGCCGGCTGCGCGGTGCCGGTCTGGGAGGCGGTCATGATGAACGCGAGCAGACCCTGAACCAGATGCTGGTCGAGATGG
>JAGRNA010000246.1 GCA_020441005.1 Leptospiraceae bacterium
TGGAACCCGGTCCAAATGATCACAGCGTAACGGACCTGCTCCAAAATCCAGTTCTGGATTGGCCTGCATTTCGGTCTGCAGCCCGGTCTAATGAAAAAAGCATGCACCGCCAGCTCATCCAGCGAAAACAGAATTTGTTGCACAACTGGTGCGACCGCTCCGAGACGGACCGAATGGCCTGGATCGTCAGTTGGCGTCAGGACCTGCTGCTCCAGACCAAAATCAGCAGTGCGACCGATCAACGCTACCACGCCGCCCTTTTCTATCATTACAAAACAATGACTGATGCACCGGACCCGGAAATTCTGCAGGCCCGACAGGCCTGGATGGATCTGCAAAGTATGCGCCAGACCGCACTGGATACCTGGTGGAACGCCCTCTTTGTGCTACTGGAAGCTCACCTGGAGCTGCCAACAGACGAGGAATGTCTCCGACAATTGGAGCAGCTGTCCAGTGACGACTGGTCAGCCTTATTTGAGCCCCTGTATCTGGCCCAGTTTCGTTTTTGGGGCCGCATACCGCTCTTGAAACGAATGCAACTGTTAGAGAAACTGCACCGCCAAACGCCCTGAGCAGACGATAAGTACGTCATGAAAGCCAGGCGTTGTGCAACCATTTTATGGGCCATTTCTTTCGTGCCGGCGACAGCGCAGGCTACAATTCTGGAGTGGGGCAGTACCGGACAAACCCGATTCAGGATATTCAGGCATATTGGCACTGAAATCATTACCGGTAAGGACCAAAGTCAGGATATTCGCATGCGCCAACGCAGTCTGGCCAATGACTCCCACAACTTGTTGTATCTGGATTTTAGCGCTCCGCATCCCCATATGCTGCAGGATATGTCCGGTCATTTCAGTATCCAGACCAGCAGCTATATACCAGTGCCACGGGCCCGGGAAGACCATACCGCGGCCCTGTTCAATCGCAAGACCAACCTGATTCAGGTCAAAGAAAACAGCCGACCAGGCGCAAATGAGCCGAACGGTGATGGCAGTTTCTTTATTGAAATGTGGTGCAAACCGGTTTTCTACAATCGCCATAATTCACTATTGGCCCGCTACGCCTGGCCGGACGGGAAAAAAACGGGCTATGAGTTGTATATCCAGGATAGCCAACTGCACTTCATTTTCACCAACCTTTTACGCGACCATCAACACCGTTTGCATAGCCTGTCTGTTCATTCACCGAATCGCCTGGGGGTAAAAAAGTGGCACCATGTTGCTGTCAGCTATGACGCCTTGCGCGGACAAATCCAGTTGTACATCAATGGACAGCTGGAAGTCAGTGAAGCAATGGGCAATGAAAGCGGTCCGTATCTACTGGATAAGAGCATGATTACAACCGCTCATATCCGCATCGCCGAGAATTACTCCGGTTATCTGGACGATCTGCGCATTGCGCATCAAAAGCCGGTCACCGATATTTATGATCGCATCCCGATTCAACCCTGGCCGCAAGCAGATTTGGTCTACCCCGAATTACAGCTTAGTCAAAAATCAGCCTGGGTGATATCTAAAGTCGAGCCATTAGACAATGACAAACGGCCGGTGCTGGCCACCCTGCGCTTCGAGGCCGACCTTCCGCCGCAAAGCCAAATGCAGCTGGCTGTCCGTTATCACCAAAAGCTTTTTGCTCCTGATTTGGATGAACACACACTTCCCTGGCATGCCGTTCCGGTGAATCATGCCTTTCAACTGCCGGTAGCTCGCTTTGTGCAATGGCGGGCCCATATGCAAAGCGACCCGGATGGCCAAAGCAGTCCAGTATTACGACAAGTCAGTATTCAAAGCCGCGCGGAGGCTGCGCCCTCCTGGCCGCGTAATTTCCGGGCCATCCCGGATGCTGGCCCCTCGGGCACAATTTGTCTGGAATGGATGGCCCATCCGGGTTCGGCCACTCAAAGCGGCAGTTACTATGATGTCTTCATTGGATACAAGTCCGATCAACTGGCTGGCGCTATTACCATCGCCTCCGATTCCGCTCAGCTCAAAAAACCCACAGACCCGGATTTCCCACTCACGGCGGCGGAAAACGCGCAAAGGGCGCGATTCCCGCAAGCCTTTGCCAGAGAATTTCAGGGACGTTTGCGTTATGTTCTGACGAACGATTTCATCATCGCCCAAAGCCTTGCCCGGGATCGCAATCTACCGCTCATTGAACCAGACCGGGTCTATTTTTTTACCATCCGGGTCAGGGATCCATTGGGCCAGAGCTCGCAAACCCATCCTGTTATCAGTTTTGTCAATTCCGTCCCGATGTCCGGTACACTGCGGCCTTGATCTTACTCTTGCCAGGCACGATGCCAAAGACTGCCATTTGCATCTCCGAGCCATAGTAATCTGGACTCCAGGCTCATGGCGGTAATGCGCTGTGGCCAGGCATGCCAGAATACAGCGCCGGAATGCCGGGATTGGTCGGGGCCCAGGCAGGGATCATTGCCAGCCCCAGGCTCAAGCTCCCTGTTCGTGTCCACCGACCAAATTGCCACGATGGAACGCGCTTTGACATTCGAAACCGGTTTGGCTGTGACATCGGTATAACCCTGATGCAGCAACACGGCAAGGTGCAAGCCATCCGGAGCAAAGACGGCCTGCTTGACAAGGCTTTGATCCAAAATCGGGATGCAAACCTGAATCCTTCCATTGGAACTCCAGCGTATTCGGCGGCCATCAAAATAACGCTGACCATCGCTGCTAAAAACCAGACTCTGATGCAGTCGGTTCAGGGGACTTTGATAGTATTCGCTGCGATGCGTTTTCTGACCACTGGCTGTATTATAGATCGAAGCATAATAGCCGCGCCAGTCATACAGCGCCAGCCATTGTAGATTGGGACTAAAACGCAAGACCCTGAGGGTTTGCAAACCGCCGGATCCAGGCCAATCCGCCACTGGTACTGTATGGGTGGGCGACCATCGCCCTTTATAGCGGCGCACAAAATGAATTTGTCCCCGGGTATCGAGGAAGGCCAGACGCGTACCAGCAACATTCAGGCCCACCCCCAGAGCGCGTTCGATCTGACTCCGGGTGGCCGGGTCCGTGCCAAGGGGCTCCGCAGTCCGGGGATTGAAAAAAAGCGGCACTGCCTTTTGCATGGTGCCATTACATCCCGTCACATTTTTCAATACAACCTGCTTGCCGAGCAGCGAGTTACGAGCCTCGCAAGGTCGGCCAGGCACACGCAACCACTGTTTTGTCCGGTAGTCATAAAACCAGAAGGTGCGATCGGTGGTGATCAGACGAACATTCCCGTTTTGCTGGATGCTTTGGATCAGGCCCTCGAAGCGCCCTGTTTCATCGGCCGAAACGCGCGTCGGTGGCAAAAGGCCCTCGCCCGCTAAACGGACAGGCAATAGCAGTCCGCACGCCAGCAGTGCGGACAACAAGCGGGATCTGGCAGGATTACAAATCCAGGCAGCATAGCATATCATAACCAAGGCTCTGCACGGACTGGCCAGGGCAATCCGCGCAGTCCTCAGACCTAGTATCGTAACACGGAACCATTTACCCAAGCGAAAGCATTGCCGCCTGGCCGACCTGCAGCAGCCGTGGCAGGGTTTTAGCCGCGCAAACTGATCAGGCGCCCCTTTTCCGCCAGCCTGGGGCGATTGTTGGCCGACTGCGGTCCGGATTCATAGGGCGAACGCAACAATAGTATTTGCTCGATGACCTCTTTGCTAATCACTTGATCGAGGCGTTCTTCGAGTGAAATAGCCGTCGGCACCAGGACTTGACTCTCATCTGCCGCCATCCGATCTGTGCCCGACTCATGCTCACTGCCATTTCCAGGCGGCAAAATTTTTTCAATATCGGCCTTTAGGGCCCGATCGATTGCGCTGTCTATCGGTTGACCAGTGTGGCCCTGCGCAAGCTGCCAGTAGCGGGACTGATCACCATACAGCGTGACTCCATTCACTTGCATGATTTCCCTCCGTGGATACTGTACACTTCGGACAAGGTGGATTGCAATATTAGACCTGGTTGCGAAAAAAGGCTACCGGTTTCCCGCTTGATGGAGGCTGCGACCGTAAAAGACCAGGATCTGATCTTTTTTTTCCACAAATTCAGCCCGCACGCTGGTCTTTTGATCTGATTGCAGCGCCGGCGCTTGCTGATCATCAAATTGATCACCATAGGGATACAAAACCAATAGCCGAATTCCCTGCTTTTGGCTCCAGGAATTCAAGCCATAAAAACGCAATATGCGCTCCTGAACGCGTATGTGCTCTACTCTGGTCAAGTCAAGGTCGATCTCTGCTCCTCGTAGTATGTAGGGTTGCGCATGTAAATCAGCCAGGCTGATCCTATCGTCGGCTGGTATTTGCTGTGTGCGTGGTATGGCATCGCGCAATTGCAGGACCCGTTCCTTGATTTCAAAACTGGCGTTCGAAAGCTCCAGTTTTCCAAGCAGCTTACGGGCCTGATTAGGCCTCCCCTGCACGATCAGCTCGCGGGCCTGGCTAAAATCCCGCAGGGCAGCCGCTTTGTCCGGATACATAAATTGCGGCAGATCGCCCGCCGGATACAGATCAGCCGGGTTGACCGTACCATTCATCGGACGCACCGGTAAATCAACATCGACGCCCTGCAGGGTTTCCCAGGCACTAGTGATCCAGGCGCCCGGTTCCAGGCGCAACAATCCCTGAACCAGGCCAAAGACAAGGAATCCGGCCGCCACGACGAACGTCGCTCTGATCCAGAAGGAGCGGTTCTTGAACAGCCACCGTCCCAGGCGACCGCGTTCTTTTTGAGTGACGCGCTGTGTTTTTGTTTGACCAGCTTTCCATTGGACCGGGTCCTCCAGATACTGTAGCGGTATAAACTGGTGAAAAAAATTCGCATCCTGACTGCGCGACAAAAGTCGGCCTTCTGCGCTCCGTAATTCATCGATCAAGGGGTCAGCAAAGGTATTGGCTGGATCAAGTTCCAGAATATGCGTCCAATGCAGCAGGCTTTGTTCCGGATGCCCTTTATGCAATTCGAGGTAGGCCAGCAGGAAATAGTACCCCGGGCCGTATTGACTGACCTCACCATAAAATTCAATCCAGCGAACTGCCTGATGCACATGACCCAGAGCAAACAAGGCTACGGCTGCACCGTAGTAAAAACGCTCATCAATGGGACGATTACTATGCTCGCGCACATAGCGACAGATCTGAAATGCCTCTTCAAATTCACCGGTCTGAATTTTCCGGGTGACCGTATAAACCGAATGTTCCACTAGCGCTCTGCCATCCGGGGCGTTGCAGTTCGGACAGAATAACTGACAAATGGCTTAACCAAAGAGTGCCACCTGCCCGGCCCATGCGGTTCTGAATTCAGCTGCTGTTACCGGGCAACCATATACGGCCCGGCCGTGCTCGTCCAACAGCACAAAATGGTATTGCCCATCGCTATTTTTTTTATCATACACCATATGTTGCAGTACATCATCAGCCATGAAGCCATCAGTGCTCAGGGGCAGCTGCATACCTTCCAGCAGGGCCAGGGCCGCTTCAAAACGATGGGCAGGCAATCCTTTGCTCTGCCGCGAGAGTAGCAGGGCGGTCACCAAACCGCGGGACACAGCCTCGCCATGTGAATAGCGTCGGTATTGCGTCAGGGATTCCAGGGCATGCGCTGTGGTATGTCCCAGGTTTAGAATGGCTCGTTGCCCTCTTTCGCGCACATCAGCGGCCACCACAGAGGCCTTGAATGCAACGGATTGCAGGATTGCATCCTGTAAAACCGGGCTGCCAGCAACCCTGAGTTGTTGACTGTGTTCTAACAGCGATTCCAGCATAGACCCATTTGGCGCTAATAGAGCATGCTTGGCCATTTCGGCCAATCCGCAATTCCACTCCCGGTCTGGCAGGCCGGCAAAAGCACTGGTGTTACAATATACCAGATGGGGCTGATAAAAATTGCCAATCATGTTCTTGCCCAGGCCAGCATTCACGGCTACCTTGCCCCCCACACTCGAATCCACAGCCGCCAGTAGCGTACTGGGAAACTGCATGAATGCAATCCCCCGCAGCATGGTCGCGGCCACAAAGCCGGCATAGTCGCCAACTACCCCGCCACCAATGGCCAACACAAGGCTATGCCGATCAACTCCGGCTCGAATCATGGCATCATAATGAGCTTCCAGATTGCGAATATGCTTGGCCTGCTCCCCCTGCCCCAGGTTCAGTATAGTGCATTGCTCTGCGGAGATTCCCATGGCTTGAAGAATGGGTCGGGTTGCCACCTCCCAAAGATTCTCTTGACTAAAGATAAATATTTTTCGTTTCTGCCATGGCTGCAGGGCGGCCGTCAATATCTGTGGGTCCCATTGATCAGAGATATGGACCGGATATTGCTGTCCCTCGCTTGTTGTGATTTCCAGGCTCTTGGTAGACATAACGCAATGCCAGGTTCTAAATACCAGATGCAGGCCCTTTGTCCAGGCAAAAATCCTGCGCCCGGATGATTCAAACCACCGATCCAGACATTCAGACATCCAGAGCGGCTGATGCAGGACCATCATCGTGAATCAAAACAAACAGACTGGCAAAGGTTGCGACATCGCGCTGGCGCAGAATTGCAGTCCGGACTGCCGGCCGGCCTTATAATGGGCGGTTTACTCAGCCAGAGCCTTGCGCGCCGCTTCAATCTCTGCTTTTTTAATCGATGAGCCCTTGCCGCGTGCAAGTTCCATTTTTTGGCGATACACCGCAACCTCGAATTCTGGTCGATGCTCTGGCCCTGTGACCTTGATAACCCGATATTCCGGCAAGCAGTGGTGACGTTTCATAAAAAGCTCTTGCAAGGTGGTTTTCGGGTCCAGCTCAAAACGGGCTTGACCTGGTCTGGATTCTAACACATCGGCAAAGATTTGAAGCACGAATTGGCGGGCGCCCGCCAGGCTGGCAGTCAGAAAAACAGCCCCGATGACGGCTTCCAAAGCATCCGCCAGGTTTGAAGATCGATCTGCTCCTCCGCCCAGCCTTTCACCACGCCCCATGCGCAAGAGCGTACCCATCCCTGCCTTGCGGGCTTGATGCGCCAGAGGCTCCTCTGCCACCAGGGCGTCCTTCATAGCGGATAATTGACCCTCTGCATAATCGGGATACTTATTGTATAAATACTCGTTTATTATTAATCCCAGCACAGCATCACCGAGAAATTCCAGCCGTTGATTATCCTCGCGTACCTGTGCGTCCTCATTGCGTCTGGAACTGTGCGTAAAGGCCGCTGCCAGGGATTCCATTGCTGTAGATGTGATTTGAAACCGGGCCGCGAATTCATGTATTTGCAACAGCCAGTCCGCATGATTCATAGTGTTTATTTTATGATGCCGGATTTGCCGGCTCGCCAGCCGCTGGTATCCAGGACCCGGAATAGATGGGTTACCAGCCTGTTTGCTGCCTATGGTTGGTCCATCGGGAACCAGGCCCGGTGTATCGAGTACACTGTGCACAGACAGATTGCAAGAAAGCCCCCCAATAATCAGGCAATCCTGCCAGACACCGATATCAATTGCAGTGGCAGACAAAAAAACGGCCAATAATTTCGATTTGCACCGAAGCTATTGGCCGTCTTGATGAATAGCTATTAACTGTTATCAGTTGCTGTGTTCGTCAATATAGCTAACGACATCCTGAACTTTCTGAATTTTTTCAGCATCTTCGTCAGAGATTTCGATACCGAATTCTTCTTCCAGTGCCATGACCAGCTCTACTGTATCCAGTGAATCGGCGCCCAGGTCATCAATAAAATGAGCCTCAGGAGTTACTTCACCTTCGTCAACGCCCAGCTGCTCAACTATAATTGACTTGATTTTTTCAAAATCTGCCATGTTAGTTCTCCAAGTTTACCATTGAGAATAAGTTTTTGTAATTCATCGTTATCACAACGATTGACGCAACGTGGTGCAAGTAGGCTGGTTGGGCAAGTGGAAAACGCCTTTTTTCCTTTTTTTTTCGCTTTTTTTTGGGTTCGCCAGCTTTGTAGACAAAGCCCTCTGCAAAATCCGGTTCGACCTGCCGAAATTCACTATATGAAGAAAGACCCACCGGGGCTGTCCGCGTACGGCTGCGGAATGAAGGCAATCCAACAATGATCCGTCAGACTATTTCATTCAAGAATGCGCACAAACTGGCCTTTCGTCCTGACCTGGCACTGTATTTTAACCATTATAACGATGCAGAATGGTACCGGGCCGAAGTGGAGCAACTGAAAGCCAATGGTGTGGGTCGCTTGTACCTGCTCACTTCCGATTCAACCAGTCATCAGGTTGAAATCATGGCTGGATTGCGTCAATTTCTGGATCCGGCATCCATTGAATTAATTGAAATCCCCTTCAGATTGCTGGAATCCGCCCATTTTTCAGAATTTTGGCAGCATTGTCAGGATATACAGCATGCAGTCAAAAACCAAAGCTGTTTATTTTTATACTCCGAAAGCAAACTGGAACAGGTTGAGCTATTTGCAGCCATGTTTATGCTGACGCTCAAATCCATGCGTTCCATTGAGCCGGAATACGCAATTGAATACATTACCGGTGCAAAACAACAAGCAAACCTGGAGTCTGTTTTTCATTTTAAGAAGTTTTTAAGCCCGCATTATGTATTGCCCCGTGAGCTGCCCGGACAGCTCGATTCTGGTATATTAGCAGAGTCGACAGAGTCGATCGATGGTGCAGACGAAAGCCCGGCAGATGCATCAGTTCCAGCTACAAAGGAAGAAACTTTTGCATTAGCTACGGCAGAGCCGCTGAACGATGCAAAAGAAACGCAGTCCCCCCCGGAGATTGCTTTGCCAACTGCGGGGCCCTCCCCGTCCAACGATCAAAGTCAGCTTGCAAATCCAGGACCCGTCTCGGCGGCACCGCTCCAATCGAAAGCCAGGCCGCCAGCACAGTCGTCAGGTTCCGAACGCCGACCCTTTCTGAAGTCCAAATTCAGCATCAAGGTCAAGCTGCTCTCGATCATAACCGGAATCATTGTGGTCGCACTTGGTAGCATGGCTTTTATCGCGAGCGGGTTTTTTAGCGCCCAAACCAAATTGACAGTGCAGGAAAACAACCTGAACCTCGCCCAGACAATTGCCGGACGGGTGGAAAAGGAACTGGCCAATATCGGATACAAAGCCCATTTAATGGCCCAGAGTATTGACCAAAGCATTGGAACAGCAGCCCAGCGCCAGCTAAATATAGATTTGTTTTTCCAGAACAATAAGGACTTTTTGTTCCTTGGCATAGTCAGCGAGCGCAATCAGAGCTTTATCTTTCAAAGCAAGCTCTATAATGAAACTGCCATGCAAAATCTGGGTCTCGGTCGCGACAACCTGGATGAAATTGCAAGCGCCAATTTTGAAGCCCTGGCTCCCGCCCTGAACGGGGCTTTCATTGTCCAAAACGTATCCCAGGGTCTGACGACTCCGGTTCTCGGCATCGGCTTAAACCTGAAACCCGGGACCGCCGTACTGGTGTTTATGGATCCCGGTCAGTTCCTGAAGTCTTTCAAAACTCGCGGGGTAACGGCCTTTATGGTCAATAACAAGGGTGATGTAATCGCTCACCAGGATTCCAAGCTGGTCCTGACCAGTACCAATCTGGCAAATCTGGGTATCGTCAAGACTATGCTGGAGAGCAAATCGAGCAATGGATTGACTCAATTCGAAGACCAGGAGGGCAACGGTTATCTAGGTTCGTACGTCAAACTGGCCACCGGCGGTCTGGGAATCGTGACTTCCATTGAGGAAGAAAAAGCCTTCGAAGCCGTCAGTAGTATTCGACAGACCAATTTGATTATTACGCTAATCATTGTCAGTTTGTCGTTCATCGTAGTCTATTTCTTTGCCAAATCGCTCAGTGAACCGATTAAAGAATTGGCTGACGCGACCGGGCAAATCGAACGCGGGGATTACGACATCCATATCGAGCCGGTTACACGGGACGAGGTCGGCTTCTTGACGCACAGTTTTGGCCATATGGCCGTTGGTCTGGCGGAACGCGAACGCGCTAAAGACGCTTTGACCAAATTTGTCAATAAACAGGTCGCCGAGCTCGCGCTGAGCGGCAATATCAACCTGGGTGGTGAAACCAGGGAAGCGGCCGTGTTCTTTAGTGATTTGCGCGGCTTTACGGCCATGTCAGAAAAAATGACTCCAGAAGAAGTTGTTTCCTATTTAAACGAATACTTTGAAGGCATGATTGACGCGGTGATTGAAACTCATGGAATAGTGGACAAGTTTATCGGCGATGCAGTCATGGCGCACTGGGGCGCGTTCGGCTCGACCGGTAATAATACCGAGAATGCAATCAACGGAGCCTTGATGATGCGCGGCGCAATCATGGCATTCAATGCGCGCGGCAAGGGTGAACGCCCATTTGCCAAACAGGGCTGCGGGATCAATACCGGGCCAGTGGTATCCGGTCAGTTAGGCTCGACCGAGCGTTTTGAGTTTACGGTAATTGGAGATACGGTGAACCTTGCATCACGAATTGAAGCCCTGAACAAGCCCTTTGGGACCGACATTCTGATTTCACAGGATTCTTATGATCAGGTGCCTGGCATTTACAAGGTCGAAGCCATGCCGGCGATTACTGTCAAAGGCAAGACCGAACCGCAGACAATTTATGCTGTCGTCGGCCGACTGGATGATCCACAGTGTCCGGAAAACCTGGACGCCGTGCGCGACATGCTGGGCATTGTATTTGATAAAACAAAAGAAATCAATGCTGATGCCAAGGAAGAGAAATTTGCCGTAGTTGGTGAAGCAAAATAACAGGTCTCTCGATGTCTCCCCTGCTCAAAAAGGTTTTCACTCTCAGTCGCAATGACCAAATTATACTCGGCATCAGCGCTGCCGTCCTGCTGATTGCGTCGATCGGTTTATACTTTGATTTAAACCGGCGCAGCGGCGGCGGCAGCGGCAAACAGGTCGGCATACTGAAGATCAAGAATAATGTCGCCCAGCGCAAGTTCAATGAGCAGGTCATCTGGGAGAATCTCGAAAACAACATCCCCGTCTACAATAACGATTCCATCCGAACGGGAGAGCTTTCGGCCGCTTCGATCGTTTTAAACGACAAGACAGAAATCGCGCTGGACGAAAACAGCATGATAGTGCTGAACATCGATGAAGATGCCATGAATATTGATTTTGTGTCGGGTTCCATCCAGGCCAATCGCAGCGCAGTCGAAGGTACAGATGGCGATACGGCGCCGGAACTGACCATTAAATCCAAAGACAAGGTCATTGAAATTGACGATTCCGATATCCAGCTGAATAAAGGCGATACGGAAGAATTGGTAGTGGATGTAAAGCGCGGCAGCGCCAGCATTAAAACTGAAGACGGTCAGGAAAAGCAAATCAAGGAAAACGAGCGAGCTTCCCTGGACGAATCCGGCAAGGTCGAAATCAAGAAAATCACCTTGATACCGGTCAGTCCTGCAAGCGGGGCCAATATCATCCAGAATGCCGCCAGTAGTAATGTAAGCTTTAGTTGGCAGGCACTGCAGGACAATCAGGCTGCTACCCTGGAGGTCAGCAATCGACGGTTTTTTGCTCCGGTCAAAGTACGCGCTACAGTGCCTGGGAGCAATTTTAGCGCTCGCCTGGATAGCGGGATCTGGTACTGGCGTATTTCAGCGATCAATCAACAGACCAAAAAAAGGGAGTATAGCGAGGTCCGTAGTCTGTCGATCGTCCAAAATAGCCCCTTGAAGCTGCACAGTCCGGCTGATCAGAATTCTTTTGAATATGTGAGCGATGAACCGCTGGTCAGTTTTGGATGGAGCGCGAATGAGCTGGCCCAGGGCTACACCCTGGAAGTGGCCCGCGACGCCGGTTTCGGCAGCATTGTGCAATCGCGCAACAGCAATACGACCGGCATGGCCTTGACCTTGCCAGCCGGTAGTTACTATTGGCGCGTAAAAACGACTAGCAGCCTGGAAGGCGGCAGCACAACCAGCGCAACTCGTCAATTCCAGGTGGTACAGCGGCAAAAGATCGCCGCACCCACTCCCCTGCAGCCTGGCAACAGCACGGCCATTCCAGCGGCATTTTTTGAAAAAGCCGGAGTGACTTTCAGCTGGAAGAAACCAGCCGAAATCCAGTCCACACGGCTCGATCTGTCGAATAGCAGCTCCTTTGGCCGGGTGATCGTCAGCCGTAGTGCTAACGGCAATTTTACCAGAATACAACAAGCCTTGCAACCCGGCACTTATTATTGGCGATTACAGGGCACGGACAGTCGCGGCACAGCCACAGATTATTCCGCACCAGCCAGTTTTCAGGTTGGTGAAACGGAAAAATTGCAATTGACTAGTCCCGCCAACGGAGAAGCCTTTGACGAACAGGGCGCCCGGGATGCTGGCGTGGTCTTTCGCTGGCAAAAGCCACAGATTTACGCCGCCTACCGGTTAGAAATCGCTCCCGCTCAGGTGTTTGGTCCGCGTACAATTCGTGAAAACAGCAACAGCCTGAGCGTTACCAGGCGCGGTCTGACCAGGGGCACCTGGTATTGGCGGGTTAGCATGATGGATGGCAACACCATTCTGAGCACTTCAGAGGTTCGCAGCTTCAAGATCAGCGACAGTTTTTTACCTCCCGTAATCCAGGAACCTGCTGACGGGGCCGTCGTAGATATGACAAATCGAAATGCACTCAACTTTAGCTGGAAAAAAAGTGCCGGCGCTGTCTACTATCAAGCGTCTATCGAGTATAATAATCAGAAGCTGTATTCAGCGCGGGTTAACGGCACCACATGGTCGATCCGAAAGTTTGATCGTTTGCATAAAGGACAATTTCGCTTTGTGGTGGCTGCTTGCCGCAATAGCGGCGAACCCTTGTGCACAACAGAGCGCGAATCAAGCTTTCAACTGACCCTGCAAGAACCAGCCGTGCCGCAACTGGAAGGCGATGAAGAAATTTTTGTCATTGAGGACGAATGAAACCTGCCCCTGACAACATGCGCATATCCCGCCGAATCCTGTATGGACGCAACCGATCAGGAATGGTTCTGCCAGGACCAGCTCGATTACTGTTTTTCTTTTCCGTCCTTTGTTATGGCTGGCTCGGCGCTCTGGCTCTGCCAGCCCAGGAAAGCGAGGGCAACAAGACGGTCCAGTTTCGCTGGAAAGCGGTCGCCGGTGTAGCCGGATACCAGGTCCAGATCAGGGATCCCGAAAACAAGGATGAACTGATTGTCGATCAAAGAACCGCAGAGCCATCCATCTCTGTACAGATGAAACCTGGTACTTATGAGCGACGGATTGCGGCCATTAATAAATTCAATCGACCCGGGCAATGGTCCCGCTGGCAGGCTTTCCAGATCAAGACGGTCGCCCGCCCGCGTATTGAAAAGCTGGAAGCTGTAAAAAGCCATGCAGATGGCAGCCAGACAGTGCAGGTCAAGGGTTCCGAATTTGTTGACAAGACCAAAGTGTTCATCGAGCGACCGGGCAAGGCACGTCAGGAAGTAAATGCTCGTTTTGTCAGTGACAGGGAGCTCAGTGTAGACTTGCCAGCAAATCAGATTCCGGATGGTAATTATAATATTGTTGTTGAAAATCCGCGCGGTTTGCAGGACAAACGCGTCAATTCCATGGCTGTCAAAGATCACCAGATCGTGATCAGCGATGGCCGTAAAGTGATTAGCACCGAAAAAGGGACAGACACGCGCACTACCGAGACCACCAAAAACACTGACGACCAGGACCGCAGCGGCTTTGCACGCTATTGGCCTACTTTTATACCAGGTCTGCCTGCAGGGCAAAGAGGTGATAACCAGTCGGCCGGACTTTGGGCCGCAGCGTTCGGCGGATCTTTAGGTCTGGCTTATATAGAGGGAGACGCGGCGGCAATCGTCCACCGCACACTGGTCAATGATCCCCTGTATATCAGCTTCAACGATCCTGTCGTTTTGTATAGCATGGCCAGCAATTTGAGCAATGAGCAACTGATGTTCTGGGCGATCGCCAGCGATTATCGGCGTGAAATCCTCTCGCGTAAATTTGCCCGTCATGCTCGTAATCAACAATTCTGGCTGGGAGTGGCGGCCACAACCTGGTTTTTGCACTATGGCTATGAAAATAGCGAATACTGGCGTTGGACCCATCTGGTTCCGGGATGGAGTCATTTCCGGAATGAAGACCCGGCGCGGGGCGGGGCCTGGATTGCAGCCATGGGGCTGACCGGTGCCGGAATGGCTTATAATAATTATGCCATTCAAAAATTGAAAAGCGGCAGCTACGATCGTTTCAACGAGGATTTAGTCGCTATTGAAATCAACAGAAGTCTTTTTCAAGCCAGCAGCGAAACATGGGCCCTGAATCTGG
>JAGRNA010000247.1 GCA_020441005.1 Leptospiraceae bacterium
GGTTCAACTCCAGTAGCTCCCACAATCCTCCCTTTTAAAAAACACCTAAAAAGCATTTATCTTTTTTGGGATTTGCCGATGGTTGCGGTATGAGAAAGAATCTGCTTTTCCTTGCGGCACTCCTCAGTCTAGGCTGGACCAGCGTATTGTTCGCGTTTCACCCCATCCGCTACAATCCGCTTGACCGCTATGTACTAAGCGCAGTACCCGGCGGACCCAAAGGAATGGTTATCAGTGACAAGGCCGGCAAAAAAGGCCAGTCCGCCCGTCTGGAATACAACAGCCAGGGTCAATTAACGAAAGAAATCTATTTTGATACTGCCGGTAAAAAAGAAGGCGAAAGCCGCCTCACTTATCTGGATGGGCGTTTGAGCAAAGAAGAACTATACAATGCGGCCGGACAGCTCCTGAATCGACGGGTATTTGAGTACACCGGCAAAGAACTGGTAAAGATGAAGGTCTACAATGCCAAAGGCGAGTCGGAGCTGGAGCAAATTTATCAATACCGACGCGAGTTTTTAACTGGCGGTCAGGAAAATAACGGCGCCGGTTTTTTGTCTTTTTCGATTTCGTATGATAACGGCCTGGCGAGTACAATCAAGATTCATAACGATGAAAACCTGCTGGTTAGTATGATCTATTTAAAATACGACGCCAATGGCAGAGTTGTAGAGCGTGTCCGCAGTCAGGGCGGCCAGAAGCACCGTTTTGTCTACACATGGCAGGATGACCGGATTCTAGCGTATAAATTGCTGCAGGAAGTAAAGGGGCAGTGGGAGCTGCAACGCAGCATAACTTTTCAATACTAAGTGGGGATCCACCGCCAGCAGGACTGATCCCGCGGTCTAATCCTGCTGCAGGCGCTCCAGAATCCGGACGACGGTCTCATTGTGCGGATCGACAGCCTGCACCTCGGCACAAATCTGCCGGCTGCGCTGCGTCTGTTTCAGGACCCGGTAGCTGTCAGCCAGATGCAGCAGATTATCAACGCGGCCCGGTTCGCGCAGCCGTACTCGTTCTCCATAATCCACTGCCCGCTTGAAGTCATGCGTCTTGCGTAGCATGATTGCCGTGTTCACCAGACCATTTGGATCCACCGGTTTTAACTCGGTGTATTTTTGAAACAACTCCAGAGAGCGGCCAAACTCTTTTTGCTTGCGCAAGAATGATGCGTAGGCGTAGATCATATCGGCGTCATTCTCATCTAGCTGGAAAGCCTCCTCATAGGCCTTTATGGCGGCCGCCGGATCACTACTTTCCAATTCACGAGCCCGTTTGATCAGGTCTGTATAGTGCGGACTGACTACCTGGTCAATCAGACTGGCGTCCTCCCGATATCCGATGCGGATCAGGGAAAGGTCATCCGTGAATTGACCGGAGCGCGCCAGGTTTTGCTGAATTTCATGCAAATCTGCCCGGGACTGCTCCACCACAGACAGAAACAGGGTTTCATCCTCATTAATAACCCGCTCGCCCTTGCTGGTCACATCGATTTGTAGATCGTCACGACCGTCGGACCCGCAGACCACCACATCATCGGGCTGCAGCTGCAAGGTCTTGATCCGCAGGAATTTCTCCAGACCAGGCACACCGATTTTGTACAAGATATCGCTTTCATCCAGAAAACGAGCCTTATTTTCGCGGAATAACACGGTCCGTGGATGCTCCGAGTTGACATAGTATAGCGTTCCGCTAGCTTCATCAATCAGGCCCAACACGACCGAGATCAACATGGAACCGTCAAAGGCGGTAAACACATTCTGCAGTTCCAGGATGCATTCCCGAATCCATTGTTCCGGGTGTTTGGTCTCACGGGCCCTGGTTACATGCGTGCGGGTAACTAGCGATTTGAAAACGGTTCCCAGCACCAATGCGCCGCCCGCGCCTTGAATCGATTTACCCATGGCATCGCCATTTAAAAACACTGTGTAGCGCCGCTGACTCAATTCCAGATCATAGATCATACAAATATCACCGCCGATTTCAGAATCCCACTTGCGAAACTTGAAGGCCTTTTTCTGGTGAATCAGGATCTCGCTGTGGACGACAGTGCTGCACGAAAAATTGCCGCTCAGGGGCTTGATCAGGAGCGAAGTCAGAAAGTAATCACCATCTTGCTGCTCTTTGAGGCTGCGGACCCGAGTCAGGGATTCGTTGAGCTGTTCAGTGCGCTCAATAACCTTGTGCTCCAAATTGGCATTCAGGTCCTCCACTTCGCTGTGCAGGCGCACAAAGCGATTGGCCAACACCAATGCCAGGCTGAAGATAAAGGCGCTGAACAGGAAGCTCATCATGCGCGGAATGTTGATTAAACCCCGGTTGCTAAGAATATCCAGCGCGACTCCAACCAGCACAAAGCAGAATCCCAATAGCATAAACCAGGCATCATGATCGCCCCGAAAGCCGCTGTAAAACAGGATAACGATGATTGATATCATGTAAACCAGCCATAACGGCTGAACGATATTTTTCTGCGTATACCACCACATATTGGCATCGCTGGTTAACAGGACATAAAACCAAAAAAAGGCGGTCACAGCGCTCGCTGCCAAAGCCAGAAAGTCCATTACCTGCCGCCAGCGTCTACGGGGCAGATCAAAATAGTTGCGCACAAAAAGGAAAAAGAAAGGAATCAGGGTGTAGAGTATTAAATACTCGATGCGCTTTAATTTATAAAACTCAAAATCAAACAGGAATCTGACCTGGGTAACCAGGGCCTGGTAGGCCACCATGGCGGTAATAAAAAGAGCGAAAAACAGGTTTTCCCGGTCGGCCCGGCGGCGCAAAAACAGAAACAAAAAATACATGCCGACTGTCAGGTAGGCAATCAAAAAGCCAAACTCGCGGTAGAGCTCAAAATCCCAGGTTTCGACCATGCTGACCAGGGGACCAATTTCCAGTCGGTCGCCGACGATGCCAACTTCATCCGGGGTATAGGATTCTGCAATAACGACCAGAGCATTCGGCTTGTCCAATGCCAGGATGCCCGGCGGAATTTCATACAGCCTTATTTTATCGTATGACTGGGCAAACTCGGAACCAAATTCGCCATCAGCTCCGATCAGGTGACCATTCAAGTACACCCGGTTGCGGTCATTGATTCGACCCAGACGCAGGGCCAGGTTCTTTGTAAGCGGCTGCGGGATTTGAAACACCAGCGCGTAACTAAAGCGCAGTCCTGTTGCTGGTTCCGAGAACAAACTCGTTTCATCGCTGCCATATAAATTCGAGGGAATCGCCGTCCGCTGCCAGCCAGATCCGCTCTGCGTTAATAAACTGCTGCGGGTTTGCAGCTCAATGGAATACCGGGCCGGATCAGCGACCCAATCCTTACGGGCAAACCAGGGGGATGTCTCTGCAGCGGCGAAATCCAGGCTCTGAATTCGATTGCCATCCTGGATTTGTAAAACAGTCGCATTTGACTGCGCATATAGGGCCGGCACGGCAAGCGGCATTACTAGCAATATACCCAGCAGGTTACGGGTAAGACATCTACCGCACCCTGGCCTTGAATTGCTAACAGTTCCGGCCCAGGCATCCCGTCTTTTCCCTGGAACCCGGAAAAGGCTGATGACAAGGTTTCGTACTAGAGTGTACAAAAGACAATCGGACCGACAAAGCCTGGACAGCATGGACTATGCTAACCGGCCGCCCTTGCCTTGACCAGTAAAAAAACCATATCAAAGGTTGGGTGCAGTACAATTGAAGGATTGTTGCCAAAAAAGAAGCCATTTGTTAGTCCGATGGCAACGCCGGACCGATCAGATCGGCTTTATTTGATGTCGTCAAACTTCAGCTCTTTGACCTCTTCGAGTGTTGGCAGTTCTGCCAGCGAGCTGATGGCAAAATGAGATAAAAACTGGCGCGTTGTAACATACAGGGTGGGCCGGCCCGGCACGGGACGGTAGCCCTGGGGTTTGATCAGTTTGCGCTGCAACAAGGTATTGATCATGGTCCGGCTGTTCGCCCCGCGTATTTCGTCAATTTC
>JAGRNA010000037.1 GCA_020441005.1 Leptospiraceae bacterium
AGTTCAGTCATACCAGCAGTCTGGCTGGCAATGACACCATGACATTTCCGGACTTTCCAGCCGAAATCAGGGCCCCCCAGGGCACACTGGCCGGTGTCTCTGGTTTCCAGATTCACTTTGCCGAACACCAGGTTTTTACACCTGGCGATGAAGTCGACGTGCTGATCGTGATGAACCCGGCGGCATTAAAAAGTAACCTGACGTCCTTAAAACCGGGTGGAATTCTGATTGCCGACAAAAATTCCTTTAGCGAGCGCAACCTGCAGAAAGTCGGCTATGCCACTGATCCTTTGCTCGATCAAGAGCTGCAGCAGCGCTTTTTTGTGATCGCCGCTCCGATTCGAGACCTGACCTTGAATGCTCTACAAGAAACTGGCCTGCCGAAAGCCCAGGCTGAGCGCTGTAAAAATTTCTTTGCCCTCGGGATCAGCTATTGGCTTTTTGAGCGCGATCTGGAGCCCAGCCTGCAATGGATTGCCGCCAAATTTGCGTCCAGACCGGAGCTGATTCAGGCCAATCAAATGGCCTTGCGCGCGGGTTATCATTATGCCGACACCGTTGAGTTGATCGAGCATCGCTTCAGCATTGAAAAGGCCAATCTGCCACCCGGCACCTATCGTAATATTAATGGAGCCAATGCTTTGGCAATCGGCCTGATCAGTGCCGCCCAACTTGCGGATCTGCCGCTCTTGTATACCGGTTATCCGATCACACCGGCCTCTGATATTCTGCATGCATTGGCCAGGCTGCGTCAATTTCCCGTTTTAACCTATCAGGCCGAGGACGAGATAGCCGCTATGGGAGCGGCCATTGGAGCTGCCTGGGGCGGACACATTGCCGTAACTGCTTCCTCGGGGCCCGGCATCGCCCTCAAAATGGAGGCCCTGGGCCTTGCCATCATGACGGAGTTGCCTGTCGTGGTGATTAATGCGCAACGGGGCGGCCCTTCGACCGGCTTGCCAACGAAAACGGAACAAAGCGATTTGCTGCAAGCAATCTACGGACGCAATGGTGAAAGCCCGCTTGTGGTGTTAGCTGTAGACAGCCCGGCGGATGGTTTTGCGTGCGCGATGGAAGCCGTACGTCTGGCATTACATGCAATGACTCCGGTCATGCTGCTAACGGATGGCTACCTGATCATGGGCAGCGAACCATGGCGTTTGCCCGCCCTTGCCGATTTGAAACCCATCCCGCACAGGCAGCCGACGGACCCGGACAGTATCAAAGAATTCCAGCCCTATATGCGGGATGGCGACAGTCTGGCCCGTCCCTGGATCGTCCCGGGCACACCAGGCAAAGAACACCGGATTGGCGGGTTGGAGAAAGATGCAGCCAGCGGGAATGTTAGCTACGATCCCGACAATCATGAAAAAATGGTTCGTATCCGGGCTCAAAAGGTGCAAAACGTACAACAAGTGATTCCCCCCCAAACGGTCTTTGGCCCTTCAGGTGGTCGCCTGTTGGTGCTGGGATGGGGCTCAACCGCCGGGGCCATTCATCAGGCCGTAGCCCAGTGCCTGCAAAAGGGTCAATCCGTTGCCCATGCCCAGTTGCGCTATTTGAATCCCATGCCCGCCAATATGGCCGGGTTGCTGGATTCTTATGATCAAATCCTGATCCCGGAACTAAATGCCGGCCAACTGTCCGTGTTGATACGCAACCATTTCCAAAAACCGGTGATTGAAATGCATAAAATCAAGGGTCGTCCATTCTTGATCACAGAAATCGTCGACCGCATTCAGGAAATATTACAACAGTAAACAACTCGATTGAATATGGTTTTCAAACAATGAACGCACCTCCCACGCTTACCAGGAAAGACTTTATCAGCGACCAGGATGTTCGCTGGTGTCCCGGATGCGGCGACTATGCAATTCTGGCCGCCATCCAGAAAACAATGCCGGAACTGGGCATACCCAAAGAAAAAATCGTCTTTATTTCAGGCATCGGTTGCTCCTCTCGTTTTCCGTATTATATGAACACATACGGTTTTCACACGATTCATGGACGCGCCCCAACCATTGCAGCCGGTTTGAGACTCAGCAACCCGGATTTAAGCACCTGGGTAATTACCGGGGATGGTGATGCGCTATCCATCGGTGGCAACCATTTGATTCATGCGATGCGCCGCAATCTGAACATCAATATTCTGCTGTTCAACAATGAAATATATGGTCTGACCAAGGGTCAATACTCGCCAACATCAAAACCTGGTCAGCGTACAAAGTCCAGTCCCTATGGGGTGATTGAAAGCCCGTTTCAGCCCTTGCAGTTGGCACTCGGGGCTGGGGCCACTTTTGTGGCCCGCACCACGGATACCAATCCGGCTCACATGACCGAGATTTTCAAGGCTGCCAGCTTGCACAAAGGTTGCAGTTTTATTGAAATACTACAAAATTGTGTCATTTTCAATGATGGGGCCTTTGATGAGACAACCGCCCGGGACAACCGATCGGAACAAATGCTGCATTTAGAACCGGGCCAACCCCTGGTCTACGGCCAAAACAGGCATAAGGCGATTCTTTTAAACGGCCTGACCGCGGAACAAACCAGCGACCTGACCGATCCGCGCATTCTGGTGCATAACCCCGCCCTGGAGCCAATTCATTATGCCAATTTGCTTGCGGATCCCGGCTTTCCAGGTGCACCGGTTGTTTTTGGCATTCTACGGCAGGTGGCCAGACCGGTCTATGAAGATGCCCTGCATCAGGAACAGCAAGCCCGGCAAGCCAAAGTTGGCGTTGGCAATTTACAGGATTTGCTCTACTCCGCTGATACCTGGGAAGTGAATTGACCTTTTTTCAGCTGCTGTAATCCTTGGAATCCAGATGTGGACCAAATTCAAATCCTATCTGGATCATCAGCTCATTCGCCCCTTTCGCGAAAGTAAAAGCCCGATCAACGAAGTGGCCCTGGGGGCTTTCATTGGCATGCTCTGGGCCATGACACCCCTGGTCGGCATTCAAATGGCTTTGACGACAATCTGCTGGTTTTTGCTACGACCCTTTCGGATTCGATTTAGTATACCGATTGCTTTCGCTATGGTCTGGATCTCCAACCCGGTTACAATGGGGCCCCTCTACTATATTTTCTACCTGGCTGGTTATTGGTTTTTTACAGTCATCGGGCAGAATATTGATCTGGTGTCCTATAGCAGCTTTGCCGGGCGCTTGCAGGAAAGTCTGGCAATGGGGTGGCTGGATGGCACAATTGATTTTGTGTACTACATTGTCCGCGAGCTGGGTTGGCCCATGCTGATTGGCGGTTTCGTGATCGCAGTTCCCCTCGCCTTTATCAGCTATTTTTTAACCCTGAAACTACTCACACGCTATCGAACGCGCAAAGCGGCCAAAGAGGGCCTGAGTCTGGCTGAGTGGGAACATCTGCATGTAAAATCTCGTGACCCCGGAGAAGAAGCCGAGCGCCAGCGGGAATTACATCCGGATGAGTTCGATGAGTCTGTCAGGCCACCGGCAGCGTCGACAGACATGGATTTAAACGCCCTCCGCTCGCGACGCCTGGGCGCTCAGGTAGCAGCCGGACCACGGACCGACAACTACAATGCAAAAGAAAACAAAAATCAAAAAGTCACAAAACAATCGGCCTGAATGGCATTTGTTCATCATTCCGGCCAGACCGGACAAGATCAATCTGCAACCATCCCGTCCCTCCGGCATTGAAAGCTGAGCAAGGTTCCAGATCCGAAACAAAAAACCGGCGGCGGTAAGTTAAAAAAAATGTAGACACTATTTCATTCCGCCCCAGTTCATGGTTAGAGACAATGTAATCTATGTTTAACTTTCGTTGCATACTCGGGCTGTTTTTCTCACTTTTCCTCTTATATTTGCAGGGATGCGATGACCTGGCAGAAAATGAATACGAGCCTGATTTTTCACCAGAGTCCGGCGTAGATAGCCAGGCATTGATTTTTGGTGTCCACCCCTTACATAATCCACAGCGCTTGTTTAGTGTCTATCAGCCGCTGATCGATTATCTCAATCGCAAGCATAAACAACCGGTAATCAGATTAGAAGCATCCCGCAATTATGCCGCATTTAACGCCAGGCTCTTTCGTGGCTATTATCATTTCGCTCTGCCTAATCCTTATCAAACGATTGTGGCAGCGGACTCGGGTTATACCATTTTTGCCAAAATGGGCGATGACCACAATTTTCATGGCATTATCCTGGTTCGCAAGGACAGTTCCATCCGGAAAGTCAGCGACCTGGCCGGCAAATCTATCAGTTATCCCGCACCCACTGCTCTGGCCGCCACCATGTTACCGCAATGGTTTTTCTATAGCCACGGCCTGGATTTGATGCATGATACCAGACGCTTGTATGTAGGCTCGCAGGAATCCTCCATTATGAATGTCTACCTGGGTCAGGTGGCAGCAGCAGCAACCTGGCCACCACCATGGCAGGCCTTTTCCAGAGAAAATCCTGCCATCGCCAGGGAAGTCAAAATCATGTGGCAAACGCGCTCTCTGCCCAATAACGGTCTGGTTTATCGAAGTGATCTAGCCAAAGACATTGTAGCCAATGTGACCCACGATCTCCTTCAACTACACACCCATGTCGCTGGCAGGGAGATTCTTAGGCGCATGGAACTAAGCCGGTTTGAGTGGGCGAACTACCAAACCTATGATCCTGTTCGACAATTCATCGCCCAATTTGAAAGACACCTGCGTCCTGTGCGGAGCGCCGAGTGATCACCCGTCTTTTGACATGGTTTGGCGTGTCAATTAAAAGACAGCTGATTACAAGTATTGCGTTGATTCATGCCATTCTGATGATTATCTTTATCGTCGATCTGACAAGCCGGCAAAGCCGTTTCTTGCATGAACAAAACAAGGCCCAGGCGATCAGCCTGACCAGAACGATGGCAATCAACAGCGTTTCATGGGTTCTGGCGAAGGATTACGCCGGCCTGGATGAAATTATTCAGTCTATGAACGAATACCCGGATTTGAAATATGCTTTTATCCTGGATCCGGATGGTCGGGTGCTTGCACATACCAATCACGTTCTGGTTAATCAGTTCGCAAGTGATGCTTTGAGTCGTCAATTACTGGCTCGCAGAGCAGCGGTCGTAGTCATTGTGGATTCCAGTCATTTGATCGATGTTGCGGTCCAGATTACCAACCAGCAGCAACCTATCGGCTGGGCGCGTATCGGCATCAGCCGCCACTCTATTCGCGATGAACTCAGTGATATAGCTCTGGATGGCTTGATCTACACCATAGTTGCGATTATAGTGGGCACTTTGCTCGCCTGGTTCATGGCTCGGCGTTTAACGCACCGCTTGTACCAGTTGATGCAAGGAACTGCAATTATCCGATCCGGTGTGTTTCATCATCGCATAGAAGTTAAAGGCGGTGATGAAATTGGCACCCTGTCTCACGAATTCAACTTCATGCTGGATGAAATCGAGAAAAGCCGGCAGAAAGCGGTCGCAGAAAGAAAACGGGCCGAGCAATCCGATCAATTAAAATCCATTTTTTTGGCAAATGTTTCCCATGAGGTACGCACGCCCTTGCATGCTATTCTAGGGTATACAGAGATACTACAGGACTCGCAAATCGGTGCTGAGCAACACAAACACCTGGAAATTATACGGAAGAGCAGTCTGTCCTTATTGGCAATCATTCAAGATATTCTTGATCTCTCATTGATTGAGTCTGATCAATTAAAAATCAAAACGGCCCCTTTTTTTATTGCAGAGCTTTTCTCGACTATACTGGACGGGGAACAAGTGATCAGGCAAAAACCACACATCCGTCTCGATTTTCAGATCGATTCCAATCTCAAGCGGCCAATCCTGGCTGATCAGAACCGCATTGCCCAGATTGTGGTGAATTTAATCAATAATGCGATCAAGTTTACCGAAACAGGCCGGATCGAGTATCGGGCTCGCGCACTGCAAGCAAAACTGGAAATCAAAGTCAGCGACACCGGCCCCGGCATAGAGAAATCAGCCTTGCAGCAAATCTTTGAGCCCTTTCGCCAGGAACATGATCAAATCAATTTACGTTATCATGGTACAGGTTTGGGCCTGGCCATCAGTGAAAAACTGACACGCCTGATGCAAGGCAGCATACGGGTCTGGTCCCGTAAAGGCAGAATCCATGGATCGGTTTTCATTGTACAATTACCTTTTGAATACGCCTCCACTGATTTCATCACCCCACCCGTTACCCTGAAACGCATCAGCGATCGTATAGCAAGCAAGGCTCCGGCTGACAAGGGGCGTATCCTGGTCGTCGATGATATTGACCTGAACAGACTGATCACAACCCGAATACTGCGCCGTTATGGCTATAAAACTCTGAGCGCCCTGAATGGGGCCGATGCTTTTGAGTGTATCAAACGAGAAGCGGATATTCTACTTGTGTTGATGGACATTCAAATGCCTATCATGGACGGATTGATGGCCACTCGCAAAATCCGTCAGTGGGAAGCTGAGCAAGCTCGCGAGCCTTTGCCAATCATCGCCCTTTCTGCGGCGGCCTACGAGGACGACAAGATCAAAGGGTTGCAAGCCGGAATGGACGCCTACATCACCAAGCCCTTTCAAAGCCAGCAGCTGATCGACCTGATCGAATACTGGTTGCGGATAAAATCCGGCCTTTCGGAATAAAAAAAGCCCTGTCACAATCTGGCGCCAGGGCTTTCTGATGATGCCAGCCCCGAACCCACCCTGTCGGGTAGAATCCGGTGCCAGCTAAAGAGCAATCAGCGCGTACGGGACAAGCCTACACTAATGTTTTCGGAGCCAATGGATAGATTGGCACTTGCCATGTCATCCAGGTCCCCCAGCTCCATGCGAAACTGACGAGCATTCAAAGAGCGCGCATTGGCGGCAAATGAACCCTTGACTGTCTTGATCTTTCGACCGCCCTTGCTGATGTCAGCCTGCCATTGACCCATTTGACCGCTAATGCTGACGGTATATTGCACCGGTGCCTTGCCTTCATAGACCTGGCCGGTCCAACTGCCGGCGAACTGATCAAAACCCTGACCGGGCATCGCGCGGTGACTGACTATGGTTTTGGGCACATTGATAAAAGCCGCTTTTATGTTTTCCTCCGAGTCAACAGACTCACCGCCCATGGCACTCTGTGAACGCACCGCATAGTAATAGATTTCCCCTTTGGAGGGTAATTTTTCGCTGAAAGTGCGACTGGAAGCGCTCACATTCTTGATAAACTCCATCTGCCCTTTTTTTACGGCCCGAAAAATATTGTATTGGGAAGCGCCCTTGACTGCCGACCAGGTCAGGGTCACAATCTGCGATTGGGGATTCACTTTCAGATCTACTTTTTTGGGCGGATCAATGGGAGTGCCACCCCGGGTAGCATTGGGATTGGTGCGTCCATTGGCATACCGGGAATAGGGCCCCATGCCGGCCCCATTGGCAGCCGCCACGGCATAGGCAAACCACTTGCCGCTAGCCACAGTACTGTGGTCATCCGTAAAGCTGGTAGAGCTGGCCTTCTTGGGGCCTTCCCAACGCTTGCTATCGAAGTTGTAGCGGTAAATCACATAATATTCTGCTCCAGGCACACTGCTCCAGTTCAGCTCGATCTTGCTACGAAAACTGCCCTGCGTGGCAGTCAGACCGCTCGGTTGTCCGGGTTTGGTTGTGCTACCGGCCACGTTGACCGAGGCGCTGTCCGAATTGGGACCAGTCCCGACTGAATTTACCGCCGCAACATAATAGTAGTTGGTCGCATTCGCTTTTGGGCTGCGGTCAATGTAGCGATCCGAGCGCGAGGTTGCAATCCGACGAACGCCCTTGCTATTCGAGTCACCCCGGTAGACATAGTATTGGGTCGCGCCGTCCACTTCACTCCAGCTGATTTCGACTACCGGTCGCCCACCGTTGCTGCTCAGGCTGGCATCCAGTCCGGTTACCTGGTCCGGTTCCGACTGGGTCGTCTGCCCCGCAGCCGCATAACCCTCGACTATTTTTGATTTTTCCGGGTCCGAGGTTTCGCGCTGGGCATTGATTGTTATCACAACATAGCGATAGGCAAAGCCGGGTTGCACCCGCGAATCCGTATAACTAGTCGAGGTAGAATAGCCCAGATAATCAAAATCATCGGGGTTCGTGGAGGGTGCCCGACCGACGGCGTAGGCAATCGCGCCATGTACGCCGGCCCAATTCAGGACAACCTTGTCAGAGTACGTACCCTGGCTAGCCGTAACATTGCCCGGAGGTGCCGGGGTGGGCGAATCCTCTTCTTCATCGACTACTTGTGGTTCTTCCACATCCGTGGTGTCACTGGTATCGGTGGTATCCGTGGTCGTTGTGGTCGAATTTTGCTGATCATAGACCACATAAGCGTAGGGATTCAATTGGTTCCAAAGCCGATAGCTGATCCAGGCATAGCCGCTTTCGCCCCAGCTTGTACCCCAGGAATTGATAATCTTGAAGGCCCCGCGCTCGCCATTACTGGCGACCTTGTTGTCATCGTAGCCGACCAAAGTCATGGCATGACCGCCATAATTGCGTCCACCCTGTTTGGCATAGACACCGCCCTTGTAATTATAGAACGCATCGTCGATCGCCATGCCAAACACGATCGGATTGCCATTGGCCAGTTCGGACCGCAAGGCGCTGATCTGTGAAGCCCCGATACGGCGATAGCTGCGGTTTTTATAGCTGGCTGCCTCGCGCCTGGCAGTCGTATTGGGCTGGGCGCGATAATCCCGCGCCGTATACGGCATGGTTTGCCATGTTGCAGCGCCCTGCTGGACTAATAAATCCAGCGCATCGCTGATATAGGAGCCATTGTCCTTGCCGCCATTGATTTGATTGTAAACGTAAGCTGGAGAGAACAACTTTGAACCGCGACCGCCGCGTACGGGTGCATCGTAGCCCCAACCGCGCTCCACTTGCTCCAGGTAGGACTTGGCGGCGTAGGTACTCGACCAGGCAACACAGCTGCTTTGCTGGCCCTGACTGTCGACGGGCGGCATTTTAGAGCTGAAGTCTGCACTGGATGGCAAACCGCGATGCGAAATCTGGGTCGAATCCGCAAGCGGTATACTGGCATGCCGACTAGCGGGCAGTGGATTCATGCCACAATTATACTGGCCGGGTTCGCAGCCTTTCGGTCGCACTGATTCCGGATGGAACTCCTCCTGGGTCAGGACAGGCACTGCTAGCAGTCCAATGATCCCGGCTGCCAATGGCAGCATCAGGCGGATATGATTGTGCAACCATGGCATTCGTTGCTGTGCCTGGTTCATGTTCTCTTTCCTCGTGTCATTCAAGATTCTCCTTTATTTCCTGGTAGACTTCTTCATTATAATCGACAAATGCAAATGTGCGCGGTTCCAGCATCACATAGGCTGTAGAGCTTTGCTGGTCATCCTTGATCACTGTTTTACGCTTCAAAAAAACAATATAATGCCCCTTGGGGATTGGCTCTCGTAAATGATTTTCTACCGTTTCCGGAAACACCAAAAAAGCCAGGTTGAGCTCGGCCGGTGCGTCACTGCCTTTTAGTACAGACTGCACACTGAGATGCAAATGCGCGCGTTTGCTGATCTGATTGAACTCGGCCAGGCGGACCTCTTCCACCTGCACGACTAATACCAGGTCAGCAGCCCGCACCCGATCAGCGATGGAAATCATGGGCGGGGCGGATTTTAATCCCCCGGCAATGATAGTCTGCAATGCCCATAACAACGCCAACTGCAGCAGCGGGCTTCTTTTTAAGAGATACTTTTTCATCGTTTACGATACCGGTATGCTTGCGCATCCTTTGTTTTGCTGTGCTCCGCTCATGGCATGGAGTACCTTGCAGGCACCCTGCCTGGCCCGGCATCCTTCCCGGCTTCGGTCTACCTTCCGGATCTACGCCTGGCCTTGATCTGCCAATTTTCGCCCACCGCGGATGCTCTGCGGTTACAATCAGTTTCAACTGAAAAATCAGTCAAGTTTTTCGGTATGGACCGGTGACTTTTCTTGCTCCCTGAACCTGCTACTTTGGATGCTCTTTGGGGCCCCGGGTTCAACAAATTCTGACTGACCGATGGCTGCCGGTTTCATTGTGCGTTGCAAAATCTGCGTTCCATGCCATGATGATCCGTTGCAAACCGCAAGACCCAGCACAGCTCAGGAGCCTTTTTTTCCATAAATAAGCATTGTAGCCACAGCATTCCATCTTCCGATAGTATTTAGCGGGGTCTTTTTGCCCCTGGCATGACAATGGAAGCTGAACAGTTAGAACCAGACGAGTCCGCGCAAGCAGCGCCCAATCAGGAGATAGAACTGGAAGCCGAAGGGCGCAAAATTTCGGTCCGCTATGTCCTCAAGCAGAAGGAGGACCGGGCCATCGATCGTTTTTACCAGGCAATGTCGGCCGCCGAAGCCGAAGCCGATGGTGAAGGACTGTTTTGTGAGAACTATTTTCCACTGGCTCTTGGAGCGGAAGATGAAAAGCGCATCCAGTGGGAATTACGATTGATCAACGAACACATCCAAACGCATCCAATCGATGAAAACAACACGGAATGGATTGTGGCGACCCGTAAAAACGCGAAAAGCAATCTGGATCTCACCATCAAACCTGCTCGCAGTCTGAAGCAAACCCGGGTCGTGCAGCAGGCTGGCCGCATAAATTCCTGGTTCAAGCAACACTGGTTAAAAGTCACCCCGATTTTGCTTGGATTGGCGATCGCGCTCTTGCCCGATGTATTGCCCGCCATCAAGAAAAGGATCTTTCGCATCTTTTTGCGCAAAAAGCTGGCCCAGCAAAAAAACATTAATGCCGAGGTGCTGCAATTGCACTTTGATCAACTGGGCCAGATCAATGCCAAAGACATCCAAAGTACACTCGCTTATATCAACAAGCTGGCCTCCCGGCATGACATCAATCTGGAAATCAGCGGCGAGATACGCTTGCCGCATCGGAACTCCTTTTTACGGGCCCATACCGCCGATAGTCATGGCCGGATCAGTAAACTGGACCTTGAGGGGATCAGCATTGTGCCGCACCTGGAGCGTGGCGAGACCATTTTTGTCGAGTATGACCGGAACGACGGCTCCATCGATGAGATCTTTTTGGGCGACGGGGAACGACTGGTTGAAAATGAAAACTGGTACGATTTTAATACAATCAACAAGCGCACTCTGGACAAGCGTTCCATTTATCGAGTAGCCCGGGAGGTGTATCTACTCTTTGCCGCCAGTGCTGCACTCGCCTGGTCGGCCAGCCACTCCGTAGCGGACGGTTCCATTTCGGGTCCGCTGGGTCTTTTCGCGTTGTCTTTTCTGAGCGCGATTATCGGCGCGACGATTATATATAATCAAATCCAGTCGCAGGATCATACCAAAGATGCCCTGATGAAAAGCTTTATGGAGTATCGCGCTCGTGTGGATGGCACTGATTTCAGCCGGGTTCGAGCGGATGCGCATGGCAATATCGGTGAGTTGGAGAACGCGCGTATATTCCTGTTTGATAGCCTGCAGCCAGGCGAAGAGATTTTTATCGAACGCAATGACAATGGCGAGGTGATCAACCTTTTTGATCTGGAGGGCGACGATCTCTTTTTCGTTGATTATACCCGAGGCCATAATATTGACCTGGAAGAATTGCAATTAGGCACCCCACTCGCCTTTCGCATCGCGATAGCGCTCAGCTTTAGCTTGATCCTTGTAACCGGCGGACTGGCGCTCTACTTTAGCCCGACAATCTGGCTTTACAGTTTTGTAATTTCTCTTGTAGTGGCGTGCCTTTTGAGCGGCCTTTTTATCAATAGTTTTCTCAAACGGCGCGATAAAAAAGTTATCCTAGACCATATTTTGGCCCGACTCAGAAAACAAGGCATCCAGGGGCTCAGCAACTGGATTCCATCAGCTGCTCGTGACACCCAACAGCCTGGCTCTAGCCTGGATTCCTCTATCCCAGGCCCTTTCGCAGCCAGTGCAACGGCTCTCGCAATTCCGGTTCTGCGTACTACTGAATCCAGGCAGCCAGTCCCTACTGTCCAGGTTGCGGAAGCAATGCAGCCGGCAGCAACTGCCATGAATCCCAATGCACAGCCGCCGCGTCCGCAAACAGGAATCCAGATCAATCCCGCCGAAATGCCGGCCGAAGCTGAATCCAGCACCCCGCCAAAGACCACGGAACAACCTGCAATGGCTGGCAATGATCCTGGCTCCAAAACGACCACAAAAAAAAGCGGCCCGGCTGACCTGGACGAAAGGCACACCGATCCCCTGTTTAACGGGCAGAGCGAGATCGAACGCACGCGCCATACAGGTGGCAATGGAGCATCCATTACCAATGCAGAACTGAATGTCCCCCCGGATCCAGACGATAACCAGCAGGAAGTGCAACAGGCTGTCAGTCAGATCTTTCAGAATGAGGAAGATAACCGCAATGACGAGGTCTGATACGGGCAGCGGCTCCATTCGCGTTCCCGCTCAAGAGAGTCCGGGTAATCGCAATCGATAGCGCTCAGCGGACCTTGATTGCGCTGCGCTGCAGCCTCAGTCCGGCGGTTCCAGATGCAGCATTTGCCAAAAGGAATTCCAGCCGGCCTCAAAAAAATGACTACGTGCTTCCGGGATAGTGGTTACGGTGATACTTGTGTCCTGACAAGCAGAGCGCAAACGGTGCAAGTCAACCCAGTGGTCCTCGGCTGGCAGCCATATGTGCACAGCTTTGCCGGTGGCCCCCCATTCAGAAAGCATCTGGAAATGATCCTGATCATCAATGAACAAGTGCTCCAGAAAATCTGCAATGGATGGCAGTTTAATCTGTTGATTGGCAACAGCAATATGTAGTTGCTGTCGCCATCCCTGCAGCCATACATCCCGATCCATCCAGCAAGAGGCACTCAAAGCCTGGCGACTGTCGACCTGGTGGCGGGCTGGCGTTGTCCCGGTGGGCTGACCGGGTCTTGAATCAGCCGGCAGCAACAATTCCAAAAACTCATCGATCGTATCCCGGGCATACATATACTGTAAACAATTGCGCGGGTTCAGGATGGGTGCAATCAGCTCCAGGGCCCAAACGCGCGAGTCCAGGCAGGCGTACTGCAAAGCAACTATGGCCGACATGCTATGGGCAACGATCTGAACAGACTTCGCTTCGATCGCAAGGTATTGGATCAGCTCCGCTAAATCCTCTGCCACTCTCTTGAAATGGTACTGCCCCTCGCTTTGGCCGTGGGATCGGGGATTCATTTGCAAAACAGCACATCTTGCTGCTGCCAGTTTATTACGCGCATAACGCCAGCCGCGAATATTGCCACCTCCGCAAGGCAACATAACAACCAGATTGCGCGCTTGATTGCGTGTGCCCCCGTCATCATAGCGGTATTCGATCTGCAATCCTTGCCTGTTACGATACAACCTGGTAGCCATTTTGCGCCCCTCAAAACCAGCTCTGCTGGTGATTGGTGTTTCCCGAGCTAGTCAAACTACCGCAAACCGGTGGTAAAAGCTGCTTGCCAGCTGTTCGGAATCAGATGATGCTGTCTGCAACAAAAATGCACACCCAAAACATTTTACCCAACCTTTGCAAACGAGGGAGCATACTGCTCTGCGCGGGCCTATGGCTGGCCATAGTACCAATCAGCTGCACTGGTCAGCATTCGTCAGCCAGTTTTGCTTTAAAGGATGCCAGCCTGTCAGGCGGCAGTGCCCAAAGCGGCAACTTTCAAATCAGTCTGACGAAACTGGCCGATGAGCCGCTGCTACAAATAGTTTATAACAACGGCCAGGATGAATCCGATGCAAAAATTATCTGGCAGAGTGTGCCTGGAGAGTCATTTGTAAACGGCGCTTTTGGGAAGGAAAACGTACGCGAAACCCGCGGTTCTTTTTTCATCAAGGATCATCTGGAAGCCCGTTGCGAGCGCCAGGTTCTGAGCTCCCTGGAACAGGATGGGCGTCAAATCCGGTTGCAAGGCTATCTGGAATGCAATACACCGCAGGGACGTCACCCCTGGGAACTTGTCTTTGCCAGTAACAACGAAGAGCAACTTGAATGGGATCTCAAGATCCACGGACTCAACCGTACTTACATCAGTTTCCAAAGTCCGGCCGATGAAGCCATTTTTGGATTTGGGGAACAATTCAGTTATTTCAATATGAAGGGCCGGGATTTGCCAATCTTCGTGATGGAACAGGGCATCGGTCGTGGCGACCAACCCATTACCGCGGGTGCTGATCTTATGGCTGACTCGGGGGGCGATTGGCACACCAGCTATGCCGGTGTGCCGCATTTCATGACCAACGCCCTGCGTTCGCTTTGGCTGGAAAATACTGAATACAGTCGTTTTAATATGACGAAAAACGACCGCATCATCATCACAGTGTTTGCCGGCCATGTTCGCGGCCGAATGGCCACTGCGGCCAGCCCTCTGGATCTGATCGAAAACTATACCCGTTATAGCGGTCGCATGCGAGCCCTGCCGGACTGGATCCATCGGGGGGCTGTAATTGGCCTGCAGGGCGGCACAGCAAAAGTGCGCGACGTCTACACCAGACTCAAGAACGCCAAAGTCCCGATCAGCGCGTTATGGTTGCAGGACTGGGAAGGCCAGCGCAAGACCAGCTTTGGCAAGCAACTGTGGTGGAACTGGGAACTGGATAAGGATCATTACCCGGGTTGGCGCCAGCTGTTAGGCGATTTGCAGCAAGACGGCGTATCAGTATTGACCTACATGAACCCCTTTTTGGCCGATGTCAGCGCAAAGGCCAATGCGCGCCGCAACTTGTTCCAGGAAGCTAAAGAGAAGGGCTACCTGATCCGCAATGCCGAGGGTTCGGAGTATATGATCCTGAATACCAGTTTTTCAGCCGGACTGCTGGACCTGACCAACCCGGATGCGCGCCGCTGGGCCAGGCAAATTATCAGGGAGAATCTGATCGGCAGCGGAGCGCGCGGCTGGATGGCAGACTTCGGTGAGGCCCTGCCCTATGATGCCCGATTGCATCAGAATCATCCGCGCCATTATCACAATCAGTATCCTGTCGAGTGGGCCCGCATCAACCGGGAGGCCATCCAGGAAGCAGGCCGCGGCGATGACATTGTCTTCTTCTCCCGTTCCGGATTCACTCGTAGTCCGGGCTATTCGACCTTGTTTTGGCTCGGCGATCAAATGGTCAGCTTTGACCGTCATGATGGGATCAAAACAGCCGTCACTGGTTTACTGAGCAGCGGCATTTCCGGTTACAGTCTGAACCATAGCGACACCGGCGGTTACACGACGATCAACAATCCAATCAAAGATTATCATCGTTCGCGCGAACTGCTAATGCGCTGGACAGAGCTATCCACTTTTAATCTGCTCCTGCGCACCCATGAGGGCAACCGTCCCGAGGAAAACCAGCAGATCTATTCTGATCCAGAAATGATTCAATTCTTTGCCCGGATGGCCGGTCTGTACGCCGCCCTTTTTGATTATCGTAAAGGTTTGATCCAGGAAGCTGCCAGGAAGGGTTGGCCGGTTGTCCGCCATCCCTGGTTGCATTATCCAGGGGATCACCGATTGCTGACAATCAATTATGAGCAGTTTATGCTTGGCCCGGATATCATGGTTGCGCCGGTACTGGACGCTGATACAGATGAAGTCCAGTTGCAATTGCCTGCCGATCAATGGATCCATTTGTGGACTGGTCAGGAATTCGGATCTGCCGATCGCTCTGAACAGGTCTTGATCGAGGCGCCTCTCGGCAAGCCAGCCGTCTTCTATCGTAAAGGCAGTGCCGTGGGCCAAAGCCTCAGCGCGTATTTGCGCGGAAATAAACTCAGTGATCCGGACGCCCAATGATTTTGCTTGCCCCGCAGCGGTGGATCGGGTTGTCTGGCAATCAAGCTTACAGGAATAATTAAATATGACTCTGCGACAAATTCTACTCATTACCATCACTGCCATGGCAATTCTGTTCACCACCGACTGTGGTGCCGAAGGAGCGCCGGATGACTATGTGGTCAATCCGGACCAGCATAACAACGCTATCAAGGCCCGTATTGATGCGGGCGCACTGGTGCTGGATGTGCGCACTCCCGGCGAATATCAAAGTGGGCACTATCCCAATGCCAAACTGATTCCGATTGACGAGCTGCAGCAAAGGCTGCCCGAAATTGAAACCTATAAAAATAAAACCGTGATCACATATTGCGCTTCCGGATATCGCTCTCGTTTTGCCAAAGAAATCCTCAGTAAGGCCGGTTTCAAAGATGTCATTAACGGAGGTGGATTGCACCAAATGCCGCGTTAGGCGAACAATCGCGGCCGCCCGCCGGGGCTGCCCGTCCGCAGGCTATTCATTTTCTGACGATGTGTTTCCATATGTCCCTGGCAAACCGTAACCCTGATCATAGCCCGGTGGCTGTAACCAGTAAAAAAATCATGTACCAGAGTGCATCCTCGGGGACGATTGTGGAAAAGCGGCGCGCAACAGCAGACCGGCACGCCAGGCACCCGCAGCAGACTGTCTGATATGGCGCGCCCCGGTCAGTCAAGGTAAATTTACTAAATATATTTATGATTTTTGACCCAGGGCATTTTCATCAGATCCATAAAGCCAGACCGCTCATTGTTGGCGCCCTTCTACTCCTGGTCGGGCCCTTATGCTCGCCGCCCTCCCTGCGTGCCACAGAGAATTACAGCTACCAGGTATTATGCCTGAATCAAATCCAGGGCTGCCCCTGTTATCGCCAGGCAGCCAAAGACAAGCTGCGGACGGTCTATCACATGCAGGCCGCCTGGCCGGTCGCCTTAAAACAGAGCAGCCAAAATGGTTTCACCCAAATTCGGGTTGACACCGATCAATGTTGGTATCCGACGAATCAGTTGAAGAAGTACCCCTACACTCCCCTGCATCAATTACCGATTCAAAGCAAACTGGATCATCGCCTGTTACCTCTGCATTCACTGATGGCTGTCAAATCTGCGCTTGATGCCGAACAAAAGATTTCTCGCTTCCAGCAAACAAAACTAGGTTTCTTTTGGCCCACCTATTATCATCTGGCAATGCAGGATTTCCATCCGGGCAAAGCGGAACCCATTCTGTCCACCAGCGGCACGACTCTGGCATATGGCAGCCGCAAGTTTCAACAGCAAATTATGTGGGAAGGCAGCGGCATCACGTCTACGGGTTTGCGCCTGCACTACAGTGGCCGGCCTTATCGTTTCACCACCTACTCCAGCGACATCTGGGCATGGGGTGCTGGTTATAACTACACGGTTTGGCCTTACAGGACGATTGCTGTAAATTTTAGCGGATTTTGCAAGGCCATGCAACTGCCGCAACCATGCGGGAAAAAGGACGTTATTGGCAGTCTGGTCTGGATCAAGAATATCGCAGATGAAAAACCGGCGATGCCCGGTGCTGTACAGCATGATGGCTTTTTTTGTGCCACAGACACTGGCTCCCCGAGCGGGATTCGTCGCGACCGGATTGACATTTTTGTGGGGGTACATGGCGGCGGCAATCCGTACCTGCCCCCGGCCCGGCGGGGAAATTTTTTGTACAATGCCGGTTTCAAGAGCCTGGTGCGCCAGGATTGGCGGTTATGGACGTCTCTCCATACCCGCACCTGGTGCTCTCTTGCAGATAAGGACTATGATCCTCAAACCGGGATCAGTCGCAATTGCTTTCATGATTATCATACCACGGCCCGGCACAAGGCCTTGCAGGTCTACTATTTCAAAGACAATCGTAATCGGCCTTTGAAGTGCCAACCAGGTCTGGGCTTTCAGGATCTCTTCAAAGCGCTGGGGCAGTCGATCCAGGTCAAATAAACCAGCCGACTGGTCTGCTTCACCAACGCTTACTACACATATCGTGCGAAAGGCAGTGCCCCTGTTACGCGAGACTGTCCGTTTGCCGCTCATGTGGAAACATGGACAAAAATACAGTTCGGCGTCGATTGCCGGGGAATCCGATCTTCAAATTGACGTACCACCGGACAAGCCTTAGCATGACCTGGAAAAGTATAACACCGATCCGGCGCCGAGCGCTGCAAGGCAACCATTACATAAGAATGACATATGAATACACTTGCTAAAACCATACCGAATCAGCTGGCACTTGCGGCGGCAACCTTGCTAAAGCCGGTCCTGTTATTGTGCCTGGGCCTGCCCCTGATGTTTTCGCAGTGCCCTGACTCAACAACGGAATCGGGCGGACCGTTCCGCTTTGATGAAGACCAGGCTATGCCAAACGAATCCACGACGGAGAAAAACGGGACCGATCTGCAAATTGTGCAACATAGCCCGGACGGCGAGCTTGGGATCGGCGATCTAAAGCGCGAGATCCTGGTTGTATTCAACCACCCGATGGTACCGCTGGCCAAACTAAAAGAAACTACCCGCGGCGCCTTGCAAATCGAGCCCCCCCTGAAAGGTCGTTTTCGCTGGTATGGCAGCCGGGTCTCGGCATTTATTCCCGATGAAGAACTCCAGCCGGGCAGCGAATATACGGTCACAGTAGCGCCCGGCAGTACAGCCTTAAATGGCGAAAGACTGGCCAGTGAGTTCCGTTTTCAGTTCCGATCCCCGCCTTTGCGTTACAGCTGGGTGAGCCCATCCGCCAATAATCGCATTGCCTACGATCAGACATTTCAAATCCATTTCAACTATCCAGTCGATCTGGAGCAGGCGCGTAAATACGTCCTACTGCTGGTCGCCGGTCAAAAAACTCCCTTTACCCTGCAAAGAACAGCAGAGAAACCGGACACAGCAGGTCTCAATCCAGCTGAAAGTCGGCGCCGACTGCGCGAATATGAATCCAGCCTGGTGGTCAAGGCGGCCCAAAAATTCCCGCGCGATGCAAAAATCCAGATCGTGATCAACAAGGGTCTGCCCCCCAAAGCCGGCAATCTGGGACTTGAACAAAACAAAGTGCTGGATTGGCAGAGTTACGGACCATTAACAGCCAGCCTGGTGAACAAAGCGCGATTTTTCCAGCAAGGCTACAGTAACTATATCCATTTTAACAATGCTGTTGATCTGGCCAGGATTGCCCGCGAGGTGCGCATAGAACCGGCCGCGCCGCTGCGCTCAGTGCCCGAAGAAAACGGCAATTATCTATATCTGAGCAGCTACCAGCTCAAACCGGAAACCACGTACACAATTGAAATTCCGGCCAAAACCCTGGACATTTACGGCAATCAGCTTGTAGGCAGCCGAATTTTCAAGTTAAAGGTACCGCGGTTGCGCAAGAGTTTTTATGCTAGTGGCGGTTTTTACACAGTCGAGTCAAAACTGCGCCAATTTGTTCCAGCGCAGGTCTCAGCCGTCCCGACTGTTAACGCCCGTTTTCATCCGGTCAGTCTGCGCCAAATACAGGAGTACATTGTTACGGATGATTACAGTAAACGAAATTCAATACTCGCGTCGGGCGGCGGCAAGGAACAGAATATTCCAACAGGTGTCAATGCGAAACAAATGGATCGTATTGGCATCGATTTAAGCCCGGGTCTGATCAAGCGCCAGGGCTGGCTGTGGACAAATATCAGCGCCGCAGTCGAAGACTACCAGGGCAAGCCAGATACGGCCAACAGCAGCATCATGGTTCAGTCCACCGATATCGGTATGATCATCAAGCAGGGTCCAGGTCGCAGTCACGCCTTCATCCATTCCCTTACGCCAGGCAAGGCTATGCCGGATGTCCAGGTTACAGCCTATGATGGTCAAAATGAACTGGGACAATGCCGGACCAATACCGAGGGGTATTGCGTCATTGCGCATGCTGCTGTAAAACGACCGCTCTACCCGCTTTTTGTCGCCCGCGGACCGAATGGTGATCAAGCCTTCGTTAGCGGATACAATCACTCCAGTTACATGGCTGGCGCCGGAGTGGATGATTTTGATTTGCTGGCCGATGAAGAGCGCTTGCAAGGGGTGATCGAGTTTGACCGCAAGCTCTACCGACCCGGCGAAACCATGTATTTCAAGGCTTTTTTGGCGCTACGCAAGGCCACTCATTTGCAAACGGATTTTAAAGACCCGGTCCGCCTTAGTATACACGATTCACGCGGCAAGCAACTGCTGGTCCAGGAAAAGAAGTGCGATGCCCAGGGCGGACTAGATGGCTCGCTTGTTATCCCGGCCAATGCGCCGACCGGCCACTATCAAATCGCGCTGAGTTTACCTGGCCGCGACAAGCAATTTCGCAATCGCTTTGCAAAACTGGAAAGCCGTCAATACGGTTATAATAGTATTGAAAAGAACGGTCGATTCGGGCTTGAAGAAACATTTCAGGTGGAAGAATTCAAGCCGGTCCAGTTCACGGTGGCTATTGATGCACCTGAACGCGCGCGACTGGAACAGGGTCAGATTGATTTTACGGTCAATGCGCGGTATCTTTTCGGGGCCCCCATGACCAGGGCGCCGGTCAGTTACACCATCCAAAAGCGCGTGCGACGCCTGGAATTTGATAATTATCCCGGCTATGTGTTCACCGATCGTGATTATCGTGACACGGAATACGGGTGGGCCTATGTGGCCTCCGCTTCCGGCAAACTGGACGGTCAGGGCCGCTATAAGAGCAGTTTTCAACTTGAAGATGTCTATAGCGAATCGGACGATTTAGGCCTGGCCAACAACCAAAAACTGGCCCGCGCGTGGGATTTTCGCATCGAAAGTAATGTCTCGGATGTGAATGACAAAACCGTCAGTCATGCTCACACACTAGCCCTTGATCCCGGACCGCTGCTCTTCGGGATCAAGGCTGACTCCGTCTACGGTTCGAAAGACAAGCCCTTTACCTTCAAACTGGTGGCCGTTCATCCGGACGGTACGGCTACGCAGAGCAGCCAGAGTGCGCGCATAGCAATTGTTCGCAATGAATGGAAGACCATCCAGACCAGGGGACCGGGCGGCAGTATCCAGCGCAAGAACACGCTGACCCGCAAAGAGATTTACAGTACCGAACTCAAGCTGGGGGAGCGTCCCGTAGACTGGTCCTACAAGGTAAAGGAAGCCGGCTGGTATTCTGTGATCGTCTATGCTGCCGGACAGGCCTCGTATAGCCGCATCAGTCTGTATGCCTGGGGTGGCGGCTTCGTCGGCTGGAATTTCAATGATGATGATCAGGTGGAAATCCTGTCAGATAAAGCCGAATACAAGCCCGGTGATACGGCCCGCTTGATGATCCAGTCTCCCTTCAAGGATGCGCGGGCGATCATCAGCCTGGAACGCGAGGGCCTGATCTGGCAAAAAACAATCGAACTCAAGGGCAATGGCGATCCTGTGTTAGTGCCCCTGAAGGCCGATCATGCACCGCTGGTTTACGCCAGTGTTATGCTGATCCGACCGCGTGTTGCTGTCGATCCAGAACTGGAACAGGAAGCGGCTCGGGAGGGAGACGAAGATCTGGGTCGCCCGCAATTCAAGGCCGGCTATCTGGCTCTGCGCATCAAGAGCGCCGATGCAAAAATGCCGCTGGCCATTACCACAGATCGCGAGCATTATGCACCCGGGGATCGAGTCCAGGTAAAAATTAAAACCCTTCCCAATGCCAGTGTGGCGTTGGCAGTCGCAGACCGCGGTGTACTGGATTTAATTCAATACCGCTATGAAGATCCCCGCAAAGCCTTTCAATTCAAGGCCCCCCTGGGAGTTGTGATCATGGAGAATCGCAAGGCCTTGTTGCGTCAGTTTACTCCAGCCCGAAAGGGCAAGGATCCCGGCGGCAAGGGCTTTGATGAAAGCAATCGCGGCAAGGGCGGTTTTGACCAGGATAGCGAGGATGGGATCCGCAAGGATTTTCGGTATACTGCCCATTGGAGCCCCGCCTTGCAAGCCAACGCTGCCGGCGAAATCCTGGTTGGATTTACCCTGCCCGACAACCTGACCACATTTCGCCTGATGGCTCTGGGAGCTAGCCAGGGCCGTTATGCTGCCGATAACCATGAAATACAGGTGCGCCAGCCGTTGGTGGTCCAGCCATCCATGCCGGCAATCATGCGACCCGGTGATCAGTTGGAGATCGGAGCTGTTATCACCAATCAAACCGGGGCAGCCGCGACCATTGCGGCCGATTTACAGTCCGACCTGTTGCAGCTGATCAGCGCACCGGAACAACAAGTGAGCCTCGCGGCTGGCGCGACGGGGGAAGTGCTATGGTCTGTAAAACTGAACAATGTGCAATATGCTAAAATCCGGCGGCAAGTCATACAACAATTGCAGGCCCAAAAAGAAGTTCCACGCGAAGGTATCCAGGGATTGTTTATCAAGGGCATTATTGCTTCTCGCATTGTCAATGCCGCGGCAATCCAAAGCAGCCAGAAAATCGCGCCTGAGCAATTGCGCGACAAGGTGGCCTTCAAAATCGGAATCCGCGAGAACCCGCCGGCCGAGGCCTTTGCTCTGAACGGCAGTACAGACGCGAAACAAAAACCGATCCAGGAGGGAATTACTTTGCCGGCTGATGATGAAATCATGGACCGCCTGGGACGCGTAGATGTCCAGTTGGCCAATACAGCACTCGTCGGGCTCGATAAAGCTTTTCGTTTCTATAACTTAAATCCATACTACTGCCTGGAGCAACGAACTTCCGCCTTTATTTTAGGTGCCAGCGCCGGCCAGTTAATTAGCAACTTTCCGCCCAATCCAGCCAATCGCAGTGAGTATAATTTTGCCAATACGCGTCATTTTTTCCTGGATAAACTGGGCGAATTCCAGAATCCCGATGGCGGCTTTCGCCTTTGGCAAGAAAGCGCCTTTAAACAAAGCGATCCTTACCTGACTGCCTGGGTTTTGTTTGCTCTGCAGGTAGCCCGGGAAAGCGAAATCAGTTTCGATGGATCCATCAAAGCCAGGGCCATGACCTACCTGGACCGCTTTCGCCGTAAACCCGCTTCAATGCAACAAAGCGATCTTTTGTCTACCTTAAGTCTGTACGCATATATCATGGCCAGAGAAGGCAAGACGGACGCCTCCCTGAACGGCTGGTTATTGCAGAAACAGGATCAATTGGGTTTGCGCTCCATTGCTATGCTTGCCATGGCCTTGCAAAAGGAGCGTAAGATCAAAAGCTGGCGCGATGATCCAGACACGCAGAAGCTGATGCAGCGCATGCACAATAATCTGCGTATCGAAAGCCGTCAGGTTCACCTGACGGAGCATGCCAATGTTTACGGTCGAGCGTTTTATAGCCAGGGCAGTAGTCTGGCACTGGTAATGCGCGCCATGCTGCAATTGGATCGCGACAATCCGCTCTTGTTTTCATTAGTACAGCAGGCTGTGACGGCCCGCCAGCGCGTCTTTTGGTCCGATAGCCACACCACTGGCAATATGGCCTACAGCCTGTGGCGGTATCATAAGGAGTTTGAATCTGCACCTGGCAAACGTCTGGGTCTGGTGAAGCTCGGCCAGGAAGTCCTGTTGCAGGCAGATTTGCAGGCGGCACAGGAGGGCGCCCAAATCGTGGACAAGCGTTTTTCACTGCAGGAATTGTACCAAAAATTCAAGCCTGGCTCAGATTACCCCCTGTTCTTTGGTCATCGCAGCGGTTCCAGCGATCGATTGTACTATGCAGCGGCCCTGGAATACATCCCCTTGTTAAAAAAGGTCGATGCCAGAGACGAAGGCATTGAAGTTCGCAAGGAATACATCGCCATCAGTGACCCGCGCTTTCAAAAAGAAAATACTCAAAATGATGAGTCCGATCTGGATGTTTATGGCAGTGATGTCCTGACACGTGGCCAGATCTACCTGGTCCGCCTCAGCGTTACGAACCCGAAACCCGCCTGGCATTTTGCGCTAACCGATCCGCTCCCGGCCAGTCTGGAAGCCGTAAACTCGGCCTTTGCAACCGAGAGCGGCATCTATGGCCGCTTGTTACAAACAAAGCAGGACAAGAGCACGCCCTGGTGGCAAAGAGAGAGCTTCATCCAGGAATATCGTGATGATCGAGTGGTGTTTCAAAGCGAATACCTGCGGCCTGGAATGCATGAATTTATGTATCTGGTGCGACCGTACATTAAGGGGCGTAGCGGGGCGCCCGCCACACAGGCCTGGCTCATGTATACGCCGGAGGTATTCGGACGCAGCAATGGTGGCCGCATCCAGACGCGTTAGAACTGCCTGTTTAGCCTTAGGCTGGCAGCGAGCGCAACTGTATGCCGGATTCATCCGGCGAGCTGGCCGGCGCTACCGTAGCGGCCTCTGGTTCGGCCTGGCTGTGGGATATAGCGCCTGCTGGGCGCTTTTCCTGTGGCCTGTACCGGATCGTTTGCAAAAAAAGGCCTCTTTGGAACTGCTGTCCGTCGAATCAGAAAATCTGAGCTATCTACGGGAGGCAACAAGCGGCAGCTGGCGCAACTGGATCGCAGTGGAACAAGTCCCCCGGAACACCCGGGACCTGCTATTGTTAGCGGAAGATGCCCGGTTTTTCTGGCACCCGGGTATTGATCCGTTCGCAATACTGCGAGCCAGCTGGCAGAATTTTCGTCAAAGGCGCATTGTATCGGGGGCCTCAACAATTCCAATGCAACTGGCGCGCACTTTATATCCGGATTTGATCAGCTCCGATCCCCTTTGGCGCAAAGCACAAGAGGCTCGTCTGGCGATACGACTTGTTTTCTGGTACTCCCGAGCGCGGATTCTGGAAAGCTATATCAATACGGTTCCCATGCCCTGGAACCGCACCGGGTTACAATCCGCTTCATTGGCCATCTTTAACCGCGAGCTGCAGTTCCTGAATCCTGCAGAGCAGGCCACTCTTGTAATTCTAATCCGCTCCAATCGACCGACTCGTCAGCATTTTACCCATCGATTGATCGCGCTTTTAGAGCACTGGTGCGCGCAAACCAATCATCCTGCTTGCGTAGCCCGGGATCCGCAGCACTCTGTAGTTGCGATTCCATCCAGCCCGCAAATCGCGCACCTGTTTCAACAACTGCATCGCAGACCCCAAAACCAGCCTGTCCATCACCAAACGCCCCATTTTGTTTTCTATATCCGGGAAAAATTCCCCTGGCTAGATGGATCTGTCCAAACGACCCTTTCCAGTCAATTAAACACCCAGCTAGTCCAGGTAATCGGCAACGAGTTCCCGTTGCTGGAAAAACGCGGGGCTGAAGATGCTGCTGTTGTGATCCTGGAACTAAGCGACCAAACCAAGGCTCCGGCAGAGCGTCAGCTGGTGCTGCGAGCCTTGATTGGATCCAGGGATTTTTTCAAGCCCAAAGCGGGTCAAATTAATGGAGCCTTGATCGAACGGAATGCCGGCAGCTCCCTGAAACCCTTGATCTATGCCCTGGCGATGGATCAGATTCATTTACGGCCCTGGTCGATTGTTGCCGATACCGAGCAAAGCTTCCCCTTGCCCGGCGGCAGCAGCTATCGGCCCCGGAACTATGATCTACAATTCTGGGGCCAAATGACAGTGCGGGAGGCCCTGGCCACTTCACGCAATATTCCAGCTGTATCCCTGGCTCATCGTCTGGGACCAAGACGAATCCACACTTTTTTTCAGAAGAGCGGATTACTGCTCAAAGAAGCGCCTGATGATTTGGGACCCGGGATCGCCCTGGGCAGTTCCGGTGCTCGGCTGATAGAATTGGCGCGGGCCTACAGTATGCTGGCGAACAAGGGGGTTTTGCTGCCCTTGCAATTCGGCATTGATGGCGAATCAAATCCCCTGTATCTGTATGATGGTCCAGCGCAACGATTGATTTCACCGTCCGTCAGCTATCAAATAACATCTATTCTAAGCGATCGCATTGCCCGCCGACGCAGTTTTGGAGGACGCAATTTCCTGGATTTTCCCTTTCCTGTAGCGGCCAAGACAGGCACTTCCAAGGACTACAAGGATTCCTGGACTATCGGTTACACTCCGGCGATGCTGGTCGCTGTTTGGGTCGGTCGCTTTGAAGGCGGTCCGATGCAGGGCGTTTCCGGTTCCTACGGTGCCGGACGGATTTTTCAGCAGGCAATGCGTATGGCCTATGAATATCAGACTTATACTCTAGGGCGTTCCCTGGATTTTGATCCACCACCCGAGCTAAGCCCGGTTGAAATCTGCAGCCTGACTGGATATCGAGCCCATCCAAACTGCCCCGCCCATACAGAAATGGTCGCACCCAATGACCCGATATTGCAGCATTTTTGTCCAAGGCATGCTCCCCGCCAGTTGGACCTGGCAAATCATTTGCCGTCTAACGACAATGGAAACGATGCAGAGATGCAACCCCGGGATGAATCCTCCTACACACACAGTACAATGAATCCGGCTGGATCAGTCAACGAAGCTCGTGTTCGGTCCCCCTTGCGTTTTGAAGAATTCCTGATCGATCCGCACACCCCGCTTGCAGCCCAGGGAGTACCAATTGAGATCAGCATAGCACAGCCCACAACGAATATGCAGACTCACCAGTCTGCCAGTGCGCCCCGGAACATCTGGCGCTACCGTATCGACGAGGGCCAATGGCAGGTTTTAAAGCACAGTATCCAGACAACTTTTCCGCCCAAACGTGGTCAGCACGTTCTGGAATTCCAGCAGGATGGAAAAACCCTGGAACGGATCCCGTTTACAATTCGTTGACCTGGCAGCCCCCTGACAGTAGACTCCCCAAAAAGGAAAAACAAGCATGGTCTGTGACGAACATAGTATTGACCTTTTGGTAAAAAGTAGCCCTGGGCAAATGGACAGGCGCGCCATACGCTGGTCCAAAGTGCCCTTCCGGGGACGGGCCCTGCTGCTTTGGATGATGCTGGCAACCAGCTTGCTGGGCAATTCTTGTGACGCGGCTCGCGGTGATTGCCTGGCCCAGGATCCGGTCTGCAATCCGCTATTGGCCGTCCTTGCCTGGCAGCCATTTCTGGTCGGCGTAGTCGGTGAATTTGGAACTGCCAGTTGTGCTGTTGACCATTCCCAAAGAATTGGCAGTTGGCGGAAAACCGGCACCATTGGAGAATCGTGCGCCTGGTTGCGTCGCATCGAGCATTTCCAGTCTCAATGGGTGGCTGTGGGCGCTAACAGCAGCGGCGGTTGCCATGCCGTTTATAGCGCGGACAGCGTTCACTGGACAACGAGTGATTGCATAACCGGAGCAAACACTCAGCTGAACGCGCTCACCTTCGGCGCGAATTTGTATGTCGCCGGCGGGGGCAATGCGGGCGGCGTGCTGCGCACTTCCAGCGACGGTATCACCTGGAGCGCCCCGGGTACGGCCCCGGCCAATGACATTAGTGATCTTTTGTACCTGAACGGGGCTTTTTACGCTTCGACCAATGCAGGCGTTTATAGCAGCATTAGTCCGCTCACTACCGCCTTTGCAATTGAAGGAGCAGCAGCAGCAAAATACAATGGCCTTGGCTCCGGGCCGGATGGGCGACTGCTAGCTGTGGGCACCGATACGGGCGGTCTGGGGAATGCAATGGTCTCGGTCAAAATCTCCGGCACCTGGAGTAGTGGCAGTAATCTGTTTGCAAATCGCGATGATACCAGCATTCCAGCCATCGTGACCTATGATGCAAATTCAGGTTACTATATCGCCCTGAGCGGCATCACTAGCGGCGGATTCACAGGCCAGGATTGTTTGCTCGACTATTCAACGGATGGTTTGCAATGGAATGGCGGCTATTTGCTGCATCCTGATTGTAAAACGACCGGCACAGATTCTACGCAATTGCTGACCTTTTACTTTGACGGGCTACAATATCGCATAACCGGAATGAACCTCTCCAGTAGCCAAATCGGCTTTGAACTACGCAGTTCCAGCATATTTGGTCCCTGGCAAATTGTGCCCACCGGTAGTCAGGTGATCACTGAAATGAGTCTGGTGCAATAGCGCTGTTCTGTGGATTCGGTTCTTTACCAGGCACCTGTTTGACTATCATAGCGTAAACAGGTGTTCTTCAGTAGAATCCACACCGCCTGCAAAAGCCCTCATGATTTTTGCAAGCGCGGGCTTATTTCAGTCTGGTGGCCTTACGTTTATCTTGAACGCCCGTTTCTGCTAATTACAGGAATGTCCTAAATGAAATCATCTCGGCCAGCACGTTAGTGAGCTAGAGACCTGGACAGCTGTTCAATTAATCGCGACCAAAAGCCAGCAAAATGCGCAGCACATACCAGAGCAACAGGGCCACTGCAGCAAACAAGGACAAAGCAGCCGCTACATACTGCTCGGTATGGTAATGATGCAGAACATTGGATGTGCTATACAAAATTGCTCCACCGGCAAAAGCCACCATGACAAATGAGAAAAGCAGACCCAAAGAAAAGCCGAACACAATGCTGGCCACAATGAAGCCCATTGCCAAAAGGCCACCAATTTTCAGGATCCCGCCCATAAAGCTGAAGTCCTTGCGGGTTGTAAACACAACCAGGGTTAAACCAGTGAACAGAAAACCGGTGATTAAAAGAGCATTGGGCAGCACGGTCGCATCGGCGACAAAAACAGCAACAGCCATAAGGGGCACAAAGATGATTGCCTGAGCCGTCACATATAAAAACAGACCGGCATACTGCATTCCTTTGGAGGTCGAGCTCATCGCCCAGCGTTCTGCCACCCAGCTGACCAGCATGAAAGCGCCCAAAACCACCAGCCAGCTATATTTACTGACCGTTAGCATATTACCAACTATTTCCAGAATATTCGGAATGCTGAGGATGGCAGTTTCAATCCCGGCGAAAGCTGCCAGCGCCAATGCAAGATGCAAATATGTTTTGCGGATAAAGGTGGCCCGCTCGGTACTCGCTACCTCAATGACCGGGACACTTTGATATGGGTTTTGAATTTCGCTTTCAAATGGTCGATTTGACATGCCTGGACTCCAGCAGTTGATTTAATCAGAATATATCCAGACCGGATCTGTCGGCAACCAAAATAATTCAAAGTCTTTGCAACGGGGCGTAGCGGGCCAAAAAAACCTTGCTCGACTCATCATCGAACTGGATAAACAGCTTGGGACCGGACACGGTGTTTTCTATGGCCGTGATTCTACCGGCCCCATACCTGGCATGCCTGACCCGTTCACCGACCTGAAAATCATACACCGCCGCCATATCATTAGCTGCAGGTTTGCGAAATGATGCCGCAGCGGGAGGATGGCGCAGGGCCCCGTACGCTCCAGACGCATCACGACAGGAACGGACTAAAACCGACTCATCAATTTCTTTCAGGAACCGGGACGGCATCTGATTTTGATAAGTCCCCATAACCCGCCGGCGCTGGCAAACAGATAGAGTTAGATTCCTGCGGGCTCTGGTGATGCCAACATACAACAAGCGCCGTTCTTCATCAATACTGCCATCTTGCAAGGACATCATATGCGGCAGCAGACCTTCCTCAAGGCCGCATAAAAACACATGCCTGAATTCCAGTCCCTTTGCATTATGCAAGGTCATCAAATAGACATGCTCACGATCTGTATCTGCCTGTTCTGGCGAGGTTTCGCCTTCTCTGGTTGTAAAAAGCGAGATTCGCTGCATAAAGTCGGTCAGATTGGGGCCGGCATTCGGGACAGATTCCTCCTCACCGCCGGCACGATTATCTGAATCTACGGCCAGATTTGCACCAAACTCTTTTTCATATTCCTCAATTGATGCCAACAGGGCGTACAGGTTTTCGATGCGGCCCGGCGCTTCGGGTGTTGGATCGCTTTCCAGCATTCCCAAATAACCGCTTTCCACCATGACCTGCTTCACCAGAACAGACGGTCGCCACTCCGCGCTCAAATGGGCGGAACGCCAGTCTATCAGGCGCTGATACAAATGCTGAATTTTATCCAGCGACCGTAAACGCGGCAAGTCACCAGCCTGAGCCAATGCCGCAAACAGCGAAATCCGTTTTTCAAAGGCTAGTTGCCGCAACTTATCGAGAGTACCGGCACCAATGCCCCGCGCCGGCACATTGATGATTCGCTCCAGGGCTTCCTCATCCAGGGGATTAACCACCACTGCCAGATAAGCCAGCATATCCTTGATTTCGCGCCGTTCATAAAAGCGTATATCGCCCACTATCATATAGGGCAGCGATGCCTCCCGCAATGCGGTTTCAAATACGCGCGATTGGGCATTTGTACGATAAAAAATCGCAATTTCCGCCAGCTTTTCATTATCCTGCCGCAGACGTCGAATCAGCTCCGCCACGGCTCGCGCTTCCTCATTTTCATCCATATGCTCCAGAATCTGGATGGGCTCGCCTCTTTCCTGACTGGTGAACAAGGTCTTTGCCCGCCGCTCGGAATTATGGGCGATCACTGAACTGGCGGCTTTCAGGATATTGGCGGTACTCCGATAGTTTTCTTCCAGTTTTAGCACCAAAGCAGATTGATAGTCGGACTCAAAATTCAATATATTTGTAATATCAGCCCCCCGCCAGGAGTAAATCGATTGATCATCGTCCCCCACGACCATGATGTTGTGGTGCTCACGCGCGATTAAACGGCCCATATGATACTGTACATGATTCGTATCCTGGTATTCATCAATCATGAACCACTTCCATAACTGCTGGTAACGCTGGCGCACATCCATATTATTTTGCAAGAGGTACACCGATTCATATAGTAAATCGCCAAAATCCAGGGCATTCAAGGAACGCAGGCGTTTTATGTATTCGCGATACACGCGTCCAATTTCTTTGTTGTAGAAATCATGAAAATGTTCCTCATAAACTTCGGAACCGACAAGCCGATCGCGGGCCATATTAATTCGGTTGGCGATATGCCGCGGGCTAAATTGTTCACCGCTCAACTTGAAATCTTTGAGGATTTTTTTAAGCAAACTTTGCTGGGCCGATTGATCATATACCGAAAAGCCGGACTTGAGTCCCGTCTGATCGACATTGCGAGTCAGTATATACAAGGCCAGTGAGTGAAATGTGCGCACAGTCACTCGCTCTGCCATTGGCCCGATAAGGCGCAATAGTCGTTCTCGCATTTCTGCCGCCGCCTTGTTCGTAAACGTGACAGCGGCGATATTCCAGGGCGCAACATCATGGATGCGGCACAACCAGGCAATGCGGTGTGTAATCACTCTGGTTTTGCCGGAGCCCGCCCCGGCCACAATTAAAAGTGGACCATCGGTATGCTGGACGGCCCGGTTTTGCACAGGGTTGAGGCCCGCCAAAAGTTCGGTCCGAATTTGCTGTTTAAAATCGAGCGATCCTGGCATGATACCAATCCGGTGGCACTATGTAGTCAGGGGACCCAGGCTCAAGACTCTTTTTTGGCGCTCATGATATTGATACACCAGCCAGTTTTGCTGCTGATCAATAACCAGGCTGGTCAGTACTCCGCAGTACCAGGCACTTGTGTCAATCCCGATGCAATCATTTTTATAAATCAAACCCTGCGAATTACAAAGGTCCGGTCGACTGCTGCTAATGGTATGCCCGAAAACCACCCTTTTGCCCCGATAAGGGCGTAAATGGTCCAGCCAATGGGCTCTGGTCCACAGGATCGTATCCGGATCCTGATTCCTGATACTGGTAGCAGCGTCGGCCAGCCCGGCATGCACACACAGTACGTCTTCATCTTCATACCATAACTTCAATTCGGTCAAAAAACTTTGGTAAACGCCCGGCAAATCTGCCCAGGTAGCGTTTGTGGGCAGGCCAAAGGACTTCAACGTCTCCTGTCCGCCATTAGCCCGACTTAACCAGGCCTGCTTTTCAACTGCATGTTGCTGTTTGCCATAAAGCTTGCCTGGCCCTTTCAGAATTTTGATCATCATTTGTTCATGATTGCCGGCCAAAGTCGTCTTCGAAGGCAATTGGCGAATCAGGTCGATTACTGATCGAGCGTCCGGACCGCGATCAATATAGTCACCAAGAAAAACATAATGATTCTGGACCCCATGAAAATCCAGCAAGGCCTGTAACATACGCGCGTGGCCGTGGATATCGCCAACAATAATTCTGTTCAGCCGTGGACTCAAATCAGCTATTCCGTTGCCTGGCCAGAATCAGATCATCCTCTGGACCCCCATATACAGCCAGCACTTCAAGCATGTGAAATGCGTTATTTGGCAAGCGCAGCACCGGCCCTTCCTGTCCGTTGAACAATCCGAGCGGGCTCTTTTGGCCAGAAAACAGGTCAGAATCTCTTTTGTGCGACACTAACAGCCAAAGTAAATCCTGCGCTTGCATCTCTGGTTGTATTAGCTGCCAAAGACCCGGCCCGCATTCAAACAAAATGTCATTGAAGAATTGACCCGACCAGTCGAGGAATTCCGCCATCCAGTTCGTCCGGGTCAACAAGACATCAATGTGCGCCAGGGCATGAGCGGGCCAGCTTGATTTGTATTTTGACGGCAGAACCAGGCGGGCCGCACGCGCCTCTGTTCGGAGCTGTGTTTGCCTGGCCTGGAAGGAGTGCCACCAGGCGCTGTTCCAGTGGCCCAATAGATAAATTCGCTCCGGCTGATAATCCATGCTATCTTGAGCGATTGCTTGTGCAGGTGGTACGTCAAAAAGCTGCTCAGCCAGTGTTGTTGCCAGATTACGCCAATGATCCTGATCAGACAATGGAACCCGATCCTTGGTCCGGGAAAACAGTTCCTTGATTGCTGCAGCCGCGTACACTTGTTGGTCCAGCTCTGCAGAATTAACGCGCTGAAAATCCAGGGAACTGGCCGCGTATTGCTCCAGACGCAAGACCAGGGCGGGATCATCAATGCGGGTTGTATTAGGTCCAACCACTACTGCATCCAGATGCGCTCGTAAACGCATCCCGAGAGTCAGGGCCTGCTTGCCGGAGATTAGCAGCCGCTGGCTATGAACGCCCACGAGGCCGTTTGCAGTGCAGGCTATCTTGCAATGCAGCCGGGGACGACGATGCTGAATTCTTTTCAGGAAACCAGGCAAGCTGAAATCGGGTCGTGCTTTCCTGGCCAGTCGTTTGGCGGGATTCTTAAAACGGATTTTAAGAGATCTGTTGCGTTGTAGTAAATAATCCTGAACGCCTTGCTGTAAATAAGGATCGCGTGCATAAATAATCAGTTTTTTTATCGATCTGGTTTGTGAAATGCGCAGGCTGCATGGGGGAGTGCGACCATAGTGCGTGCATGGTTCCAGGGTGACAAACAGGTAGATGGCTGCCTCGAACCACTGTGGTGCGCTGTCTTGCACTGCTTGCACCTTGTCCAGAACCACGATTTCGGCATGCCGTCCACCGGCGACTTCTGTGGATCCGGTCAGAATCATATACTCTCTATTTGCATCCAGCCAGAGCAAGGCGACTGCCGCCACCGGTGGATTGGGTGCTGTGCGTCCCATTGCCAGTAAACTAGCTTCCCTCAGGCAATGATCAACATTATGGACAAGCGCTCGCCAGGCGCCCAAACCTTTCGGCAGAGATTCAGGTTTCCAGTTTAACGAGTTGCAGTCCTTCTGGTTCCGATCCCTGTGGTTTGTCATTTTGCTAACAAGGGTTTGCCATCGCACCAGGCAAGCCTTATCACGCTCCCGCCTTCCAGTTCAAAGGCGGGCATCCTGGCGCAGTACCTAACGGAAGCGATCTCGCAGACCCTCGTATATCTGCACAGCATTCGAGGCCACAAATATGGAAGAGTATGTCCCGATAACCAGTCCAAAGACCAGCACCAATGCAAAATCCTCCAGGGACGACTCCCCGCCCATGAATAGCGCCAAAGCAGCCAGCAGGGTTAAAACGGAGGTCACGATCGTCCTGGACAGGGTTTGGGTAATCGCCAGATCAATTGTGGCACCCAACGTTGCCTGTTGGCGATCATTAATATTCTCGCGGATACGATCAAATATCACAATTGTATCATTGATCGAATAGCCGACAATCGTTAATACAGCCGCCAGAACCGGTATGCTGGGCTCGATCTGCATAATCCCGATAAAACCGATAGTCATGATCACATCATGCACCAGGGCAATGGATGCCCCAAGGGCAAAGGGAAAGTCGAAGCGAAAGGTCAGATACAGACCGATGGCGACCAGGGTAAAGAACATCATCCGCAGCGCCAAAAGACCAAGTTGGTCCCCATAGCTGCCGGCAATTGTTTCCCGGGAGATGATTTGTTCGGGCCCCAATCCCATTTGTTCCAGAACGCGCCTGGCAATTACATCGGATACACTCTCATGAACGCGCAAATCCGCCGGCACTTCCTTGTTAGCTGCCTCCAGGGCATCAATTTGTTTTTGCTGCTCTTTGCGCTTTTGACGCAATTGTAAATCAATCTCGTCCCGCAAGTCCGGCCCCATTTCGAGGTCGTAAGCATTGAGACGCGGATCTGTCTGCCGCACCAGCGATTCCTTATAACCAGCCTGGTGGACCGCTTTTTCGAGATCTGCCTTGTCTTTATTGCCGGGCATCATGATGGACAGGCGAATACCGCCATTAAACTGAATCGAACGCTTGAACCCGCCATGGATGCTGTAGGTGCCAAGGAACATCAATATGATAACCAGTCCTGAAAAAATCAGGGATTGATACTTTAACCGGGAAAAACTCACTGCAAGGCCTCTTTGGGGTTGGCGTTTTCTACTTGTTGACCCCAACCAATCGACATCTTTTGGTAGCGCAAAATATATAAGGACCAATCAAAAACAATCCGCGAAATAAAAAGTGCGGTTAACATGGAACTGATCAAACCAAAAAAGAGCACCAGGGCAAAGCCCATGATCGGCCCATCCTTGGACATCCAGAGTACGATTGCCGCAATCAAGGTAGTCAGGTTGGCGTCCATAATGGTCCACAAGGACGACGCAAATCCGCTCTCAATGGCGACCGAGGCGGACTTGCCAGCCGACAGGTCTTCCTTGATTTTTTCAAAAATAATTACACTGGCGTCGACAGCCATACCCACAGTCAATATCACACCCGCGAAGCCCGGTAACGTCAGCGTGAACTCAAACAGGCTCATAGTGGCTGCCATAATCAGCAGGTTCAAAAACAGGGCAATTACCGCAACCAGGCCCGTCAGGCGATAGTAGGCTACCATAAAGATAATTACGACCACAAAACCGAGCAAAATGGAAATCATACCGGTTACGATCGACTTTTGACCAAGACTGGGGCCAATAAAATTCACCGATAAAACCTGCAATTCAACGGGCAGGGCCCCGTCGCGGATCACACTGGCGATCTCGTTGGCCTGGGTCTGGGTAAACGCTCCGGTAATCTGGCCCTGACTGGATATACGCGACTGGATTGTTGGGGCCGACACAACCCGGTCACCCCATAATATCGCCATCCGTTTCTTCAGGTTTCTGGCCGTCAGATCGCCGAGTAATCGTTCCCCGCGGCTATTGGTCAGGAAGTTTACCTGGTAATAGGCTGAATTCTGACTCAGCGAAACCCCTGCATCGCGCATGTCCTCCCCATCCAGGGCCGGTGGCCCCAGCACCATCAGGGTGGAAGGTAATACCTGGCCCCCTTCTTTGGCGGCACTCCATTCAACAAAAAGTCGACCATCTTCCCTTTTCAGACGTGAACGGTCCCGGATATGCTCCATCAGTTCGTCAATATCTTCCTGCTCAAAGCGCTGGCGGCGGTATAAATCTCGTATCTGGCGCAAGTCAGCGATGTTTTGCTGATCAGACAGGACCTTGTTTGTCAGTTCATCATTTACAATCCGGTACTCCACATGCACCGTATCGCCCAGCCGATTGAGTACTTCTGTAGAATTCGCTACCCCGGGCATATCCACGCTGATACTATAACTGGCTTCCTGGACCCTCAACTCCGGTTCGGTCAAACCTTGTGACGCTAGTCGTTTGGCCAGGACAGTCCGGGCCCGGGCCAAAAGGCTGCGTTTTTTGACCTCATCCAGAACCAGACTCTCACGCAAGTCCTTCAGTTCTTTTTCAATTTCCTGCTTTTTGGCTGGATCACTCTCTTTTAGCAAATCCCCTTCCCGGCTTTGAATATACGGCTCGGTCTTCTCTTTTTGGCGCTCGAGGTAGCCGTCAAAATCCGCTTGAAAAACAGCGCGCATACCGCCCTGCAGGTCCAGGCCCAGTTTCACTTTCAGGTTTTTGGAATCCTTTTTAGCCTGTAGAAAGCCGAGCGCTTTTTCAATAGGGTGCGGAGCCAGATGGGTGTAGGTGTCATTGACCAATTCCGGGAAGGCCTGGGTCAGATTGTTGATCCGCGCAGTAGTCAGGAATCGGCCCTTTAGAATGCAACGATGTGTAGCATCAAAGCCCTCCCCGGCTGCTGGCTGACATTCCCCGTTTGGGAAGTAATAGCGCAGCCCGTTTTCAGCATCGCGGATAAAATCGGCCACTACGGCTGGATCAATGCTCTTTTTAGAGCCATCAGCCTGGCGGACCGTATCTCGAAAAGCAATGATCAGCTCCTGACCGGCTATATTCGGCCAAAAGAGAATCAGACTTCCAAGTATGATTGCCAGAGCTGTCAAACTGCGATTGATTAAATTTTTAGTATCAGGCATATCAAAAATCCGTGCTTGCTGGAATAAGAAAGAATGTCTACAGTGATGGAATCAGAACTCAAATTCTACGGCGCGTACCGCCCCGCAGGCGATAGAAAACGAATACCAGGACGATCAAAACCAATAAAAGCGCATTGATCATTCCCTGGCTGATTGAAAAACCCTCAAACCAGCCCAGAATCCGGTCCATTGCACCCGGACCGGTATCCGTCTTTACCGTTTCGTTTTGATCGGGCTCGCTTGTCGTTTGCTCGGGTGTTTCAACAGCAGCATCACTATGTAACACCTCGGCCTTTAAGGTATCAAAGGTATAACCCGGAATACTGGCTTTATAAAAATCCGGTATTTGGCGCTCAAAGCCGGTGGCTGTTTGCACCGGAGGCGATGTTTGTTCCTGGGCTGGCAGTAATCCAGCCCAGATCACAAAAGAGATCAGCGCATAAATCCACCAGGTGTGCCTAGCGCCAGCAACTCCAGGCAGATTATCCCTGCACCTGGTTTTGGTTGCAAAGAATCGGGCGGTCGCTGCTGCCCGAGCGGGAATTGGTGCTTTTTTGCCTTTTATCTGATCCTTCATTGAAACTGCTGGCTGTGGTTCTATTTTTTATCGGTTTTTTGAGTGCCTGAGTCTTTCGCTTTTTCCGGGGTACGCACATTACTGATCGCAGAGCGTAGAAATTCAATTTTGCCGCCATTACCGACGTTTAGTGTAACTGTATCA
>JAGRNA010000248.1 GCA_020441005.1 Leptospiraceae bacterium
AAAAATAGACATTCAGGTGTCTGACCGTTAGAAATATATCATTGGCTGCTGTATTGATTTCTGGTCCCATGGAGACGGGCTTCGTGTATCCGCCATTTTTCCAACCGGTAAACCAGACATCCCAGCCGCCTAGACCTCCAGGTCGGCGCGATGCAAAATAATAACCGCGGCCATTGTCGGCTGGCGCAAAACCGGCTTCCTGATTGCCGCTATTAATACTGGCTGGCAGGGCCGTCGGCTTTTGAAAGACGCCATTGACGAGCCTGGACTCCATGATCACAGCTTTCTTGAAGTCCCCAAAAGGCCATCTGGTAAAAAAGAGTACTTGTCGTTGCTGGTCAAAGGCCGGGCTGCGTTCGTGGTGGATGCTGTTCACAAAACCAGGTATCTTGACCGGGGCAGACCAGGACCCATTCTGCTTGTGCGACCAATAGAGGTCGTAGGAAACTCGAATTTGTCCTTGTTCGTTTGCCGGCATTTCCAGGCTGCCATCCCTGTCGGAAGCAAAAAACAAAACCTGTTCATCGGCGCTCAGAAAAGGAGCTTCATCACTGTAAGGAGAGTTTAGACTTTGCACGGGCCGGGGTAATTGCCATTCGCCATCGACCAGGGTGCTGCTGTAAAGATCGCTGTACTGGCTGCCAGGCGGCTTGCGATTGAAGTAAAGCGTAAAGCCATCTTGACTAAAACTGGGGGAGAATTCGGCGGCGGCACTGTTCAGGGGTTCTGGAAGCGCTTCTAACCGAATGGAGTCGCCAGTTTCCTCTTTCGCTCTCAAACCATGAGTTGCACTGAAAACAAGAAAGGAGAGCAGTATAATTCCGCTCCATCCTTTTCCCGGTTTCTTTCCTGAAGAATAATTGCTTAACATTCTCTGCCTCTTTACCTATTTCGGAGAATGATGCCAAAGCTTGAATACCAGGCCTTCTATTTATGTCGCTCCAGGGTGCGGATTTCTCGGGCGAAGAAACCGGTCAGACAGCCGCTTCTCACCGCCCTTGATCGCAATTATTGCTGGTCGAAAATTATCCGGAGTGTATTGCAATGCGTCACTGGTAGCGCACGGACTCAAGACTCCAGGTGCGTACAGGCTCGTCGATCCCCCGCACCATGGCTGCCGGTTGCGCCTGCACCTGAACATAGTCCCTGACCAGCTGGAGCGTGCTTTCCGTCAAGAGAATGCTTGTGCCCAGTTTTTTGTTGAGCGTTTCGACTCGCGAAGCCAGATTAACAGTGGGCCCGGTAACGGTATACTCCATCCTTTTCGCCGACCCAATATTGCCGGCCACCACCTCGCCGGTGTGAATTCCAATCCCGATGCGAATGGGACTGTGCCCCTCTTTTTGGCGTTCTCGATTCATATAATCGAGTGCGGTATGCATTTCAGCCGCCGCTTGCACTGCGTTGAGGGCGTCCTGCTCTGATGAGATGGGCACACCGAAAACGGCCATGATTTCATCTCCGATAAATTTATCCAGGGTTCCGTTGTATTTGAAAACAATATCCACCATCATCGAGAAATACTGATTCAGGAATTTCACCGTTTCACTGGCTTTTAGTTGCTCGCTCAATCTGGTAAAATCGCGGATGTCGCAAAAAAGGATGGTGGCGATGCGGGTTTCCCCTTCCAGGCTTACATCCTCGTGCAGTATTTTTTCTGCGATCTGATGGGTCACATAACGACTGAGCGTGTCCAGGACCTTTTGCTTCTCTTGCTCCTGCTTGCGATTTTGCAGCTCTTTTTGCGCGCTTTCCAGCGCCAGGCGATGGGACACCCTGGTGATATACGCTGCAACAATGACCACACCGCTCATGAACAGCACCCTGAGGAACTGATTTAGCAAGCTGACTTTGGGTGTGGTAAAGTGCTCGGTGACCGTTCCATATTCAACGGTATGTTGCCAATGGGCTGCCAGGATGATGGCAATATAGCTGCCAATTGCCAGTAAGCCGGTATAGATAGTCATTTTTGTCGACAATCGCATGGCCCCGAGGGTGATCCAGAGGAAATACACCAGGAAAGCCTCGGATTTAAAGGTGCGAAAAGATGTAAATGCCCACAGGGTCAGGGCGACCATTAGTATATCCAGCGTTGTCGCCAGGTATTTAATGCGATTTGAAAAGCCAAAAAAATGAATCCAGGCCAAAACCAGGATGCTCAGGAGTACTCCGCCTGCCGTGGTCAACAGAATCATGTGCAGCGAATGCGCCGGTACTTCCTTGCGGACAGCCAAACCGCCGGCGAGGTAAATCAACATGATTAACAGGCGGACCCAGGCAATCGTGATTTCGGAGCGGCGCTGTTCCTTGAGAAACAAGCCAGCAACAATTTGCTGAATCGTGTCGGGCATGGGGCAAGAAAAATCGAGATTTCAGGAGTTGGCAAGCTGTTTTTCGGCCTGTAAAAAACTGTCACCTGGAATTGCGGGCGATCAAAAAGCCGACTCGCTCGTCCAATATCTACAGTACCTGTAAGTGCCAATGTGCACTTTTGTTTGTCCGGTATCAGTTAAAGATTGCTCTGTATAACAAGGCAGGGTTGTGTATACAGGCTCCAGGTTCGGTTGCTAAAATTTATGTAGCCGGGACTATTGTGAAGGGAAAACTAGCATATGCAAAGAGGGTTCAAAAAACTGCGGTTGTTTGTGATCATTGGCGTTCTTTGCAGCGCCTCCGCCCTGTATGCTGATATACTACAGCTAAAAAACGGGCAGCGCCTGGAAGGAAAAGTAATCGGCCAGAGCCGCACCGGGGTGCGGATCAAAATGGCGGATGGCCGCGTGCGCACTGTGAATAAATCAGATATTCGTCGCCTGCAGTTCGCGCCGGTCACCGATCCCGCCGAACAGGAGCGCAAGCGCCAGGAGGCTGAGAAAAAGCGCCAGGAAGCCGAGAAAAAGCGCTTGGTAGAAGAAGAACGCAAAGCGGCCGCAGAGCGAGAAAAACAGGCGGAGGCCGAGCGCAAGCGTCAGGAAGCAGCAGACAAGATCAGAATCCAGGAGGAAGCCCGAGCCAGAGAGCGTGAAGCGGAATTGCAGCAAAAGCGAGCTGCCGAAGAGCGGCAAGCCGAATTGGAGCGACAGCGTCGAGAGGCCGAACAGCGACAGCACTTTTTTCCAGACGAGCACTATTTGGCCTTTAAGACGGCTGCAGGTATGGCTTCCCATGAACATCACCTGGGAAAATTTCTGTCCACGTTTAAAACGAGTCAGATGATCGGCACTAGACTATTAAGTAGTTCCGAACCGCCTTCCTATACCCAATCCTCCATGGAGCAACAGCGCCGACCGCGGATTGGTCGTCTGGGTTTGGAATACCGTTACCAGGATGTTCAGCTGGAACTGGATTATTGTCGGTCAAATGAAATTTTGAATTACCAGACCACGAACTGGCGACAAGGTGATCGCTGGAATAGTGGAACATATCAGGACAAGCATCCCTTGTTAGAAGATCAGTTTGCCAGTCTGGGCTGGCGATTTTGGCGCAGTCAGGATCTGGATTGGACGCTGCATGCCGGCTATATGCGCTCCATAAGCCAAATCCAGCCCAAGGGCATCATGCTGGGCCAGAATACGGATTCCAGTTCCTCGCAGGTTGCAGGGGGTTTATGGACGCCGCTCTATTATCGATTTAATGAAAAAATTCAGGGGCCGGATGGCGGTCTGGGCTGGGAGTATCGACTGAATGATGCCTGGCGCATTGACCTGGACCTGCATTATTTCAAACTCAGCGGCACCTATAGCATGGACG
>JAGRNA010000249.1 GCA_020441005.1 Leptospiraceae bacterium
AAATTCAGACAGAGGCTAATTTACTTTTTCGTAGAAATAACCTTTACCCTGGCCGTTAATTTTCAAAAACATGCCGTTGTTAGCTTCGACAATGTGGTATTCGGTGTTTTTATTGCTGCGTGTGCCATAGTAGATAATGGTATTGCCATCATCGGTGATTTCCTTGACTGCATTGCGTTCCCATACGCAACCTTTTTGGTCGGCGCCTGTGGAACAGGTTTGGACCTCAGCCCGATTGCCCGTAATAGTCAGGTGGACATGGTAATAGCGCTGGGCCTTTCCATCCCAATAGCGGTATTGATAGGTGTCACTGGCAAACAGACTGGCACTGGCCAAAAAACCGGACAGCAGGAAAGCGAGTGTCAATAAGGTAACTTTTGTTTTTGTCATTTGATCCTCAAAAGATTCTCCAGACAGGAGGTTTATGCTATCTTGAAATCAAGACTCATATTGTATTTGTGCAAGCCTTTTATTTCAGGTTCACTTTTTTTGCATCAAGCTGGCGATTGATAGGCAGCGCGGTTCAGACCGGCAAGAGGTCCCTTACGTGGCCTGTTCTGAGCGCAAACCGCCGGCTATTCAGGCATAGGGCTGCTCTTGCAGCAGATAATTTCGAATATAATCTTCCACAGCCGCATTTAATGGAGTAATTGTGGCATTAAATCCGGCAGACCGCAGGCTCTCGACCGGTGCGCAGGTATAGTACTGATACTTGCTACGCAGTGCAGCCGGCATTTCTATAAAATCCACTTCTACGGGCCGGGACATGGATGCAAAAATTGCCGCCGCCAGTTCCAGCCAGGTGTGGGCCTGCCCGCTACCCAGATTAAAAAGCCCCCGGGCGCTACGATTCTGCAATGCCAGGTGAACTGTCATCCGGGCCGCATCCGCAACATAGAGAAAGTCGCGCTTTTGTTCCCCATCCTGGTAGTCTGGCCGATAGCTCTTGAACAATGCCAGCCGGCCATTGCTCTCAATTTGCTCAAATGCTTTATGAACCACGGAACGCATATCACCTTTGTGATACTCATTCGGTCCATACACATTAAAATACTTCAGACCGGCAAAGGCAGGCCCCTGAAACTGATCGCGCATATACAAATCAAAAGCATGCTTGGAGTAGCCATAGGCATTCAGCGGACGCAGCTGATCCAGATAGTCGTCAAAGCGGTCCACAAAACCATGACTACCGTCTCCATATGTCGCCGCACTGGAAGCATATACCAGGCGGGCATTCAGCACCGTAGCGAGGCGGGCTACTTCAATCGAATAGCGGTAATTATTATCAATCAAATGCGACGCATCTTTTTCTGTGGTCGCGCTATTGGCGCCCAGATGGATAATCGTATCAATCTGTTCCAGAATAGCGGGGGTAATAGCACCAGGCGGAGTGATTGCATGAACATCAGCGGCACTGCGACCCTGCGCACAAACTGACTGCATAACGCTCCGAAAGGCATCTTTCTCTACATACTCCGCATACAGCAGGCTGCGCAAATTATGCCATTTGTCGCTCTGTCCCAAATGGTCCACCAGGATCAAATCCCGGCGGCCCTGCAGATTTAACTCCCGCACGACCGCACTGCCAATCAACCC
>JAGRNA010000250.1 GCA_020441005.1 Leptospiraceae bacterium
AGGAGGTGCGCACTATCGGCAAGGGCGACTTTTTTGGCGAGATGTCCATGCTGGCCGAGCAACCGGCCCTGGCTACCATCATGGTTGTATCCCAGTCTGCCCGAATCGGCCGACTAGATAAAGATTTATTTCTACGCATTGGTCGCTTTAATTCGCGCTTTTTGTTCCTGCTCTTGCAAAATATGATCGCGCGCCTGATTCAGCGTGAAGAGCGCATAGACCAGTTGATCGCTTTCCTGGCGGATCACCAAAACGAGGGTTCTGGCGGTGTGCCCGCGCCTGCATCCGCAGAACCGGATCATGACGAATCGGTTGATCGCCCGGCAGATACGGACATGGCCCGCAATGGTAACCCGGCTCCCGAGGAGGCGCCTGGCAGTCCAGGCGACAATCAGGATGCGGCGGACTGAATCGTTACGGGTTTGCCGATACACTCAGCCAGCAGTTCGGCACTGTTACGAGCGGCCCATATTTCCAGATCAATATTGGCGGCCTTGCCCCGGAAGCGGCTTTCTCTGGCCTTGATTTCCAGATTGATTGAGTCTTTCTGCTGTTGCAGTCCAAGATCTTCCACTAGTGCCTGGTGCCGGCGGTCCAGACCAATCGCGATCCGCAAGATGCCAGCCAGCCAGCGCACAATTTCCTGCGAGCGTTCATCCAGCGCGGCAAAGCTTTCGTGTTTGCTCGTCGGCTTTTTCTTGCGGTGGTAGCGGCAAATTTGGGCAATGATTTCAATTTCCAACCGGCTAAATCCCAGTAGCCGATCGGAATTCTTGATCATGTAATAGCTGTGCTTATGGTGAGCGGAATGGGCGATCACCAGGCCCACATTGTGTAATTGGGCGCTGTATTCGAGCAACAGGCTTTCATCGAGTCCCATCCACTCCGGCAACATTTTTTGAACCAATAATTGGTCGAAAATGCGGCCGGCTAAGAAGCGGGTGTGCTGGGCGGATTGGGATTGGTGGCTGCCCGCGGCATGGATGCGTTCCACTATGTGGTTCACCGAATGCCTGCGTATATCGCGGGCTAACTGGCCCTGATTACTGTTGCGATTGATATAATCGGCGACGACTCCCTCGCGCAGGGCGAACCTGGAAATGCGCACGGTCTCAATATTCAGCGCATCGAAGATTTCTTCCAGCAGGATGACGCCACCCACAATGATATCGGCGCGCTTTTGATCCAGACCGCCCATGCTGAGTCTGGATTTGGCATCCGGATAGGCAAGGATGGCACTGCTGATCGATGCGAGGGCCTGGCGGTCGAAAGCTGGTTCGTCCAAATCGACGGGGCTGGCACTGCTTTGTCGCGAGCGAATCATTTCATAGAGCGTTTCGGCAGTACCCGAGCTGCCAATGGCCAGACCGTAACCCAGTTCTGCAACTTTGGCAGCAACTCCGCTTAGCATGACGCGAATATAACGACGACACTCTTCAATCTCGCGGGGCTGAATCTGGTTGCTAGTAAAAAAGCGGTTCGTCAGTCGGATGGCACCCAGTTTCAACGAAACGGCCATATGAACCTGATTTTGTTGGCCGATCACAAACTCGGTGGAACCGCCCCCAATATCAAAGACCAACACCTGCTCCTGGGCAATATGCAGGTTATTGACAACACCCAGATAAATCAGGCGCGCCTCCTCACTGCCTTCAATGACCTGAATCGACAGGCCAAGCTCGCGTCGGGCTTGATCCAGAAATTCCTGACGGTTGGGGGCTTCACGCAGGGCCGAGGTTGCAACGGCATGAATTGTCGCCTTGTATCCCCGGGCTAGTTCGACAAAGTGTTTCAGGGCCTGGATACCGCGTTCACGAGCCTCCGGCAGAATCTGACCCATATCATCACCGCCGCTTCCCAGGCGGACGGCAGCCCTTTCGGTGGTGACCACCTCGCTTTTGCCGTTTTGAAAAAGACGGGTAATGATCAGATGAAATGAATTCGTACCCAGGTCAATGGCTGCCAGGTAGCCCGGTTTCACAGGGCGATGCCTTCCAGACGCAGAATTTCCAGCGCATTGGAGCTTTGAACAATACCGGGATACAGCTTGTAGTCAAAACTCATCCGACCGTTTTCAATGTGTTCGCGAAAATGCATGTTAACTCGCTTTTCGCCAGTGCTGCTGCAGCCCAGCTCCAGATCGTGAGTAGCAACCAGGACTATGGACTCACTGGACTCCAGCCGGGCCAGTATTTTTTGCTGGGCGATCAGGCGCTCGCGGGCATTGGTACCCCGCAGCATTTCGTCGATCAAGATCAGACCGTCCTGTTGGGCCCTGAATTCCAGCAGTTGACGGATTCTGCGGACTTCACTGTAAAACAATGAGCGCGAGTCCTGTAGTTTGTCTGTATGCTGCATGCTGCTGAATACCGGCATGGATCGAAAACTGAAATCTGCGGCTGGCAGGGCCGCACCGCTCATTGCCAGGATCAGATTGATCCCCAGGGTGCGCAAGAAGGTTGACTTGCCGGCCATATTCGAGCCGCTGATCACCCACAACTCGCCCACATTATGAAAATCGTTACCCACCCGTTGCGCTGCGGGAATCAATGGATGACCCATATCATGTGTTACGACCACTGGCTGGAGCGGTCGTTCAGAGTTGCCGTCGGTGCGCGCCCAGACCGGCAGGCAGGTGTTCCCTCGTTCAATGACCGCCAGGCTGGCCAGACTCTGCAAGGCGTCCAGTTCTGCCAAATCAGACAGCCATAGCGGGAAATCAGCGCTATGCAGTCTCAGCCAGCGATACAGACCAATGACCAGCAGGCTGTCCGTGATTCCAAAAAATGCCAAAAAGATATATAGCAGGGGATTGCGGCGCATCTCAAAAAAGCCAGCCAGACGGGCTAAATTGGCGATCTGGCGGGCCGTGCTGGTTTGTAAAATGGCCTTGTTTTGCCACCAGGCGGCACGCAGCCTGAGGGCTGGAATTAGCTGAAAGGCCTGCGGCCAGAGACTGATCGTAAATGCCAGGCGGGACATTTGGCCGGCCAGTTTCCGGGTGGACCAGGCGGTGAACCCGAAAAGCAGCATCTGTAAAGGAGCGCTGAGTAAATACCAGGCCCGGAAATCGCCAAATTCACTGCCGATGACCGAAACCCAGGTGACCAGGTTCAGCAGAGTAAAACTGATTCCAATCAGCCAGGCAGGCCCCAGGCCTAAACCGGGCTTTAAATCAGACAGGCAACGCGCCGTTGTCAATGAGTCCGACTGATTGCTAAAGATTTCATGCTGATTTTTTTGACGTGCCCAGCGGGTATGAATGACCCGGCGGCACCTCCACTCATCGACCGCCTGTTGACGGGCCAGCCAAAGCGCTGGATCGCGGGCCGTATCATCTGGCTGCTCTAGTAAAAGCCGGGCCAGTGTTTCTTTACCCGGTGCCGTGATCGTGCAATCCAGCAGGCTGATCAATCCAAAATGACCGCTAATATGCAGGTCGCTTTGATAGGGGTGATCGGCAAGGTTCGTCTCGTCATGGAGGGGCATCTGCTGCTTGCTTTGCTCAAAACTGTAATCGCTTTGATTAGCTGATTTCGAGGCTCTGGTTTTGTGCCAGATCCCGGAGCGCCGGTATAGAATCGATTGATACCAGTTGATTTGATTGGCGGCCATTTGCTTGCGGGAACGGGTTTTGTTGTAATAAAACCAGGCCCAAATAAATCCCGCCGTTGTGACCGCGCTGGTCGTCAGCAGCGTGTAGAATCCCGCTGAGCCAGACGGGAGGCGGCCGGACAGATACACCAGCGCTGCTGTAGTGCCAAAGCTGATCAGCCGCAGCAGACTCAAGCCCCGCAGCCGGCCATCCATTTTTTGCTGATAACGGCCAAGCCGGCGCATTGCCCTGGATTCTGGGCTGATCGGTGCAGGGTCGCTGCCGGGCTGTCGATTGCTTTTCGGATGTGCTGTGATCAAAGCACTTGCGAAAGTAAAGTGCTTTGTCTGACTGGCAAGCAGAAGTGCTACCGTGATGCTGATCGATGCTAAAAAGTGTATCACCCTGGCCCGTGAAGCGGGTTATCTAAAGGCCGGATTTTGTCTGCCCGCGGTCCCGGCAGGGGACGCGGCGCAATACAGGTCCTTTATCAATTTCGGCCGCCATGGCACAATGCACTGGCTAGCTGATCAGGACTTGCGGCTCGATCCAGCGCGACTGTTGCCGGGTGTAAAAAGTATCATGGTGCTTTCCAGCTGGTACCGTGATTATAGCAGCGAAGCGGCATTGCAGGATGCCTCTTACAGGGTGGCGCGTTACGCACACGGCCGGGATTATCACAAGGTGTTGCGCCGTAAAGGGGCCCGTCTCTTGAAACAGTTCCAGCAGATCTGGCCGCAGCTGGCCGGCCGGGTAACATGCGATTCAGCCCCCTTGCTGGAAAAGGTCTACGCTCGCCAGGCGGGTCTGGGCTGGCGGGGCAAACACACGAATTTAATCGATCAGGAGCATGGATCCTGGTTCTTTTTGAGTATGATATTGCTGAATCAGCCGGTGGATAGTTTGCCGCCGCATTCGGATCCGGCTATAGTCGTTCAACAGACGGATCACTGCCGGGACTGCCGGCTGTGCATTGAGGCCTGTCCGACCGGTGCATTGCAAGAGTATCAAATCGACGCGCGCCGCTGCCTGGCTTATCGGACGATCGAAGCTCCATTTGATGCAGTGCAAGGGCAGTATCAAGACAGTGTGGTGCCCAATGGGACCGACTGGATTTTTGGTTGTGATATTTGTCAGGAGGTCTGTCCCTGGAATCGTAACCGCCGCAGCCGCACTCGCATTACTACGGATGATGCTTTCCGGATGCGCCTGGAGATCAAGGATTTGATGCAGGGCCAAATCAGCACGGGTCAGGATGACAGCGACGTCAGTTCACGAAGAGCGGATTGGGATGCGATCACAGGCGGTAGTGCCTTAAAAAGGGCCGGTACTGCCCGGTTGCAGTTTGAAATGCAAGCGATTGAAAAGCGCCGGAACAACAATGCCTGAAGCCGGTCCAATAGCGGCGCTGGCGCGGTCAGCAGATCTCTCAGGATTGGCCGGATGGTACCAGGAATTTCGGCGGCCGCTGCCTTTCCGCCGTACCCGTCATTTTTATCCAATCTGGATCAGTGAGGTGATGCTGCAACAAACGCGCGTAGAAGCCATGCTGCCAAAATACAAACGATTCATGGCGGCCTGGCCCAATGTCCAGGCCCTCGCCACTGCCGAGCAAGAATCGGTCGTGATGCGCTGGCAGGGGCTGGGGTACTATTCACGGGCCCGTAATCTGCACCGGGCTGCGCAAATGATCACGACCGATTATAATGGCAAATTTCCGGCTGACTATCATGACGCCATTAAACTGCCGGGCGTCGGTGATTACACCGCCTCGGCGGTCCTGAGTATCGCCATGCAGCAGCCCCTGGCAGTGCTGGACGGCAATGTGAAGAGGGTGCTCTTGCGTTTAGATGATCGCGACCCGACCGAATTTTATAATCATGCGCGGCTGCGCAGGGCTGCCCAGGCTCTACTGGAAGCCGCCCTGCGCCAGGGGATCGAGCCTGGTGATCATAATCAGGCGCTGATGGAACTGGGGGCTTTGGTATGTTTGCCGCGTGAGCCGCGCTGCCATGCTTGCCCGCTGGCCTTGAGCTGCCGAGCGTTAGCCAGCGGTCGGGATCCCTATTCCGAGCGGCTCAAAGTCCGGCCGCAACAGCCCGAGTTGCCGGTCCAGCTGTATGTCTTTGCGCTGCAAAACGCCGGCCGGGAATATCTGGTAATCCAGGATCCGAAAGGGCTTTTTTTCAAGCAAGATTTCTTTTTACCGTATCAGGTCTGGCAGGACTGGCAGCTTTTGTATCAAAGTCCGGGACTAGAGACGCTGCTGACACAGAGTGGTCCGCTGCAGGCCAGGACCCGTTTCACGCATGCAATCACCAGATACCGGATTGACGGTCATTGCCTGCAGGGCAGCTGGCACACCGATGCCGGTATGCTACCAATTTTTTCCGCTGTGCCTGCTCAGCAAAACCCGCTGGAACCCGCGGTTACCAGAGGTTCTAAAAGCGTCCAGGTTCGGGCGGCAGTCAGAAGAGACCTGCCGGCCCTGGTGCCTTCTTCTATTTTGCAAAAAATCGGTCTGGCAGGATCTTGATTTTATATCCGTGACTTGCAAATAGCGGGGGCTGAAAAATATTTGACCGCGCTTGCTTTGTCGGCAGCCTGCAGCCAGTCATGGCTGCCAAAGAAAAAGACCCGGTCGACGATCCAGCCCCAAAATCCGCCCCGAACAATAACGAGGACAAGGATCTGTATCGTTGGCATTATCAGGAACCGAAGAAACGCGGATCCATAGCGGAGGATGTCAATCCGGAACGCCTGCCGCGCAAATTTTACGAAACCGAACTGGAGCGGCTGCAAATTGAACTGGTCAGTTTGCAGGCCTGGATCAAGCAGCAGGGTTTACGGGTCGTTGTTGTGTTTGAGGGCCGGGATGCGGCCGGCAAGGGTGGCATTATCAAGCGCATTCTACAACGGCTGAATCCGCGCGTATGCCGGGTTGTGGCCCTGGGGACCCCTACCGAACGCGAAAAGTCGCAGTGGTATTTCCAGCGCTATGTGACCCACCTCCCGGCGGCCGGTGAGATGATTCTACTGGATCGCAGCTGGTACAACCGGGCCGGAGTAGAGCGGGTGATGGGCTTTTGCACGGATGCGGAATACGAATACTTCATGCGATGGGTTCCGGATTTTGAGCGTATGATTATCGCTGCCGGTATCAAACTGATCAAGTACTGGATTTCGGTCAGCGATAAGGAACAGGAGGCGCGCTTTCAGGCGCGGATCAAGGATCCCAGGAAGCAATGGAAGCTCAGCCCCATGGATTTGCAATCGCGGGCCCGCTGGGAGGAATATACCAAGGCCAAGGATGTGATGCTGGAGCGCACCGAAATTGCGGAGTCGCCCTGGTTTGTGGTCAAGTCCGATGACAAGCGGCGGGCACGTCTGAATTGCATTGCCCATCTGCTGGAACAATTTCCCTACGAAACCATTCCCTTCGAAGCGATGGGAATCCCCGATCGCCAGCAGCATTCAGAATATATCAGGCGGCCGATCCCTTTGAAGAATATGGTCCCGGAGAAATACTGATCATTGGCATTTTGCAAATGCACCGAGCGGCATTGATACACTTCCCTTGACAGCCGTGAGCCAGCAGGTAAAATATGGACCCTATGAAAACAGTCCGTGTATCGTTTTTCACTGCTTTGTTATTTGCGCTGAGCCCGGGCCTGCTTTGGGCCACCGATCATTGCATCGTCGATCAGGCCTACTATTATTGCCAGGAATACGCCGAGGGCTGGAGCAGCAGCGCGGCCCGACGTAGCTGTCAGTTTGCCAATGGCAGTTTTCGGGCCGGAGCCTGTCCGGCAGCGCAGCGTCAGGGTGCCTGTAAAAGCACCAGCCTCACAAAGAACCGGGTTTGGTGGCTCAAATACTACCAAAAAACCTGGACGCAAATGTCTTATGAAAGCATGAAAACTGCTTGCAAGGGGATGCACGACGGTCGTACTAATGTCACTGAATGGATCGGAGCCGATCCGAATCGTCCGAACGTGGAAACATTTAATCCTGAAACACAATTTCCGCATGAAAAACTATCGACCCTGATTTGGGGCAAGATGGTCCTGGCACCACGCGACCGTAGTTGGGTACTGTATCCGGCAGTAGCGACCAGCCGTAGTAAATCAAATGGTCAATACTATGAGCTGGAATTCGCCGACGGTAAGTCTGTATATCTAGCGGGATGGGCCATGCTCAAGCGGCTCGACTGGGAGGTCGGCACAGAAATTTCGTGTTATAATACGTTCAAGGGTTACCGGGAAAACGGTCGCATACAGAAACTAGGCGCCTTTAAGGGCGGCTCGATCACGGTTGCATTTGACAGCGGTGTAACGATCGAGATGCCGACCTGGGCCCATTGCCAGGACCGTCGGGTCTGGCAATACAAGGATGGCCAAAGTCCGTTTCTGTCCACTTCTCCGGATAACACGGGCGAGACAAATAATCCGTCTACCGATCCGCAGCCCAACAAACCAACCCCGGCGACAACAGAAACGGACGATGAACTGGACCGCATGGAAGATGAGCTCAAGGATATGGAAGACGAATTAAAAGATCTCGAGCAAGGGCTTTAATATGCATGGCGAGCCCCTTCGGGCTCGCCTGGGCAAGGCCCACCGATGGCAGCCAATGCAAGCCAAAGACAGCTGAATGTTTTGGAAGGCCTGAATCGCCATTATCGCGGCTTTTTTAGTCTGCTCGGCTTCTAGCCCCTGCCGATCCCGCTGGATGCGCAGCGTTAGCTCGGGCGTGACCCGCCCGGGTCACGCGCCCAGCCCCTCAAGGACGTTTCTTGATCAGGATTTTGCGCTCGATTTCAAATATCTTGTCGCTGATCTTTTCTTTACCGAGGCCTTTTTTATCGCCTTCTTTGATAAACAGGTCCGCGCCGTATTTTTCAAAAGCGACTTTGGTGGCAATATTCTTCACTCCGATCAGCTGCACTTGCAAAATCCCGGTTCCAGGTACGGGTCCCTCGGTAGTGCTCAATATGCGAGAGATTGATCCGACAGTATCGCCGGATACCGCTGGATTGGTGTGATAGCCTTCGGTATAGCCCAGATCCCAGATCATGTTTTCGGTCAAATCACGGCTGGACAATCCAATCAGCCAGCCGAAGACGAGGCCGCCATAAACGATCGGTTCACCACTCATCTTGCCCGATAGTCCCATGGAATAGATACGGTCATAATGCAGCGGATGGGTATTGCCCATGCGGTAGGTCCAGGGCACATGCTCATCGGTAATGGTGCGCATGTTTTTGTGGATAATGATCTGACCGGCAGAAAAATCTTCGAAATAGGTGTTACTGCCGGTTAACAGCCGGGTTTCGGCGTCCGGAGCCTTGAATTCTGGCAGCTGAATCTGCGGTTCGGCGGGCAAAGGAAATGCGGCGGCCGGATCGCCGCCCTGAGCAGGAGCACCGTCACCGCGAGGCGGAACCATAATCTTGCGTTCATACATCAGCACCACCGCCCCGGTTTGATTCTGACAGATGGTACTGACATGCACGATACCGGGCTTGTCCGGTCCCCGGTCACGTTTACTGAGCACTTTGGAACGCGCAGTCAGTGAATCTCCGGGGTAGACGGCCTGCAGGAAATTGACTTGATAATAGCCCAGATTGGCCATCGCTTTTTCCGAGTTGTTTTGGACTCCCAGACACAAAGCAATGTTGAATACCATCATCGGGTGCACCGGCATGTCAGCAAACCCATTCGCCTGGGCTACCGGGGCAGACAGGAAAACTGGATTAGCCTCATGGAAAACAGTCGCATATTCCTGGGCAAAGCTGCGGTCGATGGTAAAGGCGCGAGGGTGCACAAATACATCGCCGTCCCGAAAATCCTCCAGGTAGCGGCCGTATTCCGGTTGATCGACTTTGTCGGCCTGCCAGTCGCTGCCCGGTGCTTGTTCTTCAAATTTGGTAACTTTCATGGAAGCCATGCCACCAGGTTCAAACCAGGGCTCTGGCTGTCGATCACAATTGAGCTGCGTTTTGGGGGACTGGCAGCGGGACTGCTTAATCTGATTGTATTCAGACGCTGTTTGATTTCCTTGGCGGCATGACTTTCTTTGCCGGCTTTGAACCAGGATCAGCGCTCTCCAACACTCGTCAGGGTCACTTGCTGTGGATGGTTGCCCTGCTGGGTTTATTATTTGCGCCGAGCGCTTGTCAAACCCCGGAAGAGGCCCGTGCGGAATGGCTCAAGGAAAGCCGGGCTGTCTTTGAACTAACCGAAACCGATCCCCCGGCGGCGGATCGTGGTCTGCGAGTACCCCATTATCCGGCGTCGAATGAAAGGCGGATCGATTTTTTCAGGCCGTATGTCAAGGATCTGGGCGGCACGTACATCGGGGTCGGCACTGATCAGAATCTGACTTTCGTGGCCTGGGCTCGCAGTGAGTTTGCCTGGCTGATGGATTTTGACGAAGTGGCGGTGTATGTGAACCGTATTCATTTTTTCTTCCTGACCCAGTCACCCAAATTTGAGGATTTCAGCAAACTGTGGTCGCGTAAGGAAAAGCAAAACTCATATGCCTTGCTGCAAAAAACCTTCGGGTCGGCTGCGGATTGGGCGGCATACAAACAGGCCTGGCTAATTGCGCACCGCGGCGAATCGGATGTCCCGGAGCGATTTTATGAACTGAAATATATGAGTCGTCATTTTGGTTTAAAATCTTTTCATAATGATCCGGCGGATTACCAGTACATCCGCACCCTGGCGATGGAAGGGCGTATCCAGGCAATCCCCGGTGATTTACGGGGCCAAATAACCATGGCAGCCATTGCTAAAAAATCAGCCGAACTGAAGCTGCCGGTGCGGCTTTTGTATCTGTCCAACGCGGAGGATTATTTTGATTTCCCCGAGGATATGCGTCGGAATTTCAAGGCATTGCCGGTCGATCAAAAAAGCGTTGTAATTCGTACAATATCAGTGGGCGCGCAGAGCCTCGGTTTTCCACCAGGCGAAAAGTTTCCCGAGGCCGGTCCGCTGCATTACAATGTGCAAAGCCTGCCAGTCTTTCAGCAGTGGATGAACTATTATCCCAAAAAGCGCTTGCGGGTGATGCACATGCTGATCAATAAAGGTGCGGATTTTAAAACGCGCGGATTTAGCGTGCAACAGAAAACTCCGGCAGATTTAGGCCTGGTCAAGACAACAGAGCCTGCTGCAGGAGCGCAATAGTCCGGAACCTGGCTATTGGAGTTGACCTGGGGGCAATCAAGAACAGTTAAGCATAACGCTTGCTGTCGTCCATGCAAGCCTTGCTGGTGAATGGTCATGGTTGATATATTGTGCCCCACGAACAACCCGGGGAAATAAAATAGTAATATATATTATGAAAGCAAGAAAAGGGCTTCAGAATCTAATGCGAAGAGGGGCGTGGTATGGCGGACTGCTCCTGACCCTTGCGCTGGTATTAACCGGCTGGCACACTGGCCGCGGCGTGGCAGCCCAGGCGCCGACAGAGGAACAGAGCGGCAGGGCGGTTACGTTCAGTGTGATTGGTGATATCATGTGCCATGACAAGCAGCTGGCATCGGCCTGGAACGCAAAAACCGGACAGCATGATTTTGACAGGGTATTTCAGACGATCAAGTCCCGCCTTTCCCGGGCCGATTTGACGATCGCCAATCTGGAAACTACTCTGCCGGGCAAACCGGCTCTTTATGCCGGCTATCCACAGTTTGGCAGCCCTGACAGCCTCGCTGCAGCGGTAAAAAATGCCGGTGTGGACGTTTTGACTCTGGCGAATAACCATAGTGTTGACAAGCAGGCTTTGGGTATCAAGCGAACCATTTCAGTCACCCAAAAACTGGGTTTTCGGATTCTGGGAACCTATGCCAGCGTTGCTGATTACAATCAGCGGCGCCTGTTGCAAGTCAATGTGGGCGGATTACGATTGATACTGCTGAACTATACCTATGGCACCAATGGGCTCAAGGTTCCCAAAGGTATGGTGGTGAATATGATCGAAGCCCGGCGTATTCGAAGCGACATCGCTTTGGCCCGCAAAGCCGGACCGGACGCAATCATGGTTTTGTTTCATTTTGGCACGGAATACCAACGCCACAGTTCCGCTTACCAGCAAAAATGGGTTAACTATGCTATTGAAGAGGGCGCCGATATTGTGATGGGCGGCCATCCGCATGTTCTGCAACCTTTTGGTGTCCGCCGGTCGCGGGATAAGTATGGTTATATGAAGGAACGGCTGATTACCTGGTCTTTGGGTAACTTTGTCTCGAATCAGCAGCGCCGCTATACCGATGGCGGGATGATCTTTAACTTCAGTCTGCGCCGCAATCCGGATGCGAGCAGCCCGCAGAAACTGTTGTTCTCAAACATTAGTTATGAACCGGTTTGGGTATACGTCGACAAGCGCACTGCGAATCATCAGTTTCATATATTGCCGGTTAATGACTATATAAAGAACAAAATGCCGCTAACACTTGATAGAAGCGGACTGGCCAAAATGCAGCTTTTTTACAAGGATACCACGGCCCACCTGCAGCCGAGCATGCTCTCTGTTGCAGCCTGGCAATAAGTCAGATTTCCCCTCGTTCAACAACCTTCTGTAAGGCGAAGGCGCTGTCTTTAGTGCGGGCCACCAGGATGTCCTCCTGACTGACCGGCACAGCGGCCAAAAGCCGCAGCTGTTGGCCTTCTGGCAGCTGCCAGGCTGGTTGCAAGTCCGGGAAGTTAACCTTGTTTAGTTGCTCGCTGAAAATGTAATCGCTTTTAGGGCCATCCTGGCCGCTTTCATACACATGAACATAAAAAAAAAAAGACCCGCTGAGCCACGGGTACAAGGCCATGCGACCGATGTAACCCGGCAGCTGGCGCAGGTCGCGA
>JAGRNA010000251.1 GCA_020441005.1 Leptospiraceae bacterium
GTGGCAGCGACTCCCGATCAGATAACTGCAGCGGCAATGATCCGCCGTCCGCAGCGGCTTTTTCAAGCGGATTTACGAAACAGGGGGCCAATTCCTTCTGCAGTATGATCGAATTCGATCGCATCGCCAACTGCGACCTTTTCCAGATCAGTGCCCTCGATCAGGGCAGTCGTCATCTTCAGGCCTTCTTCCAGTTCGGCTACTACCAGGGCGTACGGACAGCGCTCCTGCATGCGACCAAATCCCATATGGACAATTGTGTAGGTGTAAATCTGACCCTTGCCGCTAAGTTCAACCGCGCTCAGGTTTTCACTGCCGCAGGATGGGCAGACGGGCATGGGCGGTGTGCTGCTAAATCCGCAGTCATTGCATTTCATTGCATTCATTACGATGGTTCCTTTTTTGATTTTAGTATGGTTTCAATAATTACTCTGAGTTCTGGAATGTCAGTCAACAATACGCCTTTAACGATTTGCAGATTCACTGTTCCATAATTATGCACTATCAGATTCCGAAAACTCTTTATCTCTCGGGCCGGGATGCTGGCAAGAATTTCCGCAGATTGCAAAGTTCCGACTATTTCTCCTATCTGTAACAGGCAAAGAGAGCTGGCATATTCTCCTTCTCGATCTTTTAATACCTTGTCGACACTACCATGTTTTGCTATAATCCATTCCAGCTCCTTGATCCATTCAAGAATGGATTCAAGTCTGATTTGATCAGCTTCAAGCGACATGAATCAATTCTGGCAAGATATATTTATTACCTACCTCGCGCAAACTGTCTTTATCCACTAAATCAACCGGCATCTGCAACTCGTTCTCCAGCTTCTGCCGGACCTCTTCCAGCAGCCTGACAATGCTCCAGCCTGGATATTGGCGATAAGCCTCAGGCTGTAACTCGTACAAAATGTCGAGATCGCTATCTGCCCTTTCGTCGCCACGAGCAAAGGAACCAAAATAGCCTAGTATCTGCAAACCTTTGCTCGCAAACTCCGTATTCGCAAGCGTTAAAACTCTAATCAATTCTGACTGCATAGTCACAATCCAAAGCAGGTGTCAATCCTCGCGTCCCAGGATATGCACTGCGCTCACCGCACCGGGTCCGCCCAGCACATGGGTCATGGCGTGTTTGGCATTGGCCACCTGGCGGCCTTCTGCCTGGTCGCGGAGTTGAAAGGTCATTTCGACAATTTGACCAACACCGGTGCAGCCGATTGGATGGCCCTTGGCTTTGAGCCCGCCAGAGGTGTTCACCGGCAGCTTGCCGCCCAGGCGGGTATGTCCTTCCGCTGTGAACGGTCCACCCTTGCCTTTTTCCACGAAACCCAGGTCTTCGATGTTTATAATTTCTGTCACCGTGAAACAATCGTGACACTCCAGTACGTCGATTTCAGTCCGCTGGATGCCGGCCATGTTAAAGGCTTCGTTGGCCGCTTTGACCGACGCCGGAAAGCTGACCGAATCACCCTTCATGGCCACCGTAAAGTAGTCGCCGCCGTGGCCGGAACCCAGGATGCGCACCGGTTTTTTGACCAGCGCTTTGGCGCGCTCCCTGGTGGTGATGATCACCGCTGCGGCAGCGTCCGTGACGAGTGATACATCATGGATGCCGAAGGGATAACTAACCTGAGGCGCCTTGATGATACGGTCCAGCTTGATGATGCGCTGCTTGTGTGCGTAAGGATTCAGGCTGCCGTGATAAAAATTCTTTTCAGCCACCATGGCCATTTGTTCGCGGGTGGTGCCGAATTCATGCATGTGCCGGACAGCGTTCATCGCAAATCCAGAGGGACCGGAGATGCAATAACCGCCCTCCAAATCCTGGTCCTGGCCTTCGGCAACTATTTTCATGGTCTTGTCCGGGTCCAGACCGTTCATTTTTTCGACTCCAAAGGCCATTACAGTTTCATGCTGTCCAGAGGCTACGGCCAACATCGCCTGACGCACCGCCAATCCGCCTGAAGCACACGCGCCTTCCAGGCGCATAGCCGGTTTATCACCCAGGCCCAGCACAGTTGCTACCAGGGAGCCCATCGTGTTTTGGCCATTAAAACCGGTGCCGGCATAATTGCCGACGTACACGGCCTCGATATCAGCACGGTCAATCCCGGCATCGGCAATGGCTCCGTTGCCGGCTTCGGCAATCAGGTCGCGCAAACCCAGTTTTTTGTGATCGCCATGTTTGGTCTCATAGGCCCCGATGATGCTGGTTTCTTTCATATATAAGGCACCTTTTTTAGTAGTTTTTGACTGCAGAACCGGTTGGAATGCTGCAGTTTCCAGTTCTGACCCATCTGACAGCGTGTCAGTGCGATAGCAAGGTCTTTTTCAACAGCCGCGACGAGATCATAATGTTGCCCGGATGCGCTTGAGCCTCGAATTGCGGCCCATTGCGTTCGTAACCAGCCCGCCTTCGAGGGTACTTTTCGAGGGTTTTTACAGGGGATTTGGTTATTATACGGAATGACTGGGGGCGCAAAATCAGTTTTTGAACAAATTCGCCCGGAGGCCCGATAACACCGGACACCCATAAAAAGACTTGCAAAAAAGAGTCGCATTTCTGTTATACCACTGTGCAGCCCCTGGCTGGTTATGAATTCTGCAATATACTACAATCAACCGGTAGCATAGAGCGCGCAGTCCGGGTGCGATTCCCGGATTGGAAAGTCGGCGGAGTTTTGACCGGGGCATGACTGCCTGCCCGACCGGCATTACATACGGTAACTGCAAACAATGATTCTGGATCAGGGCCCGGTTGGTAAGCCGGGTGGGACGAGCGCAATGCCAGGTTTTGCACAGAATGAGACTCCGGGCAACGAAGCGGGCAATGGATAACAAGCAGCAAAAGCCAACGATCAACGTTGCACTGATATGTGCTCTTTTTGTCGGGCTTTTAACCAACCATTGTCAGCCCGGCCTGCCGAGCAGTTTTGGGGCGGAGCAATTCCTGGCCCTGCTGGGCGGCAGTCAAACCAGAGAAAACCTGGTTCAGGTGATTACCGGTTCGACTGTCACTTCGGAAGCCGGCGCTACCAGCTCTCTCCAGGTGAATTTGCGTCGCCGACCGACACAAGCCGTGCAGTTGCAGGTCACTTCCAGCGATACCAGTGAAGGCCTGGTAGATGTATCCGTGCTCACTTTTACACCCGAAAACTGGAGCGCGCAGCAACTGGTCACAATTAGCGGCCAGGACGATACCATCGCCGATGGCGAT
>JAGRNA010000252.1 GCA_020441005.1 Leptospiraceae bacterium
CTCTTGCACTATCTCCTAAAGAAATACTATATGCTGTAGTGGCTGCTGAAGCATCAAATGGAGCACTAATTACAAATACATGAGATGCATCATGTGCTAAGGCGACAGATTGATCTGGACTAACTTTTATAGCCCCACGACCAGAATAGCCTTTAGATGAAAGATCAATTGTGTCAATCAAAGTAGCAGTAGATACCTTTATATGATGAATTTTATGGTTATTCCAATCTGTAACTAAACACTCATCTGTACCAAAACAATCTAAAGCATTAGCATCTAAGTTACTGATGCTTGTAGATAACATTGTTGGATTCGGTAAAGCTGCTAGAATTCCTCCTGATGTCTGAGGAAAAATAATTGCCTGTTGAGTTGCATTTAGGCTTCCATTCGCTAAAACAGCTTGCGCCCAGCCGTAGTTAGTAAACATTGCTAAAGCTACGCCAAATAAAATACTAACTACAAAATTAGACCAGACAGCAACATAGCTTTGTTTATGCTTTTTATCTTCTTGTTTATTAATCATGGTTAGTTCCTCATTAAATTTAGATAGTGATTTTGAGAAATTATTAGTGGTTTTTTCCATAATTTCACAAGATGAGCTAAACAAAAAAATGCTCAAGCTATTCCTATAAGGAGTTTTATAGCAAGAACAATAAAATCTTTGACAACATCCTGAGCTAGTCCATTTGTTAAAGATTCTAATACTCTTTGAACAAGGCTTCTATCATCAATACCATCTGATTCTTCAATAAATAAGATATCCTGATCTTCTATTTGTGTTTTAAAAATTTCTAAAGTTTCTTGATCTGCTAGCAACAAGCAAACATCGGCTAAAACTTCATAAGAAATCTTAATTAAATTCGGATTAAAAGTAGTATCATAAAACCCATTGACTTGGTTGACCCATCTCATGAAATATTGCTGCAAAAGAGGATCGCAAACGCTGAAAGTGATATATGAACCTGTTCGTTCAAACCGAGAAGACTCAAGCAAATCGACAAAGCGTCTCTTTGCTTCATGCTCATCATACTGGAGATAACGTAACTGGGAGTCGCGCAATAGATTTCTAACACGGGTTACGCTAATACCAAGTTGAAAAGAAACTTCAGTAATATCAAATTTTTCAACAGGATTTCCAAATGCGCCGTGTTTATATAACAATCCGAAAATTAAAGTATCAAGATCGCGCTTTTGCATCCCGCCGAAGCCATTAGCAAGATAGTGTTTAAGAAACTCTTGAGTAAAGCCTTGCAAATCTTGAATCTTATCTAGCATGACATGCACCATTGTACCATTTATAATGGTATGTACAATAAGGTTATTGGATGGTTTGGTTATTTTGCATATTTTTCATTAATTTCAGTCATTTGTTTCATAAAAATCAATTCGCATAAAACTTTTTGACTAGAGCATTTATCAATCTTTATCGGCCTGATACTCGTGGACTTTAGCGTTCCAAGTGCCTCGTCGAATGAGGGACCATTTATCAAACCCAGGATTTTGCCCGCATAGCGGGAACCAGTAGCGCAACCAGCTTGTTGCAATACATCCAGGTAAGCCGCGCTATAACCAAATACACTTAATATCTTAGGTTATCATGTACATATTTCGGTCAGCGCTCCTTAGTGGATAACAATAAGCTGCTGCCATGCAGGTTATTGGTGTTGCCAATCAAGAAATTCCATAACGTCAACTATTTGACCCAGCTTGATAGAGGAGGGGTAAACCCGCCTAGATGAAAACCACTGCGACACATTTTATTAGTAATTGATAGATTTAGACTAAATCATACTGACTTGGGGCCAATCATGGCACGCAGATTAACCAGATGCTATTTAAGCTTTTGGCAGTAAGAGTCTATGAGTATTTGATTAAGCAAAAATTAGACCAACCACATTACGTCAGTGATCGCCTGATCGCCCGAAATGCTAACCGAGCGTGTGCTTGGGGTCGAAAAACTTGCATTGAATTGCATGGTATTCGCCGGTGTAGCGTTCTCTGGCTACTATTGGCACCAGTGTGCTGTGGCCATTCTGACCACAACCACCCGCTATCAAACTTGTCTTAGCACAGTGAATAGTAGTCAAATAATTGACCATCAGACGTTTTGACTGATCGTCCAAGTCCCGATTGGAGGTTGTGGCTAGTACTCCAATAACAAGAAATTTCATCGACACCTGCTTAGAAAGTGAACGTTTTCCGATCCCAATGCGGGATCAACCATTGGCGACTTCGGATGGCAATCTCGGTCGGTCCGCGTGCGCCCCACTGCCAATGGAAGCCTTCGCCCTGCCCCACAGTTTTCCGGTCGGTCAACACCGCCTGGCCATGATGAAAATCGACACGTCCCGGTTCGACCACATCGAATTGGAACACAAGCCGATCACTGCCCATTTCCCGTGTGATCGTAACGTTATCGAGAACAGCATAATCCAAAACCGTGGTGTGATAGACCACACTGAGTACCAAGGCTAGTAGGATAAAAGCGATTACGAATAACGCCCGATAACGCTTCTTGGCGATCGTGGCTTCTTCAAGTTTTTTTTCCAGAGAAATGGTCATCGGTTTTTTACGCCTCTACACAGTCAGGCCGCTACTTGGTGAATTTTACCCTTTCAATGGGTTGGGCAGGAATAGCCGACTTCGGGTGGCGAATGCGGTGTGGACCCGCCGCCGTTTTCCGTTGTCAACATTTTTTGTAAAGTACTTTACAAAAATCCCCCCGCTTTCCCCGCATCGTCAAAATTCCGGCAGCCGGTTTTCGCCTCTTCACCTCCTTTCACCCCTGGAATCCGTCCACCCGGAACCCTGTCCTGTACACAGAGGAAGGCCTCGTCAATCTGTCGAAGGTTATAATCACTCGTAAGCGTTCAGACCCCCTGCATGACGAGAGCCGGCAGCGGGGCCAACGGGCGTCCGGCGCGGCGGTCGGCGATGGCGGCACGGAGATAGGGCCACGGGGAATGGCCGCGCTGTCGGCAGGTCGCGATCACGCTGGCCAGCATCGTGAAGGTGCGTGAACCGGTCGATGTGCGGGTGCCGTAGCTGATCTTACGAAGAATCACCCAGTGACGGAGCGCGCGTTCCGCCTCGTTGTTGGTCAGGGGCAACGCCGGATGCTGCACGACCTGGAAGATCGCGTCCCAGTCATTCAGCAACTCGACCGCTAACGCCCGGGTCTTCGCATGAGTGTGTTCTTTAAGCCCTTCGCAGGTCGCCTGCAGGCGAGCCAGGTCCTTGGCATACCGGGTGGGTAAGTCGGTGGGTGGGCCTTCCCGAGCGGCGTAAACCGCCGCCATCAGCGCTTTCAACAAGTCCAACACCTGATGGCCAAACGCCCGGGTCTCCCGGCCATAGCTATCGATCAATCCCTGCGCCTTGCGCACGAGGTGCGCCCAGCACCGCAGGCGTTGTTCGAAATGCCGATAGGCACACCACCCATCGCTCATCAGCCAGCCGTTAAAGCCGGCGAGCACCGTATCCAGGATCGCCCGACCCCGGCCGGCGATGGCGTAGAGGGTCACCGTCGCCGCCGTGAACACCCACAACCAGGCCGTGTGACGACCTTCGATCCACATCGTTTCGTCCACATGCAGTTGACCGCTGGCCTGCACGGCCGCGATCAACTCGGCTTCCGCCGGCAAGACCGCTGCGCCGGCCTCGTGGATCGCCTGATGGATCGTTCCGATACTCAGGTCAATCCCCAGCCCATCGTGTAAGAATTCTTGAATGCGCGGGCGCGACATCCGGAAGCGCAGGCTCAGCGCCACGATCAGCGCGCCCAACCCGGGGCCGACCAACCGCCATTCGTTCAGGGTGACGTGGGTCAGCGCCGCATCCACGGCCCCTTGGCCGGGTGTGGCCCGGGTGTGGTGGCCACACGCGCAGGTGACTTCATAATAGCGATGATCCGTCACGTCGACCTGCAAGCCCAAAGCGTCCGGTTCACCCTCGCGCACATCGAGGGCTTGAAAGCCGGTGTAGGCCACCGCGTTCCCCCCGTCGATCAGGGACTGGCCACACCCCGCGCAAATCGCCGGATAATGCAATTGCGTGTGATGGGCAGGTAGAATCTGGGTCCGTCCAAAACCGGGGGCGCCCGGTTGCTTCCCGGGCTTGCGCGTCGGGGTCCCGTCCGGGGCGTTCACCGCC
>JAGRNA010000253.1 GCA_020441005.1 Leptospiraceae bacterium
GTCTGCAATTGGCTGAAAACCACGCCTGCGCCGGACTGATCGGGACGAGGCAATCAGACTACAGCGATCAATGCGCCCTTCCCAGTAACGCAAACCAGCTTGCAGTCGGGGTTGAAAATAATGATGCAAATGTCGATTGTGCTGGAATTTCCATGCCTGAAAGAATTCTTTCCAAAGGCGGTTCCATTCATAAAGATAATAGTGCTTTGTAAAAAAATACACTCGATCGTCACCCGTAGCGCGTATGGACAGGCTATCGATGCCCTTTACCGGGTCTGATGGAGCTGGTGATGCACCCGCTCTCTTGCGAGCGACCGGATGCGGTTCCCGGAGGGTTCCCCGCAAACCGAGGTCGCAAAGTCGGCACACCGGCGTCAGGGTCCCCAATGGTGCCCGGCATAAAGCACAATGCTGACCCCACCAAAATTCGCGCCATACCTGACCGCCAGCTCTGAATGGGTTGAATTGCAGGGCGAGTTGCATGCTAGATAAAGAGCATTCAGAGCCCTGTTGTTGCGCAAAAAAACCCGCCGGCAGTACTTTCCAGCGGGCTTTTTTTGGTAGCTTGTCGGTCCCTCCAGTTTCGGCCCTGGCCGCCAATGTCGGGATGACAAAGCGAGTAGAATCTACTGAACCGGTTTCAGCTCAGTGGTTGGTGGATTATCATCCACGAAGAATTCCAGGGTTACAGTTTCGCTTTCATTACCAACGTAATCAACAGCCTTGGCTTCAATCTTGTGGGATTTTTCTTCATCAAAATAAATTGTATCGGAAAAAGCCTGCCACTCATCAGAACCATCAATCTTGATCAAGATCTGATCGACAGCCGAACCGCTGTCCTCGCCCTTGACTACAAAACCGGTTGAGCGGCGGGCATAAATTTTGTCGCCGACATGCATCAAGGGATTCGTAGGCTTGATTTCCACGCGCGGCTTTTCGCCATCAACATTGACCAACACGGTGCCGCTGGCTTTGTTACCCAGATTATCCTCGGCCTCATACTGGATTAGCTGACTGCCATTTTCGGTCAATTTGATTGCATCCGTGCCATTGTAGGACTTTAATGCAGTCCCGTTAACGGAGTACTTGATTCCCGCAGGCTTGAGTCCGGAATACTTGTCAGTGGCCCGGATCGTAAAGGTGTTACCAGGGGAAGTATAAGTCCGGCCATTTTGGTTCACAAAGGGCTTGGCTGGAATAATCTGGATTTCAGGCTGACTGTTGTCAATGATCACATTGTAGACCCGATCAACTTCCACGTTACCGGCTTTGTCCACAGCGCGGTACACAATGGTGTGCGCTCCCTCATCGGGCACATTCAAGGGGCCGGTGTATTTTTGGAAGTTACCATCATCAATCCGGTATTCAATATAATCGACATTGGACAGATCATCACTGGCACTCAGGGCAAATTTCTGCGCTGAATTGGCATAGATAGTATTGGTCTTTTCATTCTTCCATAGCTTGGCACTGGCTGATGCAGTCTCAGTGGCGGTGCTGGTAGTTGTGGTGGTAGTCTCAGTTGTTGTGTCGGTGGACTCTTCTCCTGGCGACACGGCCTCTTCTTCAGCAGCCTCATCACCGGTTTGAGCAAACAACGGTGTAATCAGGGTCAGGCTGACAAGCAGGCTCATTAGCAACCAAAGGCGGTTCTTCATTTAATATTCCTCCTGATCATCATATAGGTATGATCATTCATGTTTTTATGGCTTTTTTCGATTCCAGCTAGAATACCGTCTTGACGGAACTTCTGATAGCAGTAAGAAAAGCGGGAAGCGGCTTGTCAAGCCACTAACGCATTTTTTTGGCTGCAAAGACCCGGTGTTGGTAAAAATGTCCCTGAATAGCACCCCAGAATGCAAGCAGCCCACCGCAAACGGGATTGCCAGGCCCGGCTGGATTGGCTTTCATCTGGCACATCAGATCAAAGTTGCCGGTTGCGGAGGCCGGGGCAGCCGCTAATCGGGACCCAGGCGCCCTCTGCAGCTTTATTTGGAACTCATCCGTCAGCACATCCACCCTCACATAAACCAGGCGCATAGATCCAGGCAATCAAGCCGTCCGGCAGGGCTGTTTTTACGGCCGCCGAATTCGTCAATTGCCGTGGCCGGCAATCAGACAATTAGTAGCCTGGAAAAGATTGCCATCCGATCGGTCTGTTGCCACTGTGTCCCTCATGATTACCAATTTTGATCAGGTTGTAGTAAAACTGAAGGAATATCCGGTCAAACGGATCGCCGTGGCAGCCGGTAGCGATTTGATGACCCTGCAAGCGGTCGCCCAGGCACGCGACGAATCCATTGCACGCAGCCTTTTGGTGGGGGATGAGCGTCTGATCCGTTCCACTGCGGCGCAGCAGGACATCAATCTCCATGAAATCGACATCATTGACATTGCCGATCCAGTCCTGGCGGCCCGCAGGGCTGTTGCGGAGGTATCGGATGGTCGGGCGGATATCTATATGAAAGGCTACATTCATTCCGATGACTTCCTGCGCAGCGTGCTGGACAAAGAGCATGGCCTGCGGACCAGCAATATTCTGAATCATGTATTTTTGCTAGAGGCCACCCACCTGGGTCGTCTGCTTTTTGTGACCGACGGAGCAATGAATATCAAACCGGATTTGGAAAGCAAGGCCCGGATCATCAGCAATACCATTGCGCTGGCCCAATTATTTGAAATTGAGGAACCCAAAGTGGCCGTCCTGTCGGCTGTGGAAGTTGTGAATCCCAAGATTGAATCCACGTTAGAAGCAGCCGCTCTCGCCAAGATGAGCGACCGGCGTCAGTTTCATGGTGGCCTTGTCGATGGTCCTCTGGCCCTGGACAATGCAATCAATCCCCAGGCGGCTAGTTACAAAAAAATACCCGGTCAGGTGGCCGGACATGCGGACATACTGGTGGTGCCCGACATAGTAACCGGCAATAGCCTGGCCAAATCCTTTGTGCATGTATCGGGCGGCACCACAGCCGGACTGGTCTTCGGGGCGCAGGCGCCAGTCGTGCTACCGAGCCGCAGCGACACGATGCGCTCCAAATTGATGGGCATCGCCTGTGCCGTGTATGTTGCCGGTGCCAACGCCGCGAAGCGCGTCAAAATCGGCAAGGTGCATTTTTAATTTTCAGGGATTGCGGGCTGCGCGCTTGACAACATAGATTTCGTCTTTGATCGGCAGTTCTTTTTTCAGGTTTTTGATGTATGGCAACAAGTCACCCATTTCCTGATAATCTTCGCAATTCGGCTGCATACGACGGGCCACAGTGAAATATTTGTATAATTTCTCTTCTCCGGAGCGCTTGGACCATTTCTTTTTATTGCAACGTACTCGCAGTATATACTTGTCTTGTTCGGACTCATATTGCCGCACTACAATACAGTGCGCACAGTCTGCACAGTAAACTTTTTCGCCAGCTGACATCGATCTATTGCTCCCGCCTGGTTTCTTCCGCTAGTGGAAAGGGCAGGTTTGGATACCGGGGATGCCTGTCAAGAGCTTTAGCGCTTCTTTTGTTCCGGGCTAAAAAACGAGCTATGGATAAATTCCTGAATACGCTCCAGATTTTCCGGGCTGATCTCCACAAATCGTAGCCCGACCGATTTGCCCGATACGCGCACCACCTCGCAACTAATATCCAGCATCCGGGTGGCTACTTTTAACTGGACCCGGATTTTGTCACCCATATACAATGTAGATTTGCTCAGGATAGACATGCCCCCGGTCCCCAGGTCCGAGACGGAACAGCTATGTTCCTGGTTTTGACCATCCAGCAGGAAGGTGGCCTCGATGCGCGCGTTCGCCCGTGCTTGTTTGCGCTTTTGCTGGTTTGAGTCGCGCATGTGCAAGGAATCATTAAAAAAAGATGAGGACATATACTCAGCCTATTCAGGCCCCTTCACTTGTCAAAAAAAAAGCAAATCAAATTAGAACGGCTTTGCCCTGCAGGCGCATTAGTCTTCTTCTGATATCGCCGGATTGCGCATCGGCGCGACAAGCTGCCAACCAGGCACTGCTTTGATCCAGACCGCGTGTCAGGCTGCTCAAAAATTGTTCCAGAAATACGGTTGGCCGGTCGGCAATCCGGCAAAGCGGATGCACAAAAGCGGGACCGGTGCTTTGCAATAGCCGCATATCTGTATCAAGGCAGGCGGCCAGTATAACCAGGGACAAACCGGGACTCAAACCATGCCACAGCATAGGCAGCCAGTCTGCGCCCAGGGGGATCAGCACCTGGCCGTGGCGAAAGCGCGCGTGCCCCAGGTATATGAAAAGGTCCGCGTCGTGCAAAGCTTCCTGGTATTCAAATTCGGAAAGGGCTCGTGATACCAGGCGGACGTCGGACCTGGCGCCCAATAATTCTGCCAGCTGCATCGCTTCTTGACGGGCGACAGACAAATCCGGACCCAGTGGATTCAGCCAAACCAGTGTCTGACGAGATTTTGCATTGAGGTGCTGGCCCGGGGTTTGCCGGGCCGATTCGATGGATTGCACTAGCCGAATGGCAAAATGGCAAACCCATTCCTGACCGGCGGTATGAAAAAACTCGATCGGAATACTTTGCTCGGTATAAAAATGCACCAGAATCTCTCCATGGAATATTCCAGAGTCATATACCCTTTGCCAAAAAGGGCTGTCGCCAAAATCCTCGGTGTGAATGGACATCAGGTCAGCAGCGCCTGGCTGTCCTTCGCGGGCCATGCGAGCTTCCAGCTCTTCTAACGCGGCCAGGCGGCGCTCCATGCTGCCAAAATTATAGACCAGCCTGGTTTCCAGAACCTGGGCTTCCGTATAGAACAGAACCCGACCCGGCAGAAACAACAGCAAGTTCAAACGAAGCCCCCCGGGTGACCCGATCCACCAGCGCTGTGAAGGTCTGGCCTGCCAGAAATCGCCAATAAGCAGAGCACGCCCGGCAACTGATTCCTCCAGAGCCACAAAGTAGCGTAGATCAGACCCGTCGCGTCTGCTTGATTCATGATGCCGGGAACTCCAGCACGATCAGGCCCTGCTTGCCGTATGTCCGCTCCTCATACCGATCTGGTCGCACAGCTGCGGGCAGACCGTACTCAGCTGGACACTGAATAAAGCCATACACAGCGCCCGTTTGGGTGGATCCCGATAGCTGGCCAAGCTGTTGGATAAATGAATTTACATGCGCAGATTGTCCTGCATGCCAGAAGCTATAGGGTGGATCCAGAAAGAAGACTGTGTGTTCGTGAGCGACAACCATCGGCGCACTGCGACGAAAGTCGCGCCGCATCAATTGAATTGCATATTCCCCCCTTTGCATTGCTTGCAGTAGAAAGCGAAACCGCTGCTGGTCTAGCTCGCAGGCGAAAACTTTTTCAAAGCCGCGGCTGAGCGCTTCGATCGCCATTTGAGCCGATCCGGCACATAGGTCGTAGAAATGCGCCTCATTGAAGCGCGGGATGCGAGTTGCCAGGATATCGAAAACGGCTGACTTCAATACCGCAGGAGTAAAAGACTGATGTCCGGCCAGCGGAGGCGGCACAGCCAGCCCCCGTCCTTTCCATGAGCCCTGTTGGATGCGCAAATGCAAGGGAGAACTAATAGTCGCGGTCGTAGCGATCCTGTCGTATGCGGCGGATATAGCGCACATGACCGGAATAAATCACGGTAAACAGAACCCCAAGGAACACAGAACCTAGGATGATTTTATACAGGGCGAAGCTCTGGCGCCAAAAAAGGAACTGTATGGTTACAATTTGCGGATTACCGATGCTGAGCAAACTCAGGATAACGGCTCCCAACAGTAAAAGACTTAAACGAACCGGCACCACTTTTTTACAGCAAAGTCACGTTAATACTGCCGCACATCGGACATACCATTGACGTTTCATCATCCTCATTCATTGCATACTCTTCCCAGCGATAATCACAGTCTTCACATACAAAGCTGGCATCATCCAGGTTTTCGGAGACATCTGTATCGTCCCAGTCTTCCTCATCCAGGCCGGCACTTTGTTCGTACTCATCATCCAGATCACTCATCTCTGTTACCCGTCAAAGCACAACATCAAAGGACAGCCCTTTTTTTAGCAATTCATTTTCATTGCGTCAGCTCATAATTTTCTGCCAGGATGGCATGAATCGTTGGCTCGTGACCGCAAAGGGGGCAATCCCTTGCAGGCCCGGGATTGAGGCTGCGCATAACGGGCTGTCCCAGGGCATCAAAGAGGGAGAGACCAGGCTCCTTGATGTGCTCATTGTCGGCAGCGCTAATGTAGCGCATCGCCAGGGTCGCCATCCAGCAGGCAACCAGCCCTACAACCGGTCCCATCACACCTGCACTGGCACAAGCCGGAGTCGCATCAGCAGGCGGAATCTGTGGGAACAGACAACGATAGCAAGCTCCCGAGTTGGCCTGGATCCACCAGACTTGACCATGCCAACCAATCGCGCCGCCAATCAGCAACGCTCGGTTATGCAAAACCGCGTAATCATTGAGCAGGAATTTGGTCCGGGGACTGTCGGAGCACTCCAGGATCAGATCCTGATCGCCCAGAAACTGATCAATATTCGCCGCCTGGATTTTTGCGCAGACTGCAGCGCACTGAATCTGCGGGTTCAGGGCCTGCAGGCGCCGGGCAGCAGCCTCAGCCTTGAACTGACCCACGTCCGACGTGGTGTAAAGGATCTGACGGTGCAAATTTGAGACTTCCAGCTTTTCCGAATCAATGATCTGTAGCTGACCTACTCCGGCAGCCGCCAGATAC
>JAGRNA010000254.1 GCA_020441005.1 Leptospiraceae bacterium
GCTTTCGAACCGATTTCCATCGGGAAGAGCATATGCTACAAATTACGTCACAACCAGGCGCTATAGAACTGTCCGCCGATGTGCTTATTGAACTGGTGCAGAGTATCTGAAGCTCCCTTTTAGAGTCTGGAGTTCCCTTTTAGAGTTGGACATCCAGCGAATTGATGAACTTGTAACAGAATTGCCGCAAGAATAACTCCTATTGACCGGTTGCGTGATCATTGATGGCGACTGGCAGGGGTCCGTTATGCTGGTTTGTCCCAAAGCCATTGTCCGCAAAGCAGCGGCAGCCATGTTTGGCGTCTCGCCACCCGATGTCGCCGAAACGGATTTATCAGATACTATGGGTGAGTTAACGCACATGCTCAGCGGAAATTTGAAAAGTCTGCTGCCTGGACCTTGCCGACTCTCGCCCTCTTCGGTCACAGAGGGCTACAATATCACCATGGGAAACCGAATAGCGGCACAGGTTTTTTTGCGCTCCGAAGGCCTGCTTTTACAGATCATCTTGTTTGAACGGGAGAAAAACTATGAAAATCCTGATTGTTGATGACAGCAACGCCATGCGCATGATCGTCCGGCGCACTCTGCGCGAAGCGGGCTTTGGTCATCTGGAGGTCCAGCAGGCCAGCGATGGTAATGAGGCGTTAGAATTGATTCATAAGAATCCGCCTGACCTGATTCTTTCGGACTGGAATATGCCCAATAAGTCGGGATTGGAACTGCTGTATGCGCTTAACGAGGAAGGCTATAAAATTACTTTCGGATTCATCACCACCGAGGGAACCGCGGAGATGAGGGCGAAAGCAGCGCAAGCTGGCGCTAAGTTTATCATCAATAAACCCTTCACTGCAGAGACCTTCGCCCAAACCCTCGGTGCCTTCATCAAGGATTGATGACGTCCTGACCAGCAACATCGAAGGCATCATTTGTACTGGTCAAGATCTTAGCGAATTTCCTGATCCAAATGCTATTAAACGGGAAGTGTTATGCCCACCACCTTTATTCTGCCTAAAGCCGCCGATGTCAGTAAAACGCTAGTGATGCTATTTGGAGGCAACGTGCCGGCAACACCAGGAAAACCGGTGGATTCTAAAGCCGGTTCCGGCAGTTTGATTGCCAGTTACATTGATGATAACGGCAAAGTCGTCGCAGCTTTTGTCTGCGACATTCCGCTTGCTGCCAATGCGGGTTGCGCTCTGTCCATGATGTCCGCTGCCGCCGCGAAGGACGCCATCAAGACCAAAAAACTAGAACAAGCCATGCTCGACAACCTCTATGAGGTGGCCAACATTCTCTCGACCCTGTTGATGAACGATAAAACCCCGCACCTCAAGGTGGCATCGCTGTATCCGGACGCCGGCAAAATACCGGCCGAAGTTCGGGAGATGCTGAACACGGCCAAAGGGCATGTTGATTTCACGGTCAATATACCCCGCTATGGCAATGGGCGCATGTCTCTGTTGGTTCTTTAAAAACCCTGACCTTCCTTTTCCGGAACGTGGAACAGGTTTGCAGTCTCCTGTCCCGTTTCGCTCCATACCCCATCAATAAATCCTGCTGCCCTTCCTGGCTGCACAAGCCAGGATGCGGGTCAGTTTCTCTTGCCAAAGACGGTGTTTCCATACTCCTTCACATCCGGCGCCACTCACAGCGCGACAGAATTTTGGCGATTTTCTAGTCGGTGCTCCAGTAGCCCGGCCTGAGTTATTAATAGCTTATTGATTGGTTTATAAATATACTCATTAATAATTACTGGTGCGCTATTTGCTTGGCGAAATTCGTTCATTCCAAGAAGACTCAGGAACCCTCATGGCTGAAAAAGACGCCGCCAAATCTGAAAAAAAAAGCTCTGGCCTCATCAAAATCCTGCTGATCCTGATCGGCGGCTTGATTCTGGTCGGCGGATCAATCGGCGCAACCTTATTCCTGACTGGCGCGTTGAATAAAAGCGCTGGCGGGGAAGAACATGCAGCAGCCGCGCCGGCGCATGGCAGTGCTGAAACGCCGGCACATGGCGGCGCTAATATTGCCGCCGCGCCAATACCGCTTAGAGGACCACCGATCTACCTTCCCATCGATCCGGCGTTTGTCGTCAACTTCGAGGATCAGGGGATATTGCGCTACTTGCAGGTTGGTTTGACGGTCATGGCCCGCAACCAGCAAATTATCGATGCGGTGACCCAGAGCATGCCGCAAATTCGCAATGACCTGATTCTCCTATTTTCCAATCAGAAAATGGAGGTACTTAATTCGCTGAATGGAAAGGAAAAGCTAAGAATGCAGGCGCTCGCGCAAATTCAAGGTATTTTGAGCCGTGAGATTGGCATACCGGGTATTGAAGCGGTGTATTTCACTGTTTTTGTATTGCAGTAACGCTTATGTCCACCGACCAGTTTCTCACCAAGGATGAACGCGACGCCTTGATGGAAGTCGTGTCCAAGAAATCGCGCAGTCGGAGCGCCAGCTCCGGCGTTTTCAAGGATGAAGCACAATCTTACGATCTGGCCAGCCAGGATTATGCGA
>JAGRNA010000255.1 GCA_020441005.1 Leptospiraceae bacterium
GCATTTCCTGCATGCCCGGGCCGCCGCGCGGTCCTTCGTAACGGATGATGACAGCATCGCCGGCTGAAATTTTATCATTCAGGATTGCCAAACAGGCATCTTCCTGGGAATGAAAGACGCGCGCCCGTCCCTCGAAGCGGTAAATCGATTCATCGACCCCGGCCGTTTTGACAATGCAGCCCCGCTCGGCAATATTACCGAAGAGCACGCACAGCCCTCCGTCCCGGCTATACGCATGTTCTATGGAGCGGATACACCCTTGCTTGCGATCCAGGTCCAGTTCGGGATAGCGCGCTTGCTGACTAAAGGCCGCTTTGGTTTTAATGCCGCCCGGAGCCGCGGCATAAAAGTCGCGGGCGTCCTGATTTGCGGTCGGCAGAATGCTCGTCTGTTCCATTTGCTGTTGCAGGCTTTGCCCGCTAACCGTCAGGCAAGCTGGTTCAATCAGGCCTCCCTGGCTCAGCTCCGCCAGGATCGCCATGATGCCGCCGGCCCGGTGGACATCCTCTACATGATAGTGCGCAGAGGGGGCCACCTTGCACAGGGTCGGGATGCGGCGCGAGATGGCATCAATATCGGCCATGGTAAACTCCACACCGGCCTCGTGGGCGACTGCCAGAATATGCAGCACGGTATTGGTGGAGCCGCCCATGGCAATATCAAGCGCCATGGCATTTTCAAAGGCCTTGCGGCTGGCAATCGAGCGCGGTAAAACCTGCTCATTGCCTTCGTGATAGTATTCAAGGGCCATGCGCACAATCCGTTTGGCAGCTCTTTCGAATAGCTGCCAGCGTTCAGTGTGCGTGGCTACCAGGGTCCCGTTTCCGGGCAGAGCGAGGCCAATGGCCTCGTTGAGACAGTTCATGCTGTTGGCGGTAAACATGCCGGAGCATGAGCCACAGGTCGGGCAGGCTTCTAGTTCCATTTGGGTGACCTGATCATCACTATATTGATCGTCGCCGGCCGCTACCATCGCATCGATCAAGTCCAGCTTGCGGTCGGTGCCGATGCCCGCCTCCATGGGTCCGCCGGATACGAAAATGGTGGGGATATTCAAGCGCATCGCGGCCATCAGCATCCCGGGCGTGATTTTGTCGCAGTTGCTGATGCAAATCAGGGCGTCCGCAACGTGAGCATTCACCATGTATTCGACGCTGTCTGCGATTAAATCCCGACTGGGCAGCGAGTACAGCATACCATCGTGCCCCATGGCGATGCCATCGTCCACTGCGATGGTATTGAACTCCACTCCAACGCCACCGGCGGCATCAATAACGGCTTTCACCCTTTGACCGACATCCTGCAGGTGAACGTGGCCGGGCACAAACTGCGTAAAACTGTTGGCTATGGCGATGATTGGCTTTTGAAAGTCTTCCGTTCGAAAGCCGGTCGCCCGCCAGAGCGCTCTGGCTCCAGCCATCTTGCGGCCGCTGGTTGATGTTGCACTGCGAAGTCTGCCCATGGTAGTAGCTACTTAGAAAATGAATCCGAGTATCTTCGTCAAGCGCTATGTGGCTGTCTGCCTCCAGTTATGGCTGAACTTGTCCGAAATTAGGGATATGCCGCCTGTTAAAAGCCAATTCACGTCTTGTCGGAGCTGTGGCTTGATCCTGGGCTTGCTGATGCTGGCTGCCTTTGTGGGTCTAGCGCGTAGCATCACTGCCTTGTTGGCCCAGGATCATGACTCCGTTTCTGTGGACCAGCGGTGGCAACCGGCGCGGGAAGGCTCGGTGCGGGATCGCCACACCAATCATTGGTGGACCCGCTGCAGTATTGGTCAGACGCCCCGGGCCTGGTTGTGCGAGCAGCAGCCCCGCGCGATGAGTCAGGCCGAGGCGCGGCGGGCCTGCGAGAATTTGCAACTAGGCGCTAAAAAGTGGCGTCTGCCGGAACTGAACGAGCTCAGGCAGCTGATTGTTATCCTCGCACCGGGTCAGAATGCCCTGAACCAGCAAGTGTTTGCCATGTCCACTCGCGCCGAGTACTGGAGCCGTAGTCCGGTTCGATCAGCGCTGTTACCCGAAGATCAAAGTTTTTATTATGTCAATTTTCAGCGCGGCGGAGTCTATGCCGCCGCGGCTGCAGACAAACTATTTGTGCGCTGTATAAGTCCCTGATGCACTGGCCGGTTTTTTGTCCCGGTGACTTGCCGGCACACTCCGATAATCAGGATATATGAGTGACAATCAGGGTCCTTCCGTAGAACCAGCCAGCGCCGTGCCACCGGCGGCATTCCCGCCTCCCGGTGCCGGTCCGCAGCAGAGTCCCGAGGGCCCGACCAGCCCGTCCAAGTCGGGATTGACCGAGCTTTGGGGTAC
>JAGRNA010000256.1 GCA_020441005.1 Leptospiraceae bacterium
GGATAGACAGCATATCAATCGTTGCAAGCGCTGTCAAAGGCAATTGCAACACCTGGAGTGCGGTTTGCAGCAGCCCGACGCCGGGTGGCAAAAACAGGCCAGCCTGGGTCAGAAGAAGCGCAGCTCCGCCAGACTGAAATCCGGTGCCTGGAACAAAAAAAAAATGCGCCGGAAAACACCGGATTAGATCGCAGTCATCCCCGATCCACAACGCCCAGGGCAGCAGTACGCAACCTGACCGGGCTTGCTCCTGGCCGGCAAGACGCGCCACTCGACCCTCTCTACCCAAACAGAGCGACAGTGTCGGATCTTTTTTTGCATCCTGACCGGGAAAAAAATATAAAAAAACAGTAGCAATCAGCGCTTCGCTTTTTAGCCTTGTGCTCCAAATGAGTAGCGCAAATCAGGCCAGTATTACCAATTTTTACGAAAGCTTTCAGAAACAGGATGCGAGCGGGATGAATCAGCATTACCATCCGGAAGCCACCTTTCGCGACCCTGTATTTGATACGCTGCCAGCCTGGCAAGCGCAGGCTATGTGGTCCATGCTTTGCGAACGGGCTAAAGATCTGGTTATTCGATTTGAAATTCTGGATTCTGCTGAGAACAGCGTGCATGCGCGCTGGGAGGCCGACTATACCTTCAGTAAAACAAACCGCACCATTTACAACAAAATTGATGCCCGCTTTGAATTCAAGGATGGTAAAATTATCTCTCATGTTGACCATTTCAGTCTGTGGCGGTGGGCCGGTATGGCGCTCGGTCTGCAGGGCCGGTTATTGGGATGGGCGCCCTTTGTACAGTCTAAAATTCGGCAAGAGGCGCAAGGCGGCCTGCAGTTGTATATCAAACGCAAACGCCTGGGACCACCTCAATCTTGAGCACAATGCAGTTTTTCGGACCCGATCCCGGTCAGGGTAACTAGCAAAGCTCTGCTGTAAGGGTAAACGGCCGCCTGGTGCGAATGATTTGTGTAAGGCAGCAGACTTACACAAAACGCAATGGCGAGGCAAACGATCGCCTGCTTGACGGAGACCCGGCCCGGTAAAAGCTGCCGATGGGTCCTGTCAGGTATGTTACGAGAACGAAACCAGACGTTTAAACTGCTTTTTATCGGCGTCGATTTCAGTCTTTCTCTTTTCGCCTTCGCAAGCGCCACCCTGTTGCACTTCGGTATTCTGGCCCCCTGGAAGGCCCATACCATCATTGCCGACACTGGCGGCACTTTTCCGCTGGCCAGCCTGTTTCCTGAAGCCTGGCACGCTGTTATCACGTACTCCTATCTGGGTCTATTGGTAGCGATTGTCCAGATCATTGCGTTTATTGCCATTGATTTATATCATCCGCGTCGCGGGCTGCGACCGTGGCGCGAAATCATCGCCATTCTGCGGGGCGTAATTCTGGGTATCATTGCTGTGCTGGCCCTGCTGTTTTTTTATCGCGGCACCAGTTATTCGCGGATGGTTATTCTGTATACTGCTGCCATCAATGTTCTTTATATCAGCCTGGGACATCTGATGCTGCGCTCTGTGTTGGAGCGTTTGCGCAGTCGGGGCTACAACCTGCGCAAAGTGTTGATCATTGGAACCGGTCCCAATGCGCAACGCCTGCTGGAAACCCTCGAGCGCCATGCCATTTATGGATACCAGGTTGTCGGTCTGATCGGTCCCAGGTCGACCTTGCCACCAGCCTTGCGCAAGCGCGTGCTGGGCAATCTGAACAGCATGGCCAGGGTCGCCCGCCAACAAGCGGTGAATATGGTGGTCTACGCCCTGCCGCACGAGCAGGATACGGTGGATCGCCTGCGACTGGTTATGAATTTCTGCGACCAGGAAGGGCTCGACTTCCGGATTGTGCCCCATATGGTCGAATTGATCACAGCCCGGTCCCGTATCGAAGACATGGACGGCCTGCCCCTGTTGACGATCCGCGATACGCCGCTACACAACGGATATAATCAATTTCTTAAACGAGTCTTCGATTTAGGCTTTGCCAGCGCATTTCTGTTCCTGGCGGCCCCGCTTTTTGGACTGATCGCCCTCTTGATCAAAATTGGATCCCGGGGACCAGTCTTTTTTACCCAGGATCGCATCGGTCTGGACAACAAGGTTTTTCGGGTCTACAAATTCCGCTCCATGGTCGTGCAAACCGCTCAAAGCTCGGACACAACCTGGGGCTCTGCAAACGATAACCGGGTTACCGCCATCGGTGCATTTTTGCGCAAGACTTCCCTGGACGAGATACCGCAATTTATCAATGTATTGCGGGGAGAGATGAGCATTGTCGGCCCCCGACCGGAAAGACCACATTTCGTCGATCAATTCCGCAATCAGTACAATCATTACATGCGCCGGCATGCTGCCAGGGCCGGAATCACAGGTTGGGCTCAAATCCAGGGCCTGCGTGGGGATACCTCCATT
>JAGRNA010000038.1 GCA_020441005.1 Leptospiraceae bacterium
ACTTTGCCGATGGCCGCATCAAGGGTTATCCCAAATCGGGCCGACCGGGCGATAGTCGCTGGTATGTGCGCCTGGTGCGCGGCAATACCGGCTATGGTCAGAACATCCTGGTCGATAATGGCAATCAGACAATCAGCGATAGCGCCACCGGACTGGACTGGATGCAGGCCGACAGCGCGGCCAGCAGTTTCAGCAGTCGGGTCTCAGGAACAGAAAAAGCGGATGGTCGTCTGACCTGGGCCGAGGCGCTCGATTTTTGCGAGAATCTGGAACTGGGCGGTCATAGCGACTGGCGATTGCCAAACGCCAAGGAATTGCATACAATTGTCGACTACAGCCGCTCGCCCGATAGCACGGCTTCGCCATCCATTGATGCCGGGTTTGCGACCACCAGTATCCTGGATGGGTCCGGCAGCACCGATTATGGTTACTACTGGACGTCTACAACCCATCTGGATGGGCCGCAGCTCGGCAGCTGGGCGGTCTACTTTGCCTTTGGAGAGGCCGAAGGCTGGATGAGTTTCGGTCCACCAGCGGATGGGCCCTCACCCCCCTAGTTGCTGTTCGCATTCTGTGTAGAAGGGGGAGCGCAGGCTCCCCTTTTGGTGAGCGGAAGCGCTTTGGATCAACCGCCATCGATAACGATCGCGCTCAATGCAATGTCGTCCTCTGGTTCTTACCAGCTGCCACTGGCACCTCCACCGCCAAAGCTGCCGCCCCCGCCACTGAAGCTGCTGGAGGAAAAGGAACTGCCGGTGGAAAAGCTGCTGCTCGCTGCAGAAAAGCCTGTGCCGGAGCTACTGGATCCGGCGGTGCTCCCGCGCAGGGCCCCGGAAAGCATGCCAGCCAAAAAGGCGATCAATGCGAACACAAAAAAGAGAATTCCGCAAATCAGCACAACTGCCGGCAGGCTCAGCGGACTTAAAATCCAAAGCAATACAAACAGGGGCAGGGGACTGAGCCACAGACCTGACATTGCATAACCGAGCTGTTTGCTCTGACTAAAAGAGAATAGAATCCCGAACAGGCCGAAGATCAAACCCATGAAGCTGAGCTGAGCGCCCACCATATACCAGGCAGTGCGATCCGGGGCTGTTCTGATCACCGGCGACTGCTCCGGCAGGGGAGCTCCCTGTGCAAGGGCGAGCAGAGCTGTGGTGGCGGATTCGATGCCTTCATAATAGCGGCCGGCCTTAAAAAACGGAACGATGAATTGATCAATGATTTGTTTGGCGCGGGCATCGCTGATCGTGTCCTCCAGTCCGTAGCCCACTTCAATGCGCACCCGGCGATCCGCTTTGGCGATCACCAGCAGAATGCCGTTATCGCGCCCCTTTTGACCCAGCTGCCACTGTTCGGCGACTCTCATTGAATACTCTTCAATGCTGACAGTACCGGTGGTGGCAATCAGCAGCACAGCCAGCTGGGTCCCGTTCTGCTTTTCAAAATCGCCCAGTTTACGTTCCAGCAGTTCTATTTGGTTTTGCTGCAGCGTACCGGTTTGGTCTGTTACCCTCGTTTGCAGCGCGGGGATATTGATCTGGGCGTGGACAGGCCAGCTCAACAGTAATAAGAACAAGCCAGCTATTGCTGGGATCAGGCGAGATTGGAATGCGCACTGCATACAGACGGTCTGCTGTGCCGCTGATGGAATGCAATGAAAAACAGAAGGCCATTCGGCATGCAGCAGACTGGCCGGCGGCGCATTTTTATCATCCATCCTGAGTGCTCCAGGTGGCGAGCGGCCAGTCCGGCCAGTGATCGTTAAGCAACTGACCATCAGTTCCAGTTTTTAGGCTTGCCATGCCGATTCCAGCGCGCTGCCTGGTAGTATGATTTTACAAACCCGCGGTTATTTGGTGGACCAGACGGTGGTCTGGGAGCTTCGGGATGATCAATTTGACTTTGGTTTAAGTGAATTTCAAGAATTGATACCAGCCATTCGACAACGGGGTCTTTTTGAATGGCTGGATGACAATCGGCCGGCTCTCAAAGCACGCCTGCTGCATTTATTCGAGCGTGAATTGGCAACGGCGGAGCTGGAAGCCGATGACCTGGAAGTCGAGTTAGAAAACAATTTACGAAACCTGGCCAGGCGTCTGCGTTTGTAAACGATCACGTTGATACCAATATAAAGCAATGAAATCGTAGACCGCATGGATTGTAACCGGCACTAACAGATTATCAAAATACAGATTGGCGGCGCTCAAAAGGGCGCCCATCAGGGCGGCGATGATTGCATAGGTCGTGGTTATCCAGTGAGCGGCGCCGAAGAGTAGATTGGCAATGATGAGGGCGATCACTGGATGCAGCATGCCGGCCAGCCAGCCTTCCAGCCAGCCGCGAAAGGCGAGTTCCTCGCATACTCCGGCTAATGCAGAGAGCAACAAAAGGTCAAACCAGGCTAGATTGTCAAAAAGCGGACCCAGAGTTTCGTCCAGACGGGTCCGTATCAGGCGCATGGACGGCCAGGAAAGCCGGCTGATCAAAAAAAAGACCAGTAACATCGGCAGCAGTCCGAGCAGACCCCAGAGCAAATCCAGTGCGCGCAGATGAATCCGGTCCAATGGATTGGGTCCCACGATCCAGCCCAGCAGGACTGCAACAAAGCCGATGATGGCCTCGAATAGAATGGCGGTCAACAGAGCTCTGGCCTGCATATCTAGTTCAAAGAGGGCCTTGGATCGGAGTCGGCAAATACCTTATAGATACCGCCCTTTTGTCGCAAAGCCTCCCGCCAGCCATTTTGGGGGTCATGATGAAATACAATCCGCGTGCTGGCTGGATGGATCATCCAGGAGCCGCGTTCGATTTCGCCTTCCAGCTGACCGGCTGACCAGCCGGAATAGCCCAGATACAGGTGAATGGGAGGCCGGTCATCGGCTGGCACCATTGCGGCTAGTTCGTCGGTAAACCAGGGTCGCAGTCGACTGAATGCCGGCTCAAAGTAAATTCCCTCGCCGACCTGAATTGCAGCCTCGCTGCTTTCGTGACTGGTCGGCATGTCACCGTGCACAACAAACAGGTATTCTTGCTGCACCGGACCGCCGACATACAGAGTCGTGTTGGCTGCACGCTGACTAGCCAGTTCCGGAATTGCTTCACCCAGCGGCAGACTGGAGCGGCGGTTTACAACCAGACCAAAGGCACCATCCTGATTGTGTTCAATCATCAGGACAACCGTCTGGAAAAAGTTGGGATCACTCATATTGGCTTCTGAGATCAAGAAGAAGCCTTTCAGCGATGCCGGAATATCCTGGGGGTCTCTTTTGTAGAGCATTCCATCTTCCAGCATTGGCGGCGGCTACGCTGTGTATATTGCTTTTTATAGCCAGAGCAATAATGGAGCCTGGCCTTGAGATCGCGCTGTTTGTATGGGTCTAATTACTCTGGCACGGATTCGGTGTTACGGATATTGAACAGCGCTGTGCCCCCCGAATGATGCGCGGCGGGAGGGATCCAGATACCCGGTTGAAAGACCGATAAAGCCCGGCCTTTGCAGCGGATGTGGATAAACATTGGCCATACGACCGACGGTTTTGCCAGCAATGCTGCCCGACCTGATTTTTCGATCATTTCGAATTCTGGTCTCACCCGTATGGTCTGATATTATCGGAGCGATTGGGCGGGATTGGAATCTGAGCGGTTCACTTTGCCGGCGCCAGATTGCCGACTTTCCGGATTGCCGCCGGGCTGCTCCCGGTAAAGCATGGCGCATGCCTCGCAGAGAACAGGAAGATGCGAGCGAGATCAAATGGCGCGCTGCATGGGAGTCGCTCAGCCCGGTTGTCGGCCGGGGATTGAGCTACCTGCGCTGGCTGCTGTTGGCTTGTGGCTCTGTACTTGTGGCCCTGCTGGCAATCGGTTGGATGCTGGAGTCGGAACAGCACCTGAGCTTGCCATTCGAATGCCAGTTGGATTGGCTGCAGTTAAAAGAACGTTTGTTACAGATCGAAAAAATCCCTGCCTGGCGTTCCGATGTAATTCGGGTGGAGCGGGTCACGGCTGTGAATCCAGGGCAAGCCTGGAAGGAGTATTATGGTCCCCAGCAGTATTTCAGCCTGCAGGCCCGCGATCTAAAAGATAGAATTGAATTTCTGATGCATGACCGCCATTGCCGAGCCAGGGACATCTCATCCGGTTATCAGGCGTCTGGTGGCTGTTTACAGGCCCGGCTCTTGATCGCTCCGGGAGCTGCTACGACAACGGACGGCCAGGTCGAATCACTGGAAAGACATGGCTATATTTTGGAACAGACTACCTGGTATCCGCACACCTGGCAGCGGGCTCTGGCCTGGCTGGCCGGCGACCGCCGTTTGCAAACCCTGGCGATTGATCTGGAGCAGCAGTTGTGTAGCGGGGCGATTGAGTAGCAATCGCCGCGGGCCGGCTTGCGTCAGGCTGCAATTTTATACAGTTTTTCAAATAGTTGCAATGCCTGCTTATACTCACCCTGAAACAACAGGCTCAAGCCCAGTTCCATCACTTCCCCCGGGCTTTTATCCTTTTTGCGGGCCAGCTTTTGAATCATTTTGCGGTCGCTGTACTTTTGGCGGACTTCCTCAAAATGCATTTGATATTGTTGTCCATTAATGCGCTGATACAGGGGCAAGAGCAGGTTTTCAGCGTCGTCATAGCGCTCACAAGCCAGATAAGACAGGGCGACTTTTTGCAGGCTGCTCTCTTGATCCAGCAATTCGCGGTGTTTTTCAAAAAAGCTGATTACCTCTTTGTGTTTGTCCAGTCCATACAGAGCTTGCAAAAAGACCGGCGCCAGTCGGCTTTGCCAGCGCGAGTGCTGGAAATACTTCTGGGCCACCTTGATTACATAGTGCCACTCTGCGCTGCGCTCAGCCGCTATACAAAAGCGGTCAAGGATGATCTCTGAAAAATAGTCTTTTTTCAGCAGCCAGTCACCTAATTCCCGGGCAGCCGCCGGAAACTGGCGTTGATGCCACTGGCGCATCGCACTTTGCAGGGGGCCAAACAAGCTTTTTGCAGCGGAGTCAGCAGGTGCAAAGGCCACCGGCATTTCCATATGCGCCAGGGCGATCATGCTTTGCAGTTCGGAAGTTTTTTCTTGCTGAAAGCGTTCCACAATGGTCTCATAGCGACCAGCACAGTATAAATCCCACGCTTCTACAGCTGCAGAGCCTGCTTTGGGGCGGTTCGTTTTGGTTTTGATATCAGTATTCATTGGCGGTTAGTTGCGATTTAGCTTGCCGGGCAAACCGGCCACGGCTTATCCAAAGCATCGGATCAGGCGGCCGCGAAGCAGATAAAAAAAGGCGCTGATTGGCCTGGCAGAATAGAATGGGCTCTTAAAACCGATTGTCAGGTCGGGAATACCGCAATTATATTGTATTATGCAGATTTTCCGTAGATGTTCCCCGGAGAAACAACAGTGCGGCCCGAATCGAGGTCGTTCGCCGCAAGGTCCCGGACAGCGACAGAAAGCTGGCCTCTCTGTCTGCAGCGGTTTGTTGTTGTTTGCGCTGATAATGCTGGTTGTATCAGCCAACGGGTGTCATTTCCAGGATCGTGTTGAGCATACCCCACCGGCAAGTCTGCCGATTTGGCGGCAGCTTACCTTTTTCAGGTTCCAGTCCCAAAGCCCGATACTGCAGCGTTTCGCGCGTTTGCAGCCCGAAATTCTGCAATATGTGCGTGAGCTCGATAAGCGTCCCTACCAGGACAGCGGTTTGAGTGCAACAGCCAGACTAGAATTACAACAAGCGCTGCAACAATTACCGCCGCGCTTGCAGCGTGCCTTGCAGGAGCGATTGGTCCAGATCAGCTTTATCAAGGGATTTATGAGTTCCGGGATGACTGATTATGTGGTCGGACCGGACGGCCTCTACGCTGTGATGTTTATCAACGCGGACATCATTGGCCAGTCCATGTCAGCGCTGCTAACGGCCAAGGAACGTACGATGTACAAACCAGATCAAAGCGGTTGGCAGGTCCAGATCAAAACCAGCCCACGGATGTCCGCTTTGACGTATATTCTGACCCATGAGGCCGTGCATGTACTCGATCTAAAAGAGCGCCTGACTCCTTACGTTGAGCCGAGTGTAATCTACTGGCAGGAAAAGCAACCACCGGCCGCCGAAATCGAACTCTTTACTGATTTATGGCGGGAATACATGCAACCGGCTAAAGCAGCTGATTTTGCTCTGCGATCCAAAGTTGCTTTCTATGGCTTTCGCGGTGGTCCGCTGCTTACAGCAGCGCAGCTGCCCCAGCTATACTCGGATTTGCAAAAATCTCCCTGGCTTAGCGCCTACAGCACAATTATATGGCCGGAAGACCTGGCCGAATTAATGACCTACGCCAGTTTCAGCCGTAATCCATCCTTCCAGTACTCGATTGAGCTATGGCAGGCAGGGCAGCGCAAGCAGGTGTATCAGCCCTTGCAATTTCCCGGGGTTAAGGCCCGGCTGGCCCGTCTGCAAGAGTTGCAGAGTCTGGATTAGGGACGGCTGCCTGGCGGCTTCCCGAGCGCGGTTTTTTAATCTGATGGGCTCTCATTTTACGCGAGAGAGTATTGCGGTGAATTTGCAATATCTTTGCCGCCTCCTGGATGTTGCCGTTGCAGCTCTGCAATACTGCGAGTATTTGTTCCCGCTCGCTTTCCTTGAGTGTCCGACTGTTCTGTTGATTCGAGTCCGGGCCGGCCGGTTTCGGGCGGACGAACGGCAGCGTTTGAACCGGGCTGTTTTTCAGCATGCGCTCCGGCAAATCCCGGACATGCATCTGACCGCTTGCATCTGCCAATACCACCAGTCGTTCCATGCAGTTCTCCAGCTCGCGAATATTGCCGGGCCAATGCCATTCGAACAGGTGCTTGATTAAGGATTGCTCCTGGAGTTGAAACTGCTGGCCCATTTGGCGGCTGAAACGGGCCGTGAAATACATGCTGAGTGGCAAAATATCTTCGGGGCGCTCGCGTAATGGAGGCAGGGTCAGGGGAACGACATTTAGCCTGTAATAGAGGTCCTGGCGGAAGCGGCCGTGTTCTATATCGGACTCCAGATCCCGGTTGGTAGCCGCAATGATCCGCACATCGACATCAATCTCGGCGTTGGAACCCAGCGGTTCGATCTTTTTCTCCTGAATAGCCCGCAGCAGCTTCACCTGCAAGGGCAAGCCCAGTTCGCCAATTTCGTCCAGAAAAAAAGTCCCGCCATGCGCTTTTTGAAAGCGTCCTTCGCGGCTGCGGTTCGCGCCGGTATAGGCGCCTTTTTCAACCCCGAAAAGCTCGGATTCCAGCAAGGTATCGGGAAAACTGCCGCATGATATGGTCACAAAAGGGCCCTGACGGCGCGGACTGGCCCGGTGGATCTGGTGTGCGAGTCGTGATTTACCGGTTCCGGACTCACCTAACAACAGCATGGTCGTTTCACTGCTGGCGGCCTTGAGCGCAGTGGCCTGGATCTGGCGCAGTTGCGGATTGGCCGTTTGGGGAGCGATCGAATCGGGAGCCGGATCCTCGTTTACTTGCAGCAGAGTTTCCGCGGCCTGCCAATCGGGCACATCGAGCATGCCGCTGGAAATTAATCTGTGTTTTAACTCTGCCAGGCTGGAGGGCAAGGCGGGCAGCAGGCTGCGATATTGTTTACGGGAAATATAGGCATGCTTGAGCAGAATGTTTAGCTCGGTTTGCATCGATCAGGAAGTTGATTTTTGCAGCCATTCATCAATCAGGCGGTTGAGCTCACCAGGGTTCGCCTGGCCGCGGGTTGCCTTCATAATTTGACCCACAAAGAAGCCCTTCACCCGCTCATTGCCGCCCTTGATTTTGGTAACGTTGTCTGGATGAGCAGCCATCAGTTTGTTGACCAGCGCCGGCAGTTCGGCATTGTCCATTTGTTTGTAACCGTGCTTTTGAATAATGGCATCCACGTCCATGTCATCGGTGTAAATATGCTCGAAAACCTGCTTGGCCATTTTGCTGGTTAAATCGCCACTGGCGATCAGCTGGATCAATCGTCCCAGTCGGGCCGGCGTGCATACAAAATCAGTCAGGGCAATGTCCTGTTTATTGATCACACCCAATACCTCGTCCTTGACCCAGTTGGAGCTCTTCTTGGGATCACCGCAGACCTTGACCGTGGCTTCAAAGTATTCGGCGATTTCTTTTTCCTGGGTCAGTACAGCAGCGTCGTACGGCGGCAGCTGGTATTCGGCTTCGTAGCGTTTGCGTTTGGCATCGGGTAGCTCTGGCATGCTATTGGCGATTTTCTTGACTTTGGCCGGGGCGATGTAAAAGGGCGGCAGATCCGGTTCGGGAAAATAACGATAGTCTTCCGCATCTTCTTTGGTGCGCATCAGGCGGGTGACGCGGGCATCGGCATCCCACAGAACCGTGGATTGAATTACCTGGCCCCCGGATTCCAGTACATCGATCTGGCGTTCGATTTCATAATCTATCGCGGCCTGCACGGCGCGAAAGGAATTCAGATTTTTGATTTCAACCCGGGTGCCAAAGGGCGCGTCCGGACCCGGGCGTACAGAAACATTGGCGTCGCAGCGCAGGCTGCCTTCTTCCATGTTGCCGTCTGTTACGCTGACATATCGCAGGATATTGCGCAGGGTAGCCAGAAAATAATACGCCTCTGTGGAGGTGCGCAAATCCGGCTCGGTTACGATCTCTATCAACGGAACCCCGGCCCGGTTCAGGTCCACATAGGAAACCTGCATGTCAGGATGATGACTATGCAGCAGCTTGCCGGCATCCTCTTCCATGTGGATGCGATGAATGCGCACCAGGTGTTCGCCTTGTGTTTTTGGGATCGCATACTCTACACGACCGTCCACCGCGTAGGGCATATCGTACTGCGAAATCTGATAGGCCTTGGGCAGATCCGGATAAAAGTAATGCTTGCGGTCAAATTTGGTAATTTCTGCAATTTTACAGTTTAATGCCAGCCCAGCCAGAATTGCCAGGTCGAGGACCTCTTGATTTAACACCGGTAAAACCCCCGGCAAAGCCAGCGTAACCGGTCCGGCCTGGGTATTGGCCAGTTCACCATATTGATAGGGGTCTGTTGCAAAAATCTTTGTTTTTGTCTTTAGCTGACTGTGAATCTCCAGCCCGATTACCGCTTCCCATGCACTCACGCTACCGGCTTCGCATTTATTTGATTGAGGGCAAGCACATTTATGTCACCTGACAGTCTGCCGGGGCTGTTGCGGGTGCCAGTCCGCTTTTGTGCCTCCCGATTCATTCAGGTGACTGGCGCAATTGCTGATGCAATTTACCGGACTGCGTACCATCCCGGGGCCGGATTTACCGGGGTCCGAAACGGGTTTGACCCGCCAGGCCTGACAGCCGGAACGTGAGCAGGGTGACCGGGTCGCCATACGACGTAATCTGGCTCGGGATTGTTTGGAAAAAAACTTGCCGATATGGCAGATCCGCAGGATACGTCTATTGTAAAGCGCGGCAGGACCTGATTTCGATAAAGAAGTGACAATTTGACAGTTTTTCTGCTTCCGTGAGCCGATAATACCAGTGTAGAGGCCAAATCCAGCCCTGGAATCATCCCCAAACGAACCTTGAATATAATGAACCTGAAAAAAATGAAAACAATGGCAATTCTGACAGGAATGGCCTTGCTATTGGCAATTTCCATTCCTCTGATTGGCACCACCAGTCAGCCGCAAAACCAGGCCGTCGTCCTGGATAATGAGCATGTGCAGAGCTTTCGGGGGCGCCTCGGGATTTGGGAAAAAACCCAGGGTCAATCGCTCGGCAGTCTGGCTTACAAGTACAAAACAACGCTGGATGAGATTCGGGAATACAATGGCAACAAACGATCGGGCTATGTGTTTATTCCCATGGGTCTGGAATACTATCATAAAGAAGTCGCACAGGGCAACGGTCGCCGCATTATCCTGGCGGATGCCAATCACATGATTTGGCCCATTGAAAAGGTCTATTACACTTCTCGTTTTGGCCCCCGCTATGGCGGGATGCATACCGGCCTCGATATTGCCTGCGGTCTGGGAACCCCGGTGCTGGCGGCCGAGGATGGCACCGTTACGCATTCTGGCTGGTTCGGGGCCCTGGGCAACGCGATTGCCATATATCATCCGGCAACCGGTTTGCGCACCTGGTATGGTCATAATACAACTTTGCTACTCGAAACCGGGGAAAAGGTGCGCAAGGGTCAGATCCTTGCCTTTTCGGGCAGCACCGGTCGCTCAACCGGTCCGCATTTGCATTTTGAGGTACGCTATAATACAGTGATGCTGGATCCCGAGGATTTTGTGCTGCCTGGCTACAAGCGACCGACCCTGGTAGAGCGTGAAGAATCCCCGTTGGATGTGCGCGAGTACACGACTTTTATCGATCACGAGCTGGACCAGCAAAACTAGATCGCGCCATGAGTCTGCCTGATTCCGGACACTGGGATGCGGACAATCACGAGCGTTTACTGCGTATGCTGGATGGACCGGCCGGACTGGCGGTCTTTGATTTTGATAACACATTGATCTACAATGACCTCGGCGAGGCGGCGATGTACTATGCCTTGTTCCAGGGCTTGATACCCGGCCAGTTAGAAGAATACTGGCAACAGCTTGCATCGTACGGCGGCTTTGCTCCGGAACAAGTCCAGGGTTTGCGCGATTTGTTTGACTGTTTTTATCGGGCGGACAATGAAGACTGTCTGCTGCAATTCGTTGATATTGTATTGCAACAATACAACGCCATGTATACAACCAAGGGCATGGAGGCGGCCTATCGCTGGTCTGCCCTGTGCTTTGCCTGGATCCCGGTCTCGGAGTGGGAGCAAATCGGACGGTATGTTCTGGCAGCGGAAACCCGGGCCGAGCTTGCCAGCCAACGGTTGCCTTCCGGACTGCAGATACCGCGCGGCATCCGGGTCTATCCTGAAATTCGTCATTTGATCCAGGCTCTGCAGGCGCGGGATTGGCAGATACGTATCGTAACCGCCTCGCCGCGCGAGCTAATTGCCGCAGTGATCTCTAATTGGGGCCTGCAGCCCGACCAGGTGATTGGAATGCAATTGGCCCGCAATGCAGAGGGAGAATATCTGCCAGAAATTATCGAGCCCTTGCCCTTTCAACAGGGCAAGCTGGACATTCTGTATGCTAGTCTGGGCGAAAAAAGAGCGCTTGATTTTGCGGCTGGCGATTCTCCTGGAGATAGTTCCATTTTGCAGGCGGCCCGCGTGGGTCTTTGGATTGATCGCGGTCATCCTGAAATGGCCAGATTGGCTGCCCGGCATGCGCATATCATGCGCCAAAAACCGTTTCCCTCCGTTGTTGGGGCCTAGGATTGCAACGCTCCGGGTCGCAAGTGGAGATGCCAGACAGGTAAAAGTAGCTATGGCTTCGTCGATATTAAATCTGCCGGCCTTTGAAAAACGACCATGGCACACAGGTAGTGTACCGGTGTTGCATCTAGTCGGTGTTCCGATTGGTAGCCCTGATGAGATTAGTCTGCGGGCCCTGCGTGTGCTGCGCAATTGTGAATTATTGATATGTGAAAGCCGCAAGCAGAGTGCCCGCTTGTTTAAAGCCTGGGAAATTGATTTTCCCCGGGATGTATGCATCGAATGGAATGAGCACAGCAAAGAACAGGACCCGGCAGCGGTCAGCCAGCTGGTTTTAAAGACCCAATCGAGTGTGTACATGAGTGATCAGGGCATGCCGGTGCTGGCCGATCCAGGAGCAGCCTTGATTGAGAGCGCTCGTGAGCATGGCATTCAGGTTGATGTAATTCCAGGACCGACAGCCATGACAACAGCGCTGTGCCTGGCGGGGTGGGGCAATACCGGGTTTCGTTTTCTGGGCTTTGCGCCCCGCAAGCGCCAACTCAGGCAAGACTATATTCGCGAGCTGTTCCAAACTGATCGGCTAGTGGGCCAAACTCTGGTATTGTATGAAACTCCCTATCGGCTGCATAGCTTGCTGGAAAAACTGCAGCAAGCCGCTCGTAACACTCGTCTGGCTGTGGATGTGGCAGTGGCGGTAAATCTGGGACTACCAGATCAGTATTTCTGGAGCGGTAGTTTTGGTGATCTAGGTCGCGAATTAACCCGGATCCCCAAGGGGCCGCCTGTAGTTATGCTTCATTTCCATTCCAGGCGCGGGGCATCGCCCCATAAGCGTTCCAGATTGTAGTATTGACGCTGTTCGTCCAAAAACAGATGGACGACCAGATCAATGAAGTCCAGTACGACCCAACCTGAATCCAGGTCCTGGGGTCGCAAACCTGATTTTTGGGGCAAAAACTGGCCGAATTGTTTCTGGATTTCACGGACCATCGTTTTCAGCTGCAGCTGTGAATTCAGGGAGGCGATTAAAAAGGTGCAAAAATAGGGGTTGGCCTTGCGCAAATCCAGCAACTGAATATTCGTCGCCTTCTTTTGATCTAAAAGATCAGCGATCTGCCTGGATAAAGCCAGCGCGTCGGCGATGCCTGTATTTGGCTGGCCAGTGGCAGGATTGTCATTTTCGGGACTAGAAACCATGGAATCTCCTATTTGGACGTCAACTGATTGATCTTGAAATCGGTGCCGATAATGAAGCTACCTTCCACGTCCATTGGCTGTCGTTTAAAACTGACATAACGCGGTTTGATGCCTGTTAGCTCCATTAAATGATGCGCATGCCAGGTATCCCCGGAACGCTCAACAATCGAGCTATGCTGCAGGGGTTTGTAGCGGTAGTTATCCGCATCCAGAACCTGTAATCCACGATCTTGCAGGAATTGTTTCACGCGGCGTGCCATGCCGCCTGTTTCCGTTCCGTTCAGCACTTCTACCGGGAAGTTATCTGGTCGATCGCGACCAGACAGCACGTCCTCTTTATAACTATTGTATATAATGCGTGCTGATTTGGCTTTGATGAGCAAAGTCGGCCCGTTTGGCCCGATTTCCTGCTTCATAGGCAGTTCTTGCACGGCCAGGTGAACATCTGCGGCGCTGACAAAGGCCAGCAAGGTTTCCATTTCCGACAGACCCAAATCTGTCTCGATCCATGAGAGGGCCAGCTCCGCCGTTTCTTTTTGCTCAAAGCTGCGCTGCCACTGTTTGCGATGCCAGTAGAGGTTTAACAACATGGATTCCATCCGCCGCAGACGATCCACTCCGTTCAGCCAGGCTCGATCCGGCTGTTCTGTGTGCCGGGCTAGCATGAATTCCACCACCTGCTCGCCGCTCATCAGCAGAACGCCATGGGGATAGCTGTAATCCTGCTGATCAAAGATTAGATTGTCTTCAAGGAAGATTGTGGTTCCGCCAGCCAGGTCGATGATCCGTTGCAAGGATTGGGTCGTCAAGGTAATGTAGTAGGAGTTACGCAAATCGGTATACTCCTTGAATTGATCGGCGCTAAATGGACTTTGCTCGGCCAGGGGACTAGCGTCTGCCTCATAACGGGCGTCGGTATTCGCGCTATACAGCAGCAGTCTTTTCTGTTCCGGAAAGACAAGTAATTGACCAAGTGCGGCCGTTAGTTCCGTATCTGCCTGGCTGTTGTCGATCAGGGCAATCCGAATGCCAAAAGGCTCGCTTTGGCGCAGCAAGACTCCCAGATCATTGGCGCTATAGTACCAGATGATCAGCGCCAACAACAGACCCAGAGCGAGGCTGCCCGCCGCGCTGATGACCTTTATCCTGATAGACATGGAGCCAGGATGCGCGGTCGAAGTCTTTTGCCAAGTGTCTTTTGGTTTACAGGCGGGCCCCGGCATCGATCCTGGCGCCTGTCGGCGGCGCTCGTTCCCGGCCAGGGATACGGAGCTGTGTGCATCATGAAAGATCTGGATGAACTTCTACGATTGTTTCGACCGCCCGGCACAGACCATTTACGCCCGCGAGTGCTTGCGTTTTTTGTGCTTTTGCCGCTGGTTCTTGATCTTGGCAGCAAGTATGCTATGAGCCAGCAACTGCGTTTTCATCTTAGTCATCGACAATTGCAATTATACAGCGCCGATTCGATGGACCCAAAGCAGGCCTCCGGGGTTGCGACGCAAGAGGGAGCGGAATGGATCCGGCTGCCTTTGATTCCAGCCAAATGGTTACGACTGCGTCTGGTATTTAATGACCGGCAGGCTTTCAGCCATGGGCCGATACAGTCAGAAGGCGGTTTGCTAAAAACCATGGGTTTGTACTGGCTGCTTTTGCTGGCATACTGGCGTTTCGGTAGTGCCATCCCGAGCGGTTTTTATCAACGGGGCTGGGCCTTGCTGGTTGCCGGAGCAAGCGGCAATCAAATCGACCGATTGTGGATCAAATCACTGACCACCAAAGAGTGGGTATTTAGCCTGTCTGCCCGCCGCGGCTTTATCAGCGGTGTGACAGATTTTATTGATCTGATCTGGTTTGATTGGCACGCCTGGCAAGATATTCCCGGCGGCTGGTTGTTGGCCTTTGACCGCTGGCCCATTTTTAACCTGGCGGATAGCTTTATCTTGTGTGGCTTGCTTTCGATCAGCTATTGCTTGCTGCGATTACCGGCTAGAGATTGGCAATTCGTGATAAGCAAGTAGTAATCTCCGAACGGAGTTGGTGTGCGGAAACAATGGATCTGGATTGGTTTGGTTTGCATGCAGGCCTGATTGTTCCAGGGCAAGCACTAGATAGTGACTAGTTTTGTGATTCTCTGTGACTGCGAACAGCGAGGCAAATACACAAGCTGCTAACTGCCGGATTTACCAGGTGAGGTGCCAGCCCAGGCCCAAAAAAAAGCCGCCCATGCAATTATGGACGGCCTTTCCTGGCAATGCGAGTCAGAATTACAGACTCACAACGCCTGAATTACATGGCAATTTTGTAGCCAAATTTGTACCGAGTACCAGACAGGTTGATGGGATATGCAGTCACGCCACCCAGGCCGGCGCGTCCACCTGCGGAAGTGGTCACAGAAGTGCCGTGCTTTCCAGCCACGATGGTTTCCAGTTCGAAGAACAGTTTGTCTCCACCAGCCATTTTTTTATCAACGCCGATTACATAGTTGAAGCCCAGTCCTTTTACACGGAATTTGGCTGCTTCTTTGTAAACATTCTGTCCAGCGATGCCAGTAATGTTACCAGTGACTGCATCGTATGCCAATGAGGAGTGCGGACCAGCGAAGGTTCCCAGCAAGCCCGCTGGAATATCACCCAGCACAGTGCCGCCCAGGTTCCAGCCACCCTCTGAGTAGTTGATACCAGCACCAGCGTAAACTGAACCGCTGTCGCCGACCGCGATGTTGACCCCATAGTACAGCGGGATATGCCAGGCATAGTAGTCCCATTCGTGTTTCAGCCATTCGGTCTCAATCGGGGAGCCTTCGAATAGGGTTGCACGAGTGCGGCCACCGGCTATACGTTTTACATACTCAACACCGCCACGCATAAAGGTGCCGTCCATCTGCTGCTCATAGAACAGATTCAATACCAGACCGGTCATGGCGCTGCCGGTATGGGCGCGAATTGCCATTCCGGATCCTTTTTCAAGGGCGATCAGTTTGTTTTCCGGTACAATCAATTCTTGCGCGCCACCGGCAGCCTTACAAGCTGCAATCTGGGTAGCCGAGAGGCTGGACGATGGTTGATCGCAGCCGATTGCACCCTTTGTAGCGCTTGTGACAGCACGCGAGTTCTGGGCCGAATCAAGGCCGCTGTTGGTGATGGTATCGCCCAGGCTGGCCAGGTCGAATTGCAAGCCGACTCCAATTCCGAGATAGGATCCTTCCGCGTAAACACTTCCGGTTCCCAAAAACAAGGCGCTTACAAGAAACGCGACAAGCTTTTTCATAAAAAAACCTTCCTTCAATCTTTTTCCTGTTAAATTCGATAAAGTTATCCTCGATTGCAGGCGATTTGCACCGTTACATTCGAGTTTTGAGAATCAGGTTAATTGCGACAGGGGGAGTCAATAAAAAAAAAGAAAAAGTTCCCCAAAGTCCTGGAAAATTAAAGGATCGCTACTATTATTTTGCACAGCACCAATTTTTTATGCGCCGCTTCAAGGTTTCGCTATAAAGAATCCGGCAATCAGTGCTGTTGCGGGCTGTGTCGGTCGATCAGGTGTCTGGCTGGCTGCTGGTTTTGTTTGTTTGAGGCGTGGTCGGCTGCTCCGGTTCCGGTAGCTCATCGGCAGAATCGTTCGTTGGTGCGATTTCATGATCTTCGGGCAGTTTTTCATCCGGGACACCTTCGATGGCAACAACCTGGGCCGCCGCGATTTCATTGATTGGTTCGGGTTTGCCGACCAGCTTTTTCAGGGTTTCGAGGTCTTTTTTTTCGGCGGCGACCTCCAGGTCAATCGCCGAACGGACCAGCGAGGGGGTTTCGTCATAGCCCTGTTCGCCCCGGATCCAGCCCTGAAAGGGTTTGAACAGCGGACTGCGGCTGGATCCCCCCAGGATATGTAACCAGTGGCCATCGTCATTTTGCGCTTCTTCAATCACAAAGGCCACGGCTCCCTTGCGCAGATTTCTGGCCGAGCCGCTTTTGCCGGTACTCACCGAGGGTCGCAGCTTCAGTTCGAGGTTGTCGTCGGTAATCACCAGGGCCTGTCTGGCCAGGGTGCTGCTGAGCACGTAGCCCTCCTTGCCGCCGGCCAGGCGTACATGCGTGTAATCATTTTGCTCATCCAGGATGGCGACCTCTTCGGCCTTGCTCAACCAGGTGATGACCTTGGCATTTTTATCCGGGCTTTGCTTGACGCTGACGGGGTAGCGCGCCACGAGCGAATCTTCCCGGGCACATTGGCTGAGAATAAACAGGCAGGACAGACCAATTACGCCCGGTAGCCGGGAAATCACGCTACGCGCTGGTCTGGAGGTCAGGGTTGCAGCTTTCACAGGGGTTAGGAGTATGGTCGGCCTTGCTATGACAAGAAAAAAACAGCCCGGAATCCTGGTCTGGCGGGATCAAACTATCCTTGCATCCAGTATGCTACCGGGAACCATAGCGTGAGGGCGCGGCCCAGGCACCGTGCGGGAATGGAAGATGGATCTGGAGTCCGTATATGATCGAATTGACCGCTTGGCGGACGCATTGCGTCTCCAGCACACCGGCCAGTTTGCCCCCGGGAAGCGGATCGCAGAGACTGGCTGCGCCACTCCCCATTTGCCGGTGCGCCTCCAACTGAAACAGATCGAAAGCGGGCAGTCGGGTTGGCGGGCAGTGACTGGCCCGGATTTTGAAGCATCTGGCAGCCTGCGAGATTTGATGGCCTTGTCTGATCGCCAGTTTGTCGCGCAAGCCGGCGTGGTCATTTTGGGTCACCCCCCGGATCCGGTCTTGAGCCGCAAATACAGCGCGTATTTACAACAGGATCGCTCCCGGGTGGAGATTCTAATGCGCTTGCGCTACAGCGCCGAGGGGCGCTTGCGCCGGGTGCAATTGCGCGGCCTGTGGTGGCGGGCGGCTCTGGCCGCTCCGGGCTACATTCCGGTGTTTGGTGCTGTACTGCGTTGGTGTCGGGCTGTGGTGTTTTGGCCCCGGGAGATACAGCAGATCAAAATGCGCCTGGCACGGCTGGAAGAGCTGGGCAGCGCGGACGCCGGCATGATTGAAGAGCGGTTAAATCAACTCGTCCTGGATTTGCAGGCAATGCGGCCCCGCTGTCCGGACCCCCATGGTCCTGAGCCAGGCAAAGCCCTGGAAACAGCGCAACAATGAAGGTATTCGGCCGGGCAGGCTCCGGATCGCGGCGGGCTGCCTTGCTGGTGGCTCATTATCACCGCTACGATGCCATTGCCAATGATCTCCGGGGAATCCGGGAGATACTGTGCTCGATGGGTTTTTTGGTGCGTATATTTGCACCATCCAGCGACCCCGGTCTGGAAGGTGAGTGCCAGGGTCTGGATTCCTTGGGCGGTTTTTTACGGACGCCGCACGATTTGGCTGTCCTGAACTATGGCGGTTACTGGCCGACCGGTGAGACCGCTTTTAGCAGTCTGCCCGCTAAGCGGGTGCTGCGGTATCACAATATCACCCCGGGGCGTTTCTTTGCCCCTTATGACCACAATACGGCTCGTTTGTGCGATTTAGGCCGACAGGGTCTGCCCGGTTTGGTGCGCCAAAGCCAGCCGGATCTGGTCCTGTCCGACTCGCACTTCAATGCTCTGGATATACTGGCGGCAGGTCTGGATCCGGCCCGGTCCGTGGTGGTGCCGGTGTTGCACCAGGTTGATCAGCTCTTGAACGCGCCACCCAAACCGGCCACGGCCAGAGTGGCCGATTTCATTGACCGCGGGGACCAACCCCTTGTATTGATGACGGGCCGCATCGTGCCCAACAAGGCCTGGCACAATTTTCTGCGAGTCGCGGCAGTGTATCTGCAACACTGCGAACCGCGCGCTCGTTTCATCATGGCTGGCAGCGTGCCGGTAAATATGCAGGGCTACAAGCGTGAACTGGAGCTGATTGCCTGGCAGGCGGGGATCACGGACCAGGTTGTGCATCTGGAAGGGCTTACCAGTGAGGAGCTGGCTGGCTTGTATCGCTGTGCGGCGGTGCTATTGTGCTGTTCCGAACACGAGGGCTTTTGCGTACCCCTGGTAGAGGCGATGGCTTTGCGGACACCGGTGATTGCTCTGGATCGAGGAGCGAGCGCGGAAACCCTTGGGCAGGCCGGCCTGTTGCTGCGGGATTTTGATGAATACCAGCTGGCCGCCGCAATCCATACGATTGGGCAGGATCAGGACTTGCGAGCCGGGTTGATTCGACTGGGCCAGCAACGCTACCAGGCGCAGTTTACGAATCAGGGCAGCGCTGATAGGATCAAAAGCGCTATTACAGAATTGTATAGCTGATGCCAAGCCTCTAGCCCATCGGGCTGCCCGTGCAGATCACGAGGGCATTCGGTTTGCAAGGCGCGATCAGTGAATTGCAGGCCGGCTGGCAATGATCCCCGAAGGTGCCACCACGGCCACCCGGCTCGGCTAACGAACGCGAGTGGCAATGGATGCTGACCGACCCGTTGTGCGGGCCGGTGCTGGTCCGCTTCAGGCGCGCTGACTTAAATCGATATAGTTCCTTTCCACAGAACCGGTGTACACCTGGCGTGGACGACCGATGCGAGAATGAGGATTTTCAATCATCTCTTTCCATTGGGCAATCCAGCCGGGCATGCGTCCCAGGGCGAACATGACGGTGAACATCTCTGTCGGGATGCCAATCGCCCGATAAATAATGCCCGAGTAAAAGTCCACATTCGGATACAGCTTGCGTTCCACAAAATAGGGGTCTTCCAGAGCCGCGGCTTCCAGCTCCTTGGCAATATCCAGTAGCGGGTCGTTGACTCCCAGTTTTAGCAAAACATCGTCGCAGGCCTTTTTGATGATTCGGGCCCGTGGATCGAAGTTTTTGTAGACCCGGTGTCCGAATCCCATCAGACGGAATGTCGAGTTTTTATCTTTGGCCAGTTCGATAAATTTCTGGACCCCGCCGCCGTCTTCATGTATGCGGGTCAGCATTTCGATTACGGCCTGATTTGCCCCGCCGTGCAAGGGGCCCCACAGAGCGCAGACACCGCTGGAAATGGAGGCAAAGATGTTGGCCCGGCTAGATCCGACCAGACGCACTGTGGATGTGGAACAATTCTGTTCGTGGTCCGCATGCAGGATCAGAAGCAGGTCCAGCGCTTTTTCTACCACCGGATCGATCTCATAATCAGTGGCTGGCACGCTGAACATCATGTTCAAAAAGTTGCCGACATACGACAGGGAATTGCGAGGATAAATAAAAGGTTGTCCGACCGATTTTTTATACGAATAGGCCGCAATCGTCGGCGTTTTCGCCAGCAGTCGAATAATGGAAATCTCGCGATCCTTGGGATTCATGGGATCGATCGAATCATTGTAAAAGCCCGATAGCGTACAAATCATCGATGAAAGGATCGACATGGGGTGTGAATCCTTGGGAAATCCGTCATACAAACGCTTCAGATCCTCATGGATCATGGTATGCATGGTGATATGATGGATGAATTGCTCGGATTGTTTTTTGTCCGGCAGCTCTCCGTATATTAGGAGATAAGCTACTTCCAAAAATGAAGATTTTTCGGCAAGTTGTTCGATCGGATATCCGCGATAGCGCAGAATGCCCTTTTCTCCATTCAAAAAGGTAACCCCGCTGGCCGTTGAACCCGTGTTGACGAAACCGTCATCAATGGTGATGTAGCCGGTACTCCCTCGTAATGTGGAAATATCCACGGCCTTTTCATTTTCGGTACCGGTAATGACCGGTAACTCAAGTTCCTGACCGTTTAATTGCAGTTTGGCTGTTTCTGACATAGTTGCACCTTCCCTGAGTACAAGATTGTGTATCGCCCCAGCCTGCAAAGCAAAAAACGTGTACCCCCGGGGGTACCCAGTCGGTTTGGCGCTATTTCGGATAAAAAAAACCCTATTTTAACAGGTTTCAGAGTTACGTATGGTTATCATGGAGCGCTCCGGCCTGCTTTGCGGGGTCTATGATGGCGATGTGATCCAGATTGCGGTAAAGCCCCTTGTAATCCATGCCCATGCCGACAACAAAGTGATCCTCGATTTCAAAACCGCAGTAGTTCAGGGGCAGGTGGGCGGCGTATTTGCCTGGTTTGGCTAACAGGCTGGCTGTGCGCATGCTTTTCGGCTTGCGGGCCCCGAAGAGTTCCAGTATGCTCTGTAATGTCAGACCGCTGTCGACAATGTCCTCCACAATCAGAACGTTGCGACCGCTAATACTGCTATCCAGATCCTTGAGGATCTTTACATTGCCGGAACTAACGGTGCTGTCACCGTAACTGGCGGCTTGAATAAAGTCGATATAGAGCGGACATTC
>JAGRNA010000257.1 GCA_020441005.1 Leptospiraceae bacterium
GCTCCGTCAGCTGCCCTCTAGAAGCTGCAAAAAACTGCTCCAGGACGGGCGTATTAAAACCTGACCTTTGGTTTCAACGACCGGCAGGCTGACTCGATCCAGCTCGGGGTGATGCTTTTTGACTAGCTGCCACAATTGCATCCGAGTGGCATCGTCAGCGGTAATATCCAGAAAACGATAGGGAATCCGGTGTTCACGCAGCTGTTCGGTAAGACGACGGCAATGCGGGCACATCGGATTGCCGTAGACCACGACCGCCGGCCAGTTTCGATCGGGTTGTTCCGGTTGATAGTCAGACTCGATTTGGCAGCCGGTGAAGCTCAAAGCAAGCAGCAAAAAAATAATCGTCGGCGGCATAAATTTCTTTTGTAAATGACTCTCGCAACGTTGGATCACATGGGCCTTCCTTCTACCTGCTTCAGTTTCTTTTTGTCCATCCGCTCGACGCTACGCACACCATCGACGGCATACAGGCTGTCAAATATCTCCTGCAACTGATCCACATGCTCGACTTCCACAATGAAATGGGCATTCATGTTTTTTTCATTTAATTTGCGCGGGATATTGGCTTCGGCCTTGAGTATATTGGTGTATGTTTTGGTAATTGCAGCCACCAGGTCCAGATAGATTCCCTGGCGATCTTCGGCTTCAATGGTGATTGGAACCGGATACTTCTCGGTCAATCCTTCCCAGGAAACATTCACGATGCGCTGGACATCGTTTGAGTCCCGATTCGGCAAAAGCGGACAGTCTACACGGTGAATCGTCACGCCCCGTCCGCGTGTCACAAAGCCGATAATCCGATCGCCGGGGACCGGTGTGCAGCAGCCGGCGTAGCGCACCGGAATATCATTTACGCCCGCAATCTCAATCGGCACCCGTGTGGGGATGGCTGTTTTTTTACGCCGGATGCGCAGTTCCCCCAACTGATCCAGGTTTTCTCCAGCCGCCTGACCCTTGCCCTGCAAATCCTTGATGGTATCCGCTGTACTGGAGGAGACAGTTTGGGGGTGATCGTCCTCCTGCTTTTGTCTTAAATATGATCGCAGCTTCTGACGCGCATGCCTGGACTTTAGATAGCGCAGCCAGTTCGGCGAGGGCCGCGGCTTTTTACCGGTCAGAATTTCGACCCGATCACCGCTCTTGAGTTCATAACGTAATGGCACGATTCGGTCATTGACCTGTGCACCGCGGGCCGTGAGACCGATTTCGGTATGAATTTGAAAGGCCAGATCCAGCACGGTGGAACCCATCGGCATATCAATCACATCACCACGAGGCGTAAAAATATAGACCTCATCCGGATTCAGCTCGGTCCGTAAATCTTCAATGAAGTCGCCGGAATCCTTGTTGTATTCGGGCATAAAATGCACCAGTCGATTCAGCCACTTGTTTTGGCCGGGGTCGCTCTGGTCCTGACTGCGGGTTTTGTAAATCCAGTGGGCCGCAACGCCGTGCTCGGCAATTTGATTCATGGCATAGGTGCGAATCTGGATCTCAAGCGGGCGATTATCCGGTCCCATCACAGTGGTATGCAGACTGCGATACCCGTTGGATTTGGGCATGGCAATGTAGTCCTTGAAACGGCCCTGGATGGGCGGCCACAGGGTATGCACTATGCCGAGCACACCGTAACAGTCACGCACCTCGGCAACCAGGATGCGCACGCCGCGCAGATCATAGATACGTGTCAGATCCTTGTTTTGCTGCTCCATTTTTTGATAAATGGAATACAAGTGTTTGGCGCGACCGTCGACACTGGCCTCAATATTGATTTCAGCCAGACGCTGTCGTAATATTTCTTTAATTTTATTAATATAATCGGTGCGGTTCTCGAGACTCTCAGCCAGTTCGCGTTCCAGCTCACTGTAATCCTGCGGACGCAAGGCCCGAAAGGCGTTGTCTTCCAATTCTGACTTGAGCCGAAACATGCCCAGCCGACCGGCAATGGGGGCGTAGATTGTCAGTGTTTCTGCCGCGATCCGTTCGATCTTCTCCGCCTTTTGGTGCTTCAGGGTCTGCATATTATGGCGCTTGTCGGCCAGCTTGATTAAAATTACACGCACATCACGGGCGGTAGCCAGGAGCATCAAACGAATGTTCTCCGCTGCCTCCAGGCGCTTTAAACGGGAATAATGCTCGGGATCCATGGTGGATCGGGATTTCTTTTTCACAGTCGAGATTTTGGTGACCGCCTCCACCAGATTCTTAACCTCCGCTCCAAAATGGCGAGCAATTGATTCGACTCCAAAGCGTGTATCTTCGACCACATCATGCAACAGGCCGGCAATCACCACCTCCTGATCGAGGCCCTGCTCGGCCAGGGTCTGGGCTACGGCCAACGGATGAATAATATAAGGCTCACCAGACAAGCGCCTTTGGTCCCGATGCGCCCGGTGGGCAAAACGGAAGGCCTGCTGCAGGGAGTGTTGATCATATTGCTTGACCCGCTCCCGGGCGGTGCGCAATAACTGCTTCCAGGCACCCAGGATTTGACTGGCATAGGAATGCTGCTCAGCGCCAGGGATGGTCATTCTCAGGTTTTCTCACAAACCAAAGGATTGGCAACGAAAAAACCAGGGGTTGCACAAAGGGCAAACATCCCTGGTTCTGTAAGGCAACACCGGTGATTACCAGCTTGCGTTCGTTTTCAACCCGGCAGCCTACATTTTGGAGGCCGCTTCCTTGATCAGACCGGCCGCAATCTCGTTGCGCTGGATCTGACTGGTTCCCTCATAGATCTGCAGAATTTTGGCATCCCGGAAGTATTTTTCAACCGGGTATTCCGAGGTGTAGCCGTAACCGCCGTGGATCTGAATCGCGTCAGTGGCAACTTTCATAGCAGTATCAGCGGCGAAACATTTGGCCATTGCAGAAAAGCGGCCCACATCCTTGCCGCCCTTTTCGGCCATCTTGGCCGCCCGGTAGGTCATCAAGCGCGAAGCCTCGATACCCATAGCCATATCGGCCAGCATGTGCTGGATGGCCTGGAAAGAAGCGATCTTGACTCCGAATTGCTCGCGCTCGCGGGCATACTGAATCGCGCAGTCAAAGGCACCCTGGGCAGTCCCCACCGCTGAGGCCGCTACCGCCGGACGGCTCAGGTTCAATGTTTTCAGCGCGTGCAGGAAGCCATTGTTTTCACGCAGCCCTACAATATTCTCCGCCGGCACTTCGCAATCCTCAAAAATCAGCTGGCGAGTCTCGGAGCAGCGGATGCCCAGTTTTTCTTCTTTTTTACCAAAGCTGAAACCAGGAGTGCCCTTTTCAACCACAAAACAGGAGATACCGCGAGTTCCACGCGACTTGTTGGTCATGGCAAAAACTGTGTAAATATCTGCCTGACCAGCGCCGGAAATCCATTGCTTGGTACCGTTCAGAATATATTTCTCGCCTTTTTTCTCGGCGATGGTTGTCATGGCGGGCACGTCGGATCCGGCGCCTGGCTCCGTCAAACCAAAGGCGACTGTCTTTTCACCGGCGGCAACCGGTTCCAGCCACTTTTTCTTTTGCTCCGGAGTTCCGCCCACTTCAATCGGCAGAGAACCCAGTTTGGTGGCTAAAAATGCCGTTCCAACACCCAGGCAGCCGTACGCAATTTCTTCAGATAAAATAATATTTCCCATCATGCCGAGGCCCATACCGCCGACCTCTTCTTCGAAAAGGGCGCTAAACAGTCCGGCTTCCTTGAATTTTTCGAATACTTTGGTGGGCCATTCATGATTAGCGTCCAGTTCAGCCCGCGCCGGGACGACTTCGTTCTTGACCACATCCCGCACCAGTTCGCGCAAACTCAGCTGGTCTTCCGTAAAACTCAGATCGAGCATCAAATCATCACTCATAACCATTACTCCTTTGTTCTCGCAAGCATCCGCATGCGTGTATATACAACATTCTAAACGCGGTCGCAGCGGTCAATCCGATTCCAAATCTGGCTAGCACCTGTTTGAAAATTTACAGATAAGCAGAGCTGCATCACGATATGGTTCAACCAGGGGACGTGGATCCGCTGCACGTCGCAATTACGCCCAATCGATCAGCGCTGTGCGCATTGGGACAGCCTCTATGTCTTATCAGACGAGATCGACAGCAGCTAAAGCCGCTCAGATTACCGACTACTGTTCTATTTTAGAATTTTGCACGGAGTTCCGTGTAAATTTATGTCACATGGATCACGAGCGATTGAAACTGCTGGACTAGCGTATCAATCCGGGCCAATCTGACCAAATAGCCCGTAAGTATCTGATTTCATGAATGATCAATCCGAAAGCCAAAAACCGGTCTCCAGCCGCAAGGAATCCCTGATCACCATGTTGGCTCTGGTGCTGGCTTCAGCGGTATATATTTTTCCCTATCTGAAACAATGGTATCATAACACACTGCTAACAGCTTTACAGATTGATAATAACCAATTGGGCTGGCTGGGCTTCAGCTATGGGATTGTAGCTATGATCTGCTATTTTCCCGGAGGCTGGCTGGCAGATCACTTTAAAACCAGGCACCTGTTAGCGGTCTCTACTGTGACCACCGGGCTGGCTGGCCTTGTATTTGCCCTGTTTCCACCTTATGAAATTGTCCTGGTTATTCATGCCTTCTGGGGGGTCAGTACGATTCTGACTTTTTGGGCCGCTTTGATCAAGGCAACCAGGCATTGGGCATCTGATCAGCACCAGGGACGGGCTTTTGGTTTCCTGGAGGGCGGGCGCGGCATTCTGGAGGTCCTCGCCAGCTGGGTCGGATTGGGTATATTTTGGGCAATTGCCTGGCTGGGCAAAAACACCGGCCAGGCATGGTTGACCGATACACTCGCACTGCGCCTGATCATAATTATATTCAGTCTGTTGAATCTGGCCGCCAGCTGGATTTGTCTCTCGTATATTCCGGATGAAGCCGACCGGATGGCAAGCCTGCATTCCAGCAGCACTTTCTGGCGGGACAGCCTGCAGGCACTGCGGCTGCCGCAGGTATATCTCATCGCCCTGATTATTCTATGCGGCTATGCAGCTTTTCACGGCTCATTCAACACGACTCCCTACGCTGTCGATGCCTTCGGCACCAGTGATCTGCACGCCGCCGGCCTGGGTTCTTTTCGTACGATCATGCGGCCGATTGCCGCAATCCTCCTGGGTTTGACAGCCGATCGACTGGGGATTGCCAATACCATCCGTGTGTTATTTGGATTACTGGCCCTGAATTTTCTGCTGTTATATCTGCTGCCGGACTGGGATCACAGTCTTTGGGGACTCTGGATTCTGACCGGCATTTTGGCTTTTCTGATTTTTGCGATGCGCGGTATCTACTACGCCTTGCTTGGGGAAAGCAGAGTACCCCTGGCATTAACCGGTATGGTGACCGGGATTGTATCTGTAATTGGCTATCTGCCGGATGTGTTTATGCCGCGCTTGAGCGGTTGGCTACTGGACAATTACCCCGAGGCAGCCTGGGGACATCGGCTTTTTTTCCTGGTGATGGTTGGTCTGATGGCCTTTGGTTTCATAGCGACGATCACATTACAATTCATGAATCGTAGCAGCAAATACAAGTAGACCGGCTACCTATGTGCATCCAGGCACCGCGCAAGGCATTGCATGGAACGCAGACCACAATCAGGCGGCCGACCTGCAAGGCGGCTGCCAGCATACTTTCATTGGCCTGCGAAGAGCCAATCACGGTGATGCGCAGAGGGGCGGTCATAATTCAAGTCTCCGTTTGCAACGTGGTTGCGATTCAGGTTTTTTGGGAACCGGCCCTGGAAAGCATTTCGGCCAGCCCGGCAAAAAGACTGGCTAACTCATCCGCAGATTCGGGGGGTGCCGTAATTGCAAGGCTGCCATCGGCCTTTTTATCAACCTGCAATGTAGCAATCAATCGACCTACAGACGCATTGGGCCTGGGTGCTGGCGATCCGGTTTGTGAGCCGGTCGTCTCTAACTGAGGCGCGGCAGATTCCCGTTCAGCCTCCATGTTCCACTCAATGTCGCTATTGTGTTCTAAATGAGCTGCCAGGCCGGGATTTCTAACCATCGGCTCCTCATCCGCTATAGCGCTCTCCAGTAATTCTTCAAAGGCTGCAGATTGGTCGGTATTCCCCTCGGCGTTGATGTCCGGTTTATGTTCCCAAAGCGGGACTTCGGCCGGCCTGGGCTGAGGCCCTTGCGGTTGTTCAATAATTCGCTCCAGTCGCTCCCGAAAGCGGCCGGAATTTTCGTACTGTACTGCGTTGCTTTGGCCGTCAAAGAGATTGCTAAACAGGGCTTGTTTGTCCTGCACAATGCCGGCGATCCGGTTTTCGATGCCGTCGCTGCTGACCAGGTTGTAGATCTGGATTGGCCTTTTTTGGCCAATCCGATAAATTCGACCGATGCGTTGCTCCAATACGGCCGGATTCCAGGGCAGCTCTAGATTAATGCAGCAGGAGGCTGCCCGTTGCAAATTCAATCCGACCCCGCCTGCATCGCTGCAAAAAAGGATACGGGTATCCGGATCATCATGAAAGCTGATGACATTATGGGTTCGTTGCTTTTGACTTTCCTTGCCGGTGAAATACAATGACGCCGCGTCCCGCGCTTGCAATATGTCCTGGATCACCCATTGCGCCAGGATCAACATTCGCCGCCACTGGCTAAAGACGACAATTTTTGTTTCGGTATCAGTTAGCAGTTGCGTCACAAGCGCCCGAAACTCAATCAGTTTGGGACTATGCAGACTTTCCAAAAGCGGGGCCGGGTTTCGAACTGGATCCAGATCGGGCCAGACTGCAGTGAAGTTTAGCTGCGCAAGTCCATTGCAAATAATCCGCTGCGTGTTTAGCAGACTCATCAAGCGCAAGAATTCAGCCGGACTCAGGGGACGCTTTTTGGCATTACTTAACAAGATGGTAATCAGATAATCAATGTCGCTATGCTCGCTGCGTTGTTCGAGTGTCATACTCACCGCGATTTGATTGTCTTGCCGTTTCGGCAGCTCGGATAATACCTCCCCGCGGGTGCGACGAAGGAAAATGGGCCGAATGCGCTCACGAATCACATCCAGATCCTGAATCCCGGCAATCTTGTTTTCCACGAGCAGGTTATGGCCGGATTGCAGGCGCCAACCGGGCTCAAGCGCCTGGCCATCAACCCAGGCGATTACAGAAGCCAATTCCTCAAGTCGGTTTTCCATCGGCGTGCCAGTCAAAATCAGACGAAACCGGGGCTGGATGGCCTTGACAT
>JAGRNA010000258.1 GCA_020441005.1 Leptospiraceae bacterium
CCACAGGCTCGTGAGGAGCAATTGCACGGCCCAGATTCCGATCACCACCAGCCAGAGTATGCTGCGGTTCAGGGTCATAAAGAATCCCAGGCCATGTCCGTAAAAAAACAGCGTACCCAGCAGTGACTGAAGGATATAATTGCTAAAGGCGCTGCGGCCAATTTTCTGGAACAGGGACAAAACCCGGGTGGCCCTGCCAGTGTGATAGAGATACAATATGAGGCCGCAGTAGCCGCCGGCCTGCACCACGCTGCCAAAATAGTTAAAGAGCGCTCCAAAAAGGGCTGAAACCGGCACGCTCCATGACTGCCAGAAATTCAATGCCAGTCCGATGCCGCTAATGAACAATCCGGCCGGAATGCCGAACAAAGCCCAGCGGCGCCATCTCTGCACGCCGAATGTATGCTCAAAAAATCCGGTTTTATACAATCCCATGCCGGCCAGCATCAGAGCCGAAACCCGCCAAAAATTCCATGCCAGTAATAATTCCGTTTGGATCCAGGCGGCATAAAGCATTCGCGGTCCGATTTGCCCGCTCCAGGATCCCCGCCAAATCCTGATTTCGGCTGCTTGCAGTGCTTGTTCGGGCTGCCATTCAGCCTGCAGGGCTGCAAAATCCTGTACGTAGCAGATTTCCCACAGCCCGTTGCCAATATACAAAACAGGCGCAATCAAAAACAGTCCGATGGCTATTTGAAACATGGTTTTTGCCGGCCTGTGGCGGCAGTGATAAACAAATGCGCCGCAAACAGCGTAGGTGACCAGTATATCACCGTACCACAAAAGCCAGGCATGTGCGAGGCCGAAAAGAGCCAGCCAGGCCAGCCGGCGGAAAAAAAAACGTGTTGGCGGGAGTCCCTTATTTTCCAGATTCTCGCTAAACATCATTAGACCGGCACCAAACAATAGCGCAAAAATACTCATGAAGCGCTGGTCTGCCAGCAGATGATTGACACACCAGATCAGTGGATCCAGGGCATCCAGACGCACAGCAGCGGGGTTGGAGTAAGCAGCAGCAATCAGGCCGAATGATTGAATATTAATGATTAATATGCCTGCCAGTGCAAAACCGCGCAATGCATCGATGGCTTGATTACGCTGCCCAAGAGCCATATGGTCGGCGTAGCGGTGTATTCCTCTGTGTCAACGCTTTGCCGGAAATGAAAAAGACTTGCCCCAACGACGGAGCCGGCTTGTAATTGGCGGTAACCGATGCATCAATCAAGACCTTGCCCCACTATTACATTCACTCGCTGGCCACAGCTGGCAGCGCCCCTTTTATGGGCATTTGTCCGCCCGGTGCACTGGCTGCCTGTATTGGTATTGTACTGCTTGCTGTTGGCCGGGCCGCGGTCTCTTGCGGCGCAAACTTTGGCGATTCCGGCCGGCTTGCAGCAGGGGGCCAGCGGTAGATATGATTTCCTGATCCAGATTCCAGAAGCGCGTGATGCCAGGGCGGGAGTGCGCGCGATGGTTTATGTGCCGCGTCTGCCAGCCGGGCAAAAGGCGAAAGAACGGCCGGTAATCGTTTTTTTTCACGGCAGTACCAGGGACCGCACTTACTATAGTAAAAAAGTAGACTATATGACCAGGCGCGCTGATCGGGACGGCTTTATCCTGATCAGCGTGCAGAACTGGTGGAGTTTTACGGACTATACGGAATCCATTCGAGACAGCCGCCGGGCAGTCAATTCTCTGTTATGGCGGTTAGCGGATGAATCTCTGATTAAAGGCAATGCGGTATATGCGACCGGTTTTTCAGCCGGCGGATTGGTGGCCCTGATGACAGTTCACAATAGTCTGCCGGAAAGCGGAGTAGTTGCCCGCCAAAAGCCCTACGACTATTACCCCTACGCCGGAGCGGCCAGTTTCAAGGGCAATTTTTATCAGGGGATCGGCACATTCGTGCTCAATCCGCTGATTGATCCCGAGCCGGCTGTACTCCAGGCGCATTATCGCCGGCAGTACGCCGGCAAGCTGTTGTACCTGACTGTTGGCGGTCCTAAAGATGCCGCGCGGGTGCAAAAGCAGGCGCTGGAAGCCAGGGACTTTCTGCAGAACTATCTTGGGCTGGAAGTGGTCTATCGCAGTTTTCCAGCCGAAGGACATAGTTTAAGTGAAAGCAACTGGCAGCCTTTCTGGCAGCTTGTAGTCAGCCGTCTCGCCCGCTAGATCCGGACTATGCAGACTAAAGCGCAAGCGAACCCGGCCGACCTGATTTCGCTGCTCAAAGCCGGCGGCCGACGGGTTTTTATCCAGGCGCATAATTTTCCGGATCACGATGCTGTTGCGGCCGGTTTTGCCTTGCAGTACTGGCTGCAGCATTTTGGCATCAATGCGCCTTTGATCTATGACGGGGAGATCGAGCGCACTTCGCTGCGGTTGATGATTGCAGAGCTGGGTATCCCGATACAGCAGTGCCGGGAGCGGGATTTGCATGAACAGGATTATATTGTATTGATCGACGGCTGCAAAGGCAACAAGAACGTCACTGATCTCATTGGTGAAGAAGTGGCGGTAATTGATCATCATGAAACCCACAGCCCGGAAGATGTGCGCTATGTTGATATTCGTCCGGACTTTGGATCAAGCTGCACTGTGATCCATACCTATTATCAAAGTCAGGGGCTGGAAATTCCACAGCAAATTGCGACAGCCATGTTGATCGGTCTTAATCTGGATACAGCCTTGATGACCCGGGGCGTCTCGCCAGCCGATATTGATGCCTATGCGGACCTGTACCGCAGGGCCAATATAAGTCTGGTGAACAGCATCCTGCGAAATCAGGTCCAGACTCGTGATCTGGCTTTTTACCGGCACGCCATTGATAGTATTCAAATAACTAATCGTTTTGCATTCTGTTATTTTCCTCAAGGCTGTAATCAAAATTTGCTGGGCATCCTGGGAGACTTTTTACTGGCATTGGAAGAAGTCGACTTTGTGTGCCTGTGTGCCCAAAATGAAAAACGGGTCAATTTCTCACTACGCAGCGAACGTGATGACTGGAATGCTGCCAGGATTATTCAAAGCGTGTTGGCCGGTGTGGGATTTGGGGGTGGACACAAGGAAATGGCCGGCGGTTTGATTCCGAATGCAGCATTGTTTGATCCCCGGAAAATTGAGCAGGCATTTCTGCGTGAACTGAATATTATCTGATTCAAAGTATTCTGGTATTCCGATAGCAAAGCCTCTAAAGCATGAGTCTTCTTGCCAGGCAAGGGCCGCCATGGCCTGGTTTCATCCGGAACTGGTTGCCTGGAATATTTGAAAAGATTGATTGGGCTGCAGTAATTCAAGCGATCGCAGGCGTGTGAAGCCGGCTTTTTTGAGTTCTTGCTCAATGAGCGCCGGATCGGTGCTGTGGCCATGCGGGGCAGTGGAGGCGCCCGGACTATGATCAATGATGACCAGGCGGCCGCCAGGCCGCAGTGCAGTTTTCAGTTCTCGAAAGTAGCTTGTGCGATTGCCAATATGATGATACACATTGCGGCTGAAAATCAAATCCACCGACTGTGAAGTCAGGCCGCTGTGCTCTGCTGTAGCCAGGACTGTTTTTATATTGCTCAGTTTGCGCTGTTCGGCCTCGTTATGAATGTACCGCAAGAAATCCGGTCGCACATCAATGGCATAGACCAGGCCCTGCGTGCCGGTTGCTTGAGCCAAAAGAATACTAAAGTGTCCGCCGCCTGCGCCTAGATCAGCAATATGGGTGCCTGGTTTTATCTGTAGGGCATCCACAACTTGCGCTGCCTTGCTGCCGGGCCTGGCGGCCTCTTGATTAAAATACTTTGGACCGGGCATCGCATGACAGCCGCCGAGCGGCAGACATAAACCTGGCGCCATCCAAAGCAGAAAGATGCGGGCTTTTTGGGGTATTGACTGCATGTTTGTTTTAATGATTCGCTGTCAGAATCCGGCAGTGCAATCAATGACTACAGTGCCGTCTGGATGCAACAAATAAAAGCCGGAGCCGGGGAATTGTCAAGGAGCGAATTTATTTTAGCAGTAATTTCTGCAGCAGCAGACGCTCAGGCGCATCAAAGTAGGTTTTGTATTCTCCCATAATCTTTTGCGCCATTGCCGTACTGATAAAATCAATCGTGCGCGTAAAGGCCTGCTCGTGATAGGGTTCGTACCACTGGAAGATGAGACCGCTGTCCAGTTCCCAAACCAGGGCGCCGTCCTGCTTTTTTTGATCTACCGTTGTCCGGGTATTGGGACCGTGCGTTTTGACCAGCTTATCCTTGACCTGACTGGAATCGATAAAGGGCATGATAATTTTAACATGATACAGCAGGGCTTCTTTTTGATCATGATCTTCTTTTTTTAATTCATGGTCATTTAGCAGAGCTACTTCATAGGGGGTGCGGTAAAAATTGTAGCGGTACAGAATATCATTGCGTTTGACCAGTATATACTTATTCGCTTCCATCGCCACAATTTCGACTTTTTCTGTTGAGGTATCGCTTTTGGCCAGACTGGCCAGACGGGTGCGCACTTGCGAAAAACTGCTCTGCCACTTGCTTTCGGCAAAGCCATCCAGTCCGCTATTTCTGTCGGCGGGAGTGGTGGTACTGTTTTGGGCCAATAGTTCCGGTTCGTCCAGCATGGGCTGATTGTCTGAATTGAAAAAGAAATTTGTGTCATCGCTGATTGGATTTGTGTTCGTGTGCCGGGCGGCCGGATTCTCGCGGTCGACAAAAACCGGAGACTCCTCAGCCGTGCGGTTGTAGTCCAGGGCGGGGCTGTTTTGCGCCCAGAGAGTCAGGGGGCTCAGTACTGCAAGCAGGGTCCAAATCAGAGTCTTCATCTTGTTAGCTAGTATCGGATCACGGCCGGCAGGTCTGAACCGCCAGGGCCGAATTGTTCAGCGGCGGTTTGCTTTATCCCGGCAGGGTCTGAAACCGGATTTGACTGGCGGCAATTGCAAAGGCACTGGCAACATTCAGGGAAGCCTTGCGGCCGAACATGGGAATGGCGACCCTGGCACTGGCTAATTGGAGCGCAGCATCTGGCAGGCCCAGTTCTTCATTGCCGAGTAGCAGAATGCCATGCCTGGGCCAGGTAAACTGCTGGATCGGGATGGACTGCGTACCGGTCTCCAAAGCTACGATGGGAGTCCGGGAGCGCATTTGAGTCAGACGGGATTTAGCTTCATTGATCGTATCCAGGTGATTGATCCTGACCCGGTTTTCACAGCCCATGGCGGCCGCTGTAAAAGCCTTATGATCTGGTCCCGGACTGTGCCCGATCAACCAGACGCTGCCAAGTCCCAGGCATTCGATAGTCCGAACAATCGCGCCCGCATTCCAGGCCGAACGTAGATTCCACAACCAGATATCCCATTGCAGCTGTTGCGTATCACTGCTGTCCGGTTCCGGAACACTGGCGACCCGCCTGCCAGGGAAGGGGAATGGCGCCGGGCCGCGTCCGGCATTGCGAATGCTGC
>JAGRNA010000259.1 GCA_020441005.1 Leptospiraceae bacterium
TTGCGTTAAATGCTTTTCTGCACCTTGATCGCGATTCGATCCTTGCTCAGGCGCGGGCATCAGACGAGCGCCGCCGGAACGGTCAGGGTCGGGGTGTACTGGATGGTATTCCGGTTAGTATAAAAGATAATATCAGCGTAAATGGTGATCCCCTGGGCTCTGCCTCGCGTATTTTAGACGGGTATGTGGCGCCTTATGATGCGGATGTAATTGAGCGCTTGCGCAAAGCCGGCGCTGTCCTGTTCGGGCGCACGAATATGGACGAATTTGCGATGGGTTCCACCACCGAGAACTCATCTGTGCAGGTGACCCTGAATCCCTGGGATGCCAGGCATGTGCCCGGCGGATCCTCCGGCGGAGCTGCTGTAAGCGTTGCTGCCGGCATTACTCCGCTTGCGCTTGGTTCAGATACCGGCGGCTCCATTCGGCAGCCGGCCGCGTTTTGCGGGGTGGTCGGGCTAAAGCCCACTTACGGGCGTGTGTCACGCTATGGCCTGGCAGCCTACGCATCGAGCCTGGATCAAATTGGTCCCCTGGCGCGCAGTGTAACTGACTGTGCCCTCTTATTGAAAGCGATTAGTGGCCACGACAGGCGTGATTCCAATTCCCTGGCGGATACGGCTGGTCCAGCCCTGGAGGATCAGGTTGCTGATCTGGGTGATGACTTTCATGGGCTGCGCGTGGGGGTCATTCTGCCCGAGTCGGCGGATGCAACCTACGAGCCGGCGGTAACTGCGGCCATTGAAACGGCTGTTAGCTGGCTGGAGGGGCATGGCGCCGAAGTGCGGCGCCTGCATAGCGAGTATGAAGAATATATAATTCCAAGCTATTACATTTTGGCCACCGCCGAAGCATCTAGTAACCTGGGGCGCTATGATGGTGTCCGTTATGGCCGGCGTTCTCCGGCGGCTGATGGGGCTGCCTTGCAAGACTTATATGTGAAGAGTCGTACGGAAGGATTTGGGGCCGAGGTCAAGCGGCGTATACTGTTGGGCACTTTTGTGTTGTCGAGCGGATACTATGACGCCTACTATAAAACAGCCCTGAAGGTCCGGCATTTGATTACAAGAGAATACAAGGCCTTTTTTGATAGCTGTGATGTGATTTTGCAGGCCACCTCTCCCGTTACTGCCTTTCGGCTGGGTGAAAAGCTGGAGGATCCTGTGGCGATGTACCAAAGTGATATTCTGACAATCGGGGCCAATCTGGCCGGCCTGCCGGCGATAAGTGTGCCGGCCGGGTGTAATGAGGCTGGTATGCCCATCGGTTTGCAGCTTCTGGCTGGACCCCTGCAGGAAAATCGCCTGCTAGAGGTGGCGCGCGCCCTGGCGGAAATTGAATCTTTTCAAATGCAATACCCGGGCTCGAGTGATCCGGCCATTGGAGCGGCCGGGCCCGGCGGCAGGCGCGTAGCTCTCACAAAGCCGCCAATCAAGCAAGTAGTTAATCAACTAAATAAACCAAAAAAAAAGAAGGTAATTTCGAAAGTGAAAAAGAAAGCAGCCAAAAAAACAGCCAAAAAGGCAACCAAAAAAGCAGCCAAGAAAACGGCTAAAAAAACAGCCAAAAAAGCAGCCAAAAAGGCTGGCAAAAAGAAGGCTAGTAAAAAGAAAGCTGGTAAATAAAAACCCTGACGAGCTCGCTCGTGAAAACAGCGAGGGAGCTTCTATTCTTTTTGAAGCCTTAAACCTGAATTTACCCGTACTGTGTGAATTTCCTTCCGGGGCTTTTATTCCGGGAGGAAAATTTTCTGTCAGTTGCAGTCTACCCCGAATGGCCGATGTGATCGGCTATGAAGAAAAGGTCCCGGCAGTATTGCAGAATATGCAGGGTGGGTATCCGCGTTTTGTAGATTCCCGATTTTTGCAACTGCTGAAATCCGCATTGGCCGCAAGGCTGGGGTGCGAGCCGGCGCGCTTGTTTGTTTTCAAGCAGGGGGTGCGTCCGCATCTGCTCGAATTCATCCGACAGCAGGCCAGCCAGCCCTCCATTGATGTCCTTGTATGGCATACGGAATACGCATCCGTCGAAGTTTTAGAATGCAAGGACTCGGCTCTCTTGCCGCAGATCCGTTTCTTCAGTCAACACACCGGAGCTAATGTGTCAGCCCGTGAGGCCGCCGGGTTGGTGCAGGGTATGGGCGCCGCTGCGACAGACTTCTCCGGGCACAATAATGCCCCTGGCAGCACTCACCTGGATGCGGCACAGCGGATAGCCGCCGCCCTGGCTGAATTGCACGATGGCGTATCCCAGGAAGCCATATTTGTAGGCAGCAGCGGTATGGCGGCTTTTTTCGCTGCCTTTCGGGCTATGCAAACAATCCAGGCACGTACCGGTCGCACGGCATGGATTCAGCTCGGTTGGCTGTACCTGGATACAATCGAGATTCTCAGAAAGTATAGTCCATCCCCAGGCGACCATATTCGCTTTACCAATGTGTTTGATCTGGAGGCTATTCGGCAGTACCTAAGCCGCAATGCCAACCGGGTGGCCGGCCTGGTGTGCGAGGCGCCCACGAATCCACTGTTGCAAATGCCTGATCTGCCCGGATTGGCGGCTTTGTGCCGCGAGTTTGGTGTAGCGCTGATACTGGATCCCACCATCGCCTCACCAGCCAATATCCGTTGCCTCGAATTTGCCGATGTTGTGGTGAATAGTCTGACCAAGTACGCTGCCTGGCAGGGAGATGTCATGCTGGGGTCATTGGTCCTGAATCCGCGTTCGCCCTGGTATACTGAAATGCTAGCTCTAGTGCCGCACTTTCTGTTCGCGGCGCACCCGGCCGATCTGGTTCGTTTGGGGGACCAAATCAGCTCCTATAAAAGTGTTTTGCAACGGATTAATCGCAACCAAAAGCAGGTGCGCGAGTTTCTGGGCGGCCATCCAGGCGTGGCGCGGGTGTACCACGCCCAGGATGAACAGTCGGCGGCCAATTACCACGCTGTCGCGCGCCCGCATAGCGGTTGTGGGGCGCTGGTTTCTTTCCTGGTGGCAGGCGATATGTTTGCGTTTTATGACCGAGTCGCGCTGCCCAAGGGACCCAGCTTCGGCATTCAATCCACATTATTGTGTCCGTTTATTTATTTAGCGCATTACAATCTGATTCAGAGCGCAGCTGGCCGGCAAGAGCTTGCGCAGTATGGTCTTCATCCCGACCTGCTGCGTCTCTCCGTCGGTCTGGAAGATCCGGATCAAATCTGCGCGGTTCTGCAGGCGGGATTATCCCCTGCGAGCAGCTAAGGTATGTTTGGCAACAAGCAAACTGGAATCAATGTTGCCTGGCCGACGCCATGCACCGGGCTGGATCGGAAGGGGCCCGTTCATGCGCTCTGAGTCAGATCTGATTGCAGTTCTGCCGGCCGAGATTCGTTCGGATTTGCAACAGATCCACTCCACTTTAAGTCAGGCTGGCTATGAATGCTATCTGGTTGGCGGGTGTGTGCGTGATTTAATCCTTGCCCGCCATAGCCCCGGGGATTATGATCTGGCTAGCAATGCGCCCCCCGAGATAGCCCTGCGCCTGTTTCCGCGGAGCATCCCGACCGGCCTGCAGCATGGCACCATCACCATTCTGCTCAATAAACGCCCCTATGAGTTGACGACCTACCGCCGCGAAAGTGAGTATAGCGATGCCCGCCGCCCGGATGCTATTGCCTACGCCCAGACTCTGGCAGAAGATTTGAGCCGCCGGGACTTTAGCATGAATGCTTTGGCCCTCGATCTCCAGAGCGGCGTCCTGATTGATTATTACAACGGTCTGCAAGATTTACAAGCCGGCCGGATACGAGCTATTGGATCCGCGCGCGAGCGTTTCTGTGAAGATGGATTGCGGCCGGTGCGAGCCTGTCGTTTTAG
>JAGRNA010000260.1 GCA_020441005.1 Leptospiraceae bacterium
GAAAAAAAGGTGTGCTGGACAATGCCAAAGAAACGCCAAATTACAAGCAGGCTGCCAGAAATATCGAGGCGCTTGACCTCTGTCTAAGCGGCAGCCCCGGTTGTCCTTATGGAGGACTCTAGTTGCCCTTTGCCACCCACACAGCCTGTTTCCTGGCCGCCCTGCCCCATCGCCAGGCACTCTACCAGTCCGGCGGCTGGCAGACGGCTCCCAGGCCCGCGACAGATGGTTTTCGCCTGTGGCTGCATCAATTTTATACTCCGAGCGAGCTAACTGAGGCCGAACGGGCTGTCAGCGCACAGCTAAAAACAACTGCTACAGGAAACGCTCGCCAGCCGGCCCATCAAAAATGGGCCTGGATTTCGATATGGCAGGCCGAATATCCCTGGCTCTTGCGCCAGATATTCGATCCGCCGCCAATCCTTTTTTATCGCCTGGTTGGCAAGCGATATCCGGATCAACAAGATGAGATGCTGTCCGTGGTGGGCACTCGCAAGCCCCATCGTCTGGCACGACTGGCAATTACCGAACGCCTCGATCAGTGGCCCGGCGAACCGGATCAAACACGCTGGCTGGTATCCGGCTTTGCCCTGGGTGTCGATCGTCTGGCTCATAGCGCAGCCCTGGAGCGCCAGATAGGAACCATAGCTGTGCTTGGGGCGGGTCTGGAGCACACCGGTCCCCGGGCCAACCTCGATCTGATTCGTCTTGCTCAAATAAAACAGGGCAATTTGCTTTTCCTCAGCGAGTTCCTGCCTTGGCAAAGAGCCCAGGCCTGGCATTTTGTACGCCGCAATCGCATTATTGCCGGACTGAGTCCCTGCACCTGTGTCGTCCAGGCCCCGGAACGTAGTGGAGCCCTGATTACAGCCCGCTACGCGCTGGATGAAGGACGCGAGGTGGAGGCCTTCGATACGCCCCTGTGGCAAAAAATCCGGGGTCTGAATGAGGGTGGCCGGCAATTATTGGACAACGGCGCCCGGACCATGGCCTATATTTGAAGAAAATCACAAAAAAATTGCTGACAGACCAGGTGCTTATTTCTTTTCAGTTCCAGGAGACATAAAGTCACCAGAGTCCTGAGCAGCAACTTATGAGCACAACTACTCCATCCCACCAGTCTGAAACGCAAGCAAGCAGTGTACCGGACGCAAGCCCCCCGGCCGCTGCAAACGTACAGCGCGCGGGCGAATCGACGACCAGCGTTGCCGCAACTGAGACTGCCAGTCCGGGGCCGGCAAGCAAGCCAAAACGGGCGAAAAAAAAGGCCGCCAAGAAAAAGGCCGCCGCGCGTAAAAAAACCCTGGTGATTGTAGAATCACCGGCCAAGGCCAAAACCATCAATAAATACCTGGGCTCCGGTTACGTGATTGAAGCCTGTATGGGACACATTATTGATCTGCCCAAATCGCGTATGGCTGTCGATGTCGATAATGACTTTCAACCGGAATACATAACTGTGCGGGGCCGGGCTAAAATCCTGAACCGCCTGAAAAAACTGGCCAGCAGCTCGAGAGAAGTCTTGTTGGCTGCCGACCCGGATCGTGAGGGCGAGGCCATTTCCTGGCACCTGAAGCGGGCCCTGAGCGAGAAAAATCCAGCCATCCAGCGCATCGAATTTCAGGAAATCACCAAGCCGGCAGTGTTAAAGGCCGTCTCGGAACCCCGTGAAATAAATAACGCCCTGGTCAATGCCCAGCAGGCGCGCCGGATCCTGGATCGCCTGGTCGGCTATAGCATCTCGCCCCTGCTTTGGCGGAAGGTAAAAAGGGGCATCTCGGCTGGACGAGTGCAGTCAATTGCCCTGCGCCTGATCTGCGAACGCGAAATTGAGATCGAAAATTTTCAACCCGAGGAATACTGGACTCTGGAGGCTCAGTTCCAGCACGGCAAGGCGCGCATTAAAAGCGGACTGCACTTCATTGAAGGGAAAAAGCCGCGCATCAAAAACAAGGAGCAAATGGACCAGATCCTGGCAGAGCTGGAGGGAGCCGAGTACCGCATCAGTCGCATCAGCAGCAAGGAGCGCAAACGTAATCCCACCGCGCCCTACACCACTTCTCGCTTGCAGCAGGACGCGGCCAACAAATTGGGTTTTACATCGCAAAAAACCATGATGGTGGCCCAACAACTCTATGAAGGAATCGAGATCGGCAAAGGTAATATCACCGGTCTGATCACCTACATGCGCACAGATAGCAGCCGGGTTTCACCGATCGCGCTAGATCAGGTGCGCAATTACATCCGCGCGCAATTTGGAGAGCAGTACCTGGCAAAAGAGGTGCGCAGTTTTGACAAAAAGAAGGGAGCCCAGGACGCCCATGAAGCCATCCGGCCCACCGATCCGGCCCTCGATCCGGATAGTATTGCCAAGCACCTGAGCAAAGAGCAACTCAAACTCTATCAGCTGATCTGGCGTAAATTTGTCTCCTCCCAAATGGAAGCCGAAGTCGCAGACTTCACCGCCGTAGATATCCAGGCCGGCAATAAAACCTTTCGCGCCACGGGACGCCAGGTGAAGTTTGATGGATTTACGATTGTCTTTAATCCGGAAGAGAAACAGAATAAAGACAACCTCTTACCGGTTTTACAAGAGGGTGAAGTCCTCAAATTGCGCAAACTGCAGGAGGAGCAGCACTTTACCCAGCCCCCGCCGCGGTTTACCGATGCATCGATGGTGAAAACCCTGGAAGAATGCGGCGTCGGTCGACCCTCGACCTATGCCCCGACCATCGCCACCCTGTTGAAACGCTTTTATGTGATTCGGGTGCAACGCTCGCTCAAACCGACCGAGTTGGGGCTGTTGGTCAACGAGATCATGACGGCCCATTTCAGCTCGCTGGTCAATACGGAATTTACAGCCCACA
>JAGRNA010000261.1 GCA_020441005.1 Leptospiraceae bacterium
GTGAACCGGGGATTCTGCCAGGCTTTCATGGTGACTACCTTTCCGGTCAGAGGCCATTATAACAATTAGTTATGAGAAACATAGATACTATTTATTTGACTTATAGTAATCAGTATGCGATCCTATTGTGGAATGCTGCTCCGGCGTCCAGAGCCGCAAGTAACAAAGGAGTCTATCATGAACACCCATACCATGCAGGTGAGCGAATCATTTCGTCAAAACGCCGATCAATACGATGCTCAAAGACGCAAATTACTGCCTTGCTTTGATGATTTCTATGGAACTGCGGTCGCACTGGCCCGTCCGGATCAACCAAATGTGCGCGTGCTGGAGTTAGGGGCCGGTACCGGCCTTTTTTCAGCCATGCTGTTGCAGGCCTGGCCGGGTATGGCTTTGACTTTGGTGGACAATACGGCCGCCATGTTGGTGCAAGCGCAGACTCGTTTGCAAGCCTGGCCGGTTGAGTTGATTACCGCTGATTATGATCAGATTCCCTCCGCTTTAAACAGGGAATGGCTGGGTCAATGGGATATGGTTTTGTCGGCCCTGTCGATCCATCACCTCACTGATGAGCGCAAGGCACACTTGTTTCAACAGGTTCATAACTGGCTTTGTCCCGGAGGCCGCTTCATCAATGCGGATCAGATTTCAGGAGCCTCACCGAAGCTGGAGCGCCGCTATTGGTCGCACTGGCTGGATGCCATCCGGTCTACTGATTTATCGGAAACAGCGATCCAGGACTGCCTGGAGCGTCGTGCACTGGATCGGACGGCCACGCTAATGGATCAAATGAACTGGCTACAGGCTGCCGGTTTTAGCACCGTTGATTTGGCCTGGCGCCATTACGGTTTTGGGGTCTTCGTAGCAGATAAATCTGTTTGAATCGGTTCCCTGTCGGGCATGCGAAGGGAACATGAACTTATGTCGTATGGTTCTCTGCCTTGCCCGCTTTGGCTGTCATGGAAAGAGGATCTGGCAGGGGGGGCGGTGCGCCTGGTTGACAAACTTTATTTATTGAAAAACACGTAAAAAAAATGCATGCAGTGTTAAGATGGCGCCTTAAATTCACGAAGTGTTGGAATAGAGGATTAGTCTCATGGAAGCAATTCACACCGAAAAACATGTGCAGCAGCCCAATTGGCAGCAAATGGCAAGTCAGCAGCAGATTCACGCGGAAAGCCTGCGTCGGGAGCACAGTGTGCGTGAATTGCAGGGCGGCCGGGGAAACACGGAACAGTATACCAATCTGCCCGATACCCAGGAAAATCGGGAAAAGATCCGGGCTGTGATTGAGGAAATCCAGAACTCGGGACCCGAAAATTCCAATCTGCGCATGCGCATTAAAATGCACGGCGAATCCGGGCACTTGCAGGTTACCCTGGTGAACTATCAAACCGGTGAGGTTATAGAAGAGATCCCTTCAAGCAAGCTGCTAGAGTTTCGCAAGAATCTGAGCGGATCGGATGCTCTTTTGCTGGAAGAAAAAGCTTGATCAGAGTTCTTTGGAATTGACGTACGAACGCGCTTGAAAAAACTGTCAAGCTCAGTTTCAGAAAGGATCAGATCAAGTGGCAAACCTTAAGGCTTCCAAAAAAGACATTCGTAAAACGCGTAAACGCAATGCCCTGAATAGCTATCAGCGAGCGCGCTTGCGCACCCTGGCCAAAAAAGTACGTCACTTTACCGAGGACGGGATGCATTCCGAGGCGGTCCAAAGCCTGGCAGAATACCATTCCTACCTCGACAAGGCGGGACGGCGGCACTTGATCCACCCGGGACAAGCCAGTCGGCACAAAAGCCGGATGACCCTGCTGGTGAACCGTACCTTTGGCCAGGAGCCAATAGATACAACCGCCGAGGCTGCGGTCAGTGAACCCGTAGAAACTGAAACAACTGCTGTGGAGAGCGCGGAACAGCCAGAATCCACAGAAAGTTGATCTAACGGGCGATTAGCTCAGCTGGGAGAGCATCTGCCTTACAAGCAGAGGGTAGGCGGTTCGATCCCGTCATCACCCACCACTTTATCGAGAGTTTTTTACTGCCGTGGACCGGTAGTTCAGTTGCTTAGAATGCCG
>JAGRNA010000262.1 GCA_020441005.1 Leptospiraceae bacterium
CAGATATTTTTTATAATAACTGCTTCAAGAACGGAATGCTGCCCATCACCTTCCCAGGGACGCAAATCAGGGAGTGGATGGCATTGGTTCAGCAAAACCCGGGATCGCAGTTTGAAATCGATTTAGAAAAGCAGATTCTGAATTTTAACGGTCAAGAATATGGCTTTGCTGTGGATGAATATCGCCGACAGAATTTATTACATGGCCGAGATGATATCGCCTTGACCTTGCAGCACATTTCTGCTATCGAAGAATTTGAGGCGCAGTATTTCAAGCGGTTTACCTGGTTGGGATATTCAGCCTGATCGCCTTGCCGGCGGCTCGTTGCGTAGTCGCGCGTTAGTACGCTGATCGTGCATACGGCGCACGGCACTGCGTGAATTACAGTACGGCATGGCAGCGTAGCCTGGCCAGCATGACCCGGCTGCGTTAACCATGAAAAAATCTGCCCTGGGTCGGGTGGGATCGTTGCTGCGAAGCTCATATTTGGGGATGACACACAGAAGCGGACATTTATTTTGCGTTCATGTTTTCGATTGTCTCCGTGCTTTCCAGCCCTTGGTACCCAAAGAGCGGTTTTCACTCTCGAAAGTCTCCGTCAGGCAGGCGATTCCGGATTGCAGGCGTCTGTTGCAAGATTTGCATCAGCTTGTTCGTAATTGGCTTGCTCGCTCAATGCGCCACCGATCGAACCATCGATATGCCTACCGGAGTTTTTCGTGAAAAAGTGTCTGGTGATGCCGTTGAGTTACGGATTGTCGCTCGTGCTTCCCAAAACGCGATTGCACGGCAAAGCCCGGCCATGATGCGCACAACTAGTTGTCGGGCAGCGCGTGATATGCTACACGCTGAGTTGCAAAACGGTTTTTATGTGCAAGCCAGTGAAAACTTTGCCAGTACTGCCATCAACCTGTACCAGGGCGGCAAGTTTTGTGAAATCGTCGGTCAATACAATCCAGCTGGTCTGGGTCCTGACCTGAAATCCCGGGCGATCAACCTTGATCAAATCCGCTAGACCGGCACAATTCATTCAAGTACAGGAACAGGGGAGTGTCGGCTTTGGAAGACGGAGTTAGTTATGCCGATTTCAAAAAGCAATTGATTCAATTGCGTCCGGTAACCGAGGTCTGCGAACTTTTGGTTCATTATCTGAACGAATACCTGGTTTCCGATACTACCGGCATTTTTATTTGGGATGAGGAGAGCGCTTCTTTCAGGCTTTGGCCCGACAAGATCATTAACCTGACCCGACTGCGCGTCTACGATCCTTTCCTGCTGCATGTGACCGAGCATGAGCAGCTGTACTATCGCGGGGATGTAGACAACCAGGAGTTTTATCGTAATTTTCCTAACGCTGCGATTGACGCCAGACGTATCTTTCAGGAGAGCCAGGCACGACTCATTATGCCTCTGGTGTTGAATCAAAGCCTGATTGGGCTCATCTTTATATCAAATGCAATCATAGAAATCAAAGCGGATGTCATTCAAGAGAAACTACGGGAGATAACGTCACTGGCAGTCATGGCCCTCTCTAACGCTATTCTTTATAGCCGGAATGAACACATCCTGGCCGGGTTGGAAGAGCAGGTTCGCGAGCGAACGCGTGAGTTGCAGAATGCGCAATCACAGTTGGTGCAACAGGAAAAAATGGCCATGCTGGGCGTTATGGTGGCTGGTATCGCGCATGAAGTAAACACTCCCGCCGGTGTAATTCAGGGCAGTACCGAGAATATCGAACGCAATTTTTTAGCTGTGTTTACCAAACTGGATACAATTCAGCGGATTCTGACTCCGGGCAAATTACGCAGCCTGATGAACCTGATTCGCGTGCTGGGTGTGCGCGTCAGTAGCAGTCAAAAGGCTGGAATTGTGCCCCAGGCTTTCCTCAAGAAAAAGGAATTAAGCGGCTATTTGGGTGAGTGCGGCATACCATTGGCGGATGAAATTGCGGCTCTCTATGTGGAAAATAGCCTCTATGGTGTGCCTGAAAGTGCCGTTGCCAGTATTGAACTCTTTAGTCAGTCATCGCACAGTCGAGCCCTGCAAAAGCTTTTGGAAGGAGCTGAGGGCGGCGTGGCGCACAGGATTGTTGAAATACTAAAGATGATTATCAATATTGCGCGCAATCTGCGCAACACCAGATATGCCATCGGCAACATTGTGCGCATCGTTCGGGCTTTAAAGCACTATTCCCATCTGGATCAAAGCCAGGAGTTGCAGCTGCACGATTTGAATGATAGCATCGAGAATACGCTAATCATTCTGCATAATATGCTAAAAACCAGCGTGTCGGTCGAAACCGATTATGGTGCAATCCCGCCGGTGCGTTGCAGTCCGGATGAGCTCAGTCAAGTATGGACCAACCTGATCACCAACGCCTGGCATGCGATTCGAAATCAGCCTGATGCGCGCATTGTCATTCGAACGCAACTGGAGCGCGGTAGCGATAATGAATCCGGTCCGAATCGGGTCATCGTTGCAATTCGGGATAACGGCCCCGGCATCCCGCCGTCAATAATGGATCGGATCTGGGATCCATTTTTTACTACCAAGGACCAGGGCGAGGGTAGTGGATTGGGGTTAGGCATTGTGCGTGGTATTCTGGAGCGGCATCAGGCCACGATTCGGATTGCAGAGAGTACCAGCGAGGGTACTTGCTTTCAAATTACATTTCCGGTTGAGCCGGATGTTAGTCGACCCAGTCCTTGACCCGCTCCACGGCCTTGTTCCAGTACTTTAGTTCGTGATGGCGACGCTCAGCGGTCATCGAAGGCTGAATTACCGTGCTGTCGGACTGCAGTTCTGATAACTCTGTCAGGCTATCCCAGAAGCCGGATTCCAGTCCTGCCAGGTAGGCCGAACCCAGCGCGGTCGTGTCGGCATTGGCCGGTTTGATTACTGGCATGTTCAGAATGTCGGCCTGGTATTGCATCAGGTAGGCGTTGGACGTTGCCCCGCCATCGACTCGCAGTTCGCCCGGTTGTTTGCCGGTGTCTTGCTCCATGGCCCGCACCAAATCATGGCTTTGCAGGGCAATAGAATTCAAGGCAGCGCGCGTAATACGGGCCGGACTTGTGTCCCGCGTCAGACCAAAAATCGCACCACGGGCCTGCATGTCCCAATGTGGTGCTCCCAGGCCGGCAAAGGCGGGCACGAATACGACCTCATCGGCTTCATTATGCAGCTCCTGGGCCAGTTTTTCCGATTTTGGCGCTGCTTTAAAAAATTCCATATAGTCGCGTAGCCATTGCACCACAGCCCCGCCAATAAAAACAGCGCCTTCCAGGGCGTAGCAAACCTGTCCCTCAGCATTGCAGGCCAGGGTTGTGATCAACCCGTTTTGGCTAAGGACAAAATCATCGCCCGTGTTGAATAAAAGGAAGCAGCCTGTCCCATAAGTATTCTTGGCTTCTCCGGGGTTGACGCGCAGCTGCCCAAACAAGGCCGCTTGTTGATCGCCGATCAAAGCTAATATGGGTATGCCATCCGGAATGCCGTCCACATCCTTTGTGACTCCATAGCGGTGACGGCTCGGATGCACGGTCGGCAGGATAGATGGGGGCACACGGAATAATTCCAGCAATTCGGAGTCCCATTCCTTCAAGCGGATATTGTAAAGCAGGGTGCGACTGGCATTCGTATAGTCTGTAGCGTGGACCAATCCGCCACTCAGTTTAAACAGGAGCCAACTGTCGATTGTGCCCGCAGCCAATTCATTTTGAGCGGCCCGTTGACGCGCTCCTGCTACTGTGTCCAGAATCCAGGCATACTTGGTCCCGGAAAAATAGGCATCAATCACCAGACCGGT
>JAGRNA010000263.1 GCA_020441005.1 Leptospiraceae bacterium
CTTTATATTCCAACATGCACCCGGATTCCTCAGTGTGTCGCACAATGCAGACTGGATCCGGGCCTGCCGTCAGGTAATACCGTTACCAGCCACGGACAGGCAGCAAACAGACGCGGTATCGGGATGACGATTCAAACCATTGACTGGTTGCAGCTGTGTCTCGGAGCTCTGCTCGTGCTGATTCCCATTGGCCTTTTAGGCTACTACCGTACCGGCCTGGTTCGGGATGCAGTGATTGCGCTCTGCCGCATGGTTTTGCAGCTGCTGTTGATCGGCTTTTATCTGGGCTATTTATTCACCCTGGATCATCCAGGCCTCAACGTTGGCTGGGTTGTGCTGATGGCTGCGGTCGCGGCCACCAGCAGTCTGCGCCGCAATCAGTTGGCCTGGCGCACTTTTTGGCTGCCAATCTTTAGCGGAATGCTGGTCGGCGTATTTTTTGTTGGTACCTATATGCTGGCAATCGTACTGACCTTACCCAACCCCTGGACTGCCCGTTATCTGATTCCGATCAGCGGCATGATCCTGGGCAATACCCTGCAGGTCAGTATCATCGGCTTTCGCACCTATACAAAGTTGATTCTCGACGACCGCGAGCGGTACAGCTACTATCTAAGCTGCGGCGCTACCCGGCGAGAGGCTCTGCAGCCCTTTATCAGCGAAGCGCTGCAATCGGCCCTGTCTCCCATGATCGCCACCATGACGACGATTGGCCTGGTGCAGCTGCCGGGGATGATGACCGGTCAGATTCTAGGCGGCTCGCCGCCCATGGAAGCGATCCGCTATCAAATTATGATTTTAGCGGCCATCTTTGTGTCGTCTAGCATGGCTTTTCTGATCGCGCTGCTACTGGCCAATCAGTTGATCTTTGACTCCTATCACAATCCCCAGGCGGAACGAATCAAGGCGCACTAGACTCGATTTGAGCCTTCAACGCTTTGGATGCCAGCGCATAACCACCGTCGGCACCGTCCACAAAATGGACTTCGCGCCGGGAGCCGGCATGCAAGAGACAGGTTATCAAAGCACGATCGGACACATGCAGGCCATAATAAATTTTTTTATCTTTGTACAGACCATCAAACCAGGCCTGCAGGCGCCGGCGATCTGCGGTCTGGCCGGCAATGACCATCTTCAGGGTGCCGTCGTACTTTTTAAAATCACAGCTCAGGATTTGATAATCCTTCAATTGCGCCAGATTGTACCAATAGGCCTTGAAACCAATGTGGTAACGGATAGCCAATCGGGTAATCAGGGTCTCGATTTTTATCTGCCAATACTTGATCCAGACCCGCAACCCGGTCCGCTGACCGCTACGCGCCGCAGCCTCTTTCCATAATATTTTTCGGTCACTACTGACAGCCAGGCCAGCTTCATACAAGGGATGATACTCTGATTCCTGGCCAAAAATCGCATTGATCTGATCCAGGATCGCCAGGAAAGTGGATTGGCGCGATTCGGGATTCATTGAACGCAGCTGAACAATCATGGCGATGGTTTCCCCTTGTTGACTGGGGATATCCTGCCAGCGGCAGGTAAAACCCTCAAAGCTGGCCCGCACAGCCGGGTTCTGCGTTGTGCGGATTAAATAGCGTTCACCCTCCGGACTTTTGATCCATCGCTCCGCAGCCTGAATTCCATTCCCCTGGATGATCGCCTGATTGTAGTAGCGGGAAACACCTAGTTTGGCGACCGACAATTCCAGGCCCGCCGCATAGACGTCCGCAACGGGCACAATACCCAGCCGTAAATCCAGATCATACAGTTTTTTAACCTGCTGCCCGGTATCGTAGAGAATATCACGCAGTCGCTGTCCCAGGCTGGCCGGCAGTAATACGGTAACCCCGTCGCCCCCAAACACAAACGGAAAATTCATGTCTTTATATTCATTACTGATTGCAATCGCTCCCAGCGCACCGGCGACATTGACGTCTTTATAGCGACCCTCCTGGATGGCCTGAGTGGATCCCTTGACATCGGTGATGACAATCAACCAGTCCGGCGGCACCGGAGTATACAAATCGCGTTTTAGAATGTCCTGCAGGGAATTCTCTGCAGGCAGATTGCGATAAAAATGCTCGTTATGATTTTTGGGGACAGTCGGAATCATGGCCTTGCTAGTTGGCTGCACGCATACAACATTCGTTGCAGCCCTGACTGTTTGCCTAATTAAGCCTTATTTTTTTGATTTGCGACTCTTTTTAGCAGCGCTGGCAGCGGGTCTGGGTCGTCCGGTCTTGCGCTCACGCCGGGGTTTGTGTTTTTTGCCGCCACTGGAACGACCATGGGTCTGTGGAACCGGGCCGGGCAGATCTGAGTCCGGGATCACGAAAGGACGTTCTACTTGCAGTTGATAGAGCATGGCAGCAGCGTAAGATTCAATTTCATCCGGATGTTCAAAAAAATCAGCATACAGTATTTCCTGGTATTTGCGCAAGTCTACCGAGCGCATCGTTTCCTGCAACGCGGTCTTGCATTTCTCAATACGCAGCCTGGCCAGCTCCTTTTTATCCGGCAGGCGCAGCTGCTTGATCTGGGCTCCCGTCAGCTTCTCAATCGAGCGCAGCATGCGGCGCTCCCTCTCGCTGATAAACAAGATGGCCATCCCGCTCTGTCCGGCCCGGCCTGTGCGGCCGATGCGGTGTACATAAGATTCTGTGTCAAAGGGCATTTCGTAATTAATCACATGACTGAAACGCTTAACATCCAGCCCGCGGGCGGCCACGTCAGTCGCCACCAGAATATCCAGCTTGCCTTCCCGAATCATCCGAATCGTTTTTTCGCGCTGCACCTGACTCAAATCACCATTCAGGGCAGCCGCTTTATAGCCGCGCTCCAGCAGCCGCTCGGCCAGAATGGTGGTACTGGCGCGGGTGCGTACAAAAACCAGCATGGCATCATAGGTGTACATTTCCAGGATACGGCTGAGGGCATCCAGTTTATGCATCCCGGCCACCAGCCAATAACGCTGATCAATGGTTTCTGCGGTGCTGCTGCCAGCCTTGATTTTGACCTCGCTGGGCGACCGCAGGTATTTATGCGCGAGCGTTTGAATGGCCGGTGGAAAGGTGGCTGAAAAGAGCAAAGTCTGGCGTTCCGGCGGGCTTTGATCCAGGATCCAGAGCACATCCTCCAGAAA
>JAGRNA010000039.1 GCA_020441005.1 Leptospiraceae bacterium
CTACCGATACTGTACACCGTGCCGGCATGGTTACGCCGGCGATCACCGGGAGCGTTTCGATCGAGTTTATGGCTTGGTAGTGGTTGCCTTGCCGGTTTGTTGATTCTGCGCTGGCTGGTGGATTTGTGGCTACCACTGCCGGCAAAATAGTCCGCTCTACACAATTTGAGTCCATGCAAAGCGTCCGCCATGAGAAACCCTCTCCGAGCCCCGGGGGCCAGAAATTGAGGCCGGGTCAGCGTGATCGATGGCACATCACTATCTGTAGCGCCCAGGGTCTGATTTGGGAAACGGAACTACGACCGCTACGCTGGATCTTTGCTGCGGTGGGCGCTGTTTGCGTGCTGATGCTGGCTGCCCTGGCGATCAATCTGGACGACACCAATGATGATCAGTCCTTCGGGCTGGCCACAGAAACCACGCGGTTGCCCGATGGGAGCCCGGCGGAACGCTATTACAATCTGCTGGGCCCCTGGTCCGGTATGCAGGAGGCGGTTCTGGGACTACGTTTCGGTCAGCGAGCGCTGCTGCAATACAGGCAGGACCGGGATACAATGATTCAGGACACCCTATGGACCGCTAACCAGGCAATCGGCGGGGAGGGCGACGCGACCGAACAGTATTTGAATTCTACGGATTGGCTGCAGCTGCATTACCGCCGGCTCGGTTTGCAGTACATGCTCGCTGATTTGGATGAGTTTGCTCGTCTGTATGACTTTTGGCTGCAAGGCTGGCCGCATGTCTATCCCGTAGATCATACGCGTCAGTACGTGACATCCCCCTACGGCTATCGTCGAATCGGTTGGGGGGCGAATCAGGGACAACTGCAGTTCCATAAAGGAATCGATCTGCGGGGAGCCGAGGGTACAATTGTGCGGGCGGCGGCCAGCGGTTTTGTACATATTGCATCCGCGTCCCAATACGGCTATGGTCGGCAGGTCCGCATTGTGCATGACTCCGGTTATGAAACCCTGTACGCACATATGAGTCGCCTGGCTATCGATCAAAACCGCCGGGTGCGAGCGGGAGAAATTATCGGTACCGTGGGGCAAAGCGGCCTGGCGACCGGACCGCATTTGCATTTTGAAGTGCGATTGAATGGCAAGTTACTGGATCCGGCGCCGTTTATTCTAGAATAAAAAAGCGCCAATTCGGGAAGCTGCTTTCTTCCGGGAGTAACACACGACACTCGCCTGTTAGACTCCAGGTGCGCGATTGCTTCAGAAATGTTCTGCCCGTAACAGCAATTTGGTAGTGCTGGCCTGCTGCCACCTGGCAACGCGCCGCTCCGGACATGTGATTGCTACTTTGCCGAAATCCAATCATATAATCACCGGGGTCCAGCACCAGTCGATCATATAGCTTGCGCCTGGCTCCGATTAAATAAAGCCGACTGGCGTTGCCGGTGATCACTGCTGTTTGACCAGGGTCCCGGTGGCCATCGTAATTTTGGAACACAGCCTCGCAGCTGTGCCATAAAACCAGGAGCAGTAGCAATGGCGGCCAGCCATTCTTTAGCACCCGGACTGCGGGTAGAGGGCTTTCCTGCCTGGATCGCATGTTATTGTTCACCCGGAGCGCTTTTTTGGGGCCGCGCAGATTCTGTGATAGCGGCCCCGCAGCACAATCCGACATAAATCCAGAAAGGCAGGATGACTTCATCATCCAGAAAATAGCATTGTAAAAAACCGGCTACCAGTAGCGCCAGGGGGCCAAACTTCCATGTTTCCAGTTCCAGGGGCAGTTTGATCAGACTACTCTGGAACAGGACACCGGCCAGGATCAGGTAGGCTGCGAGTGCGAATAGGCCGCCAATCGCCAGCAGATGCAGGTAGTCATTGTGTGCGTGACCGCGTTGCGCCAGGTTGTACCAGGGCCAAAGATGGGGGTGTTGGCTGGAATAGGTGATAATGTGTTCTTTTAACCGGTCTTCAAAGTGACCGCTGCCCACGCCAATCAACGGACTTTGACGACTCAATTCCAGACTGCCATTCCAGACCAGTGTGCGCTGATGATCTGTGTGCTTCTTCTCGGCGCTAAACAGGGCGTTGACCGCTCGAGCCATGCGCGGGTGAATCAGCGGCGCCAGGCTGCCAAAAGCCGTTAGCAGGATCACACTCAGGATGGCTGGCAAAAGCAGTTTGAGGGCCGAACGGCCCCAATGGACTTTGATGAAGTATAGTACACCGACCACTCCGCTGAGCAGGGCGCCCAGCAAAGCGGAGCGGCCGTTATTCAGGATAAATAACAAGCTGGCCAATACCAGCCCAAACCAGTGCCAGTAATGGGCGTAGCGCTGCGGCCCCAGCCAATACTCGCGCCAGTCTTGCCTGATCCACGGATGCAGGGTGCGCAGCAACAGCCAGGGCCAGGCAAACATTAACAGACCGGCGTAGGTCAGATGCGTATTCATCATACCGATGGGCATATAGACGTTCAACGGGAAACTGCCCAGCGGAATCGTCGCCAGATGATGCTGAAAGCGCACACTGGGCCCTACCTGCCAGTCGTGCAAGAGCAACCACGGTATTTTACTGATCCGATAGCGGCTCCAAATTGCCAAAAAGCCGGTCAAGAGGAGCAACCAGACGGACCATTCCAGCCAGCGCAGGATTTGCTTGCGTCCCTCGGGTTTGCTGCTCCAGGCCATGACCCAGAATCCGGCGGGCAGTAGAATGATGTCCTTGACCTCCGCGCGCAGACCCCTGGCGAGAAAGGCTATCCGTTCTTCCGCTAGCAGGGCGTTGACGAGCAAAGTGGCAAAAAGAATCAGATATACGGCCAGAGCGCTCCAGAAGAAGGGATGCATCCGCAAAGGCAGGCGCTGTTGACATGCTGTCCGATTCCAGATACGGGCCAGTATCCAGCCGATCAAGGCCAGCCCGAGTCCTGCCTGGGACAGACTGACTGAAAGCGGAAAGGCCACAATCATTAGCGCGCCGCCAAAAGCGGACAGGCGCATGGTCCAGTGGCTGGCAATCGAGCCGGTCTGCATACATACACAGTGTCAGCATCGCGAATGGTGTCATGCAAAAATGCGATAAAAAAAGTATGCGGGAGACATAATCGCTTCAGCAATTCCAGGGGCTCGTCGATTTATACAGGGAGGGCGTATGTCTATATTCGATAGTACAATTACAATGCGATCCTTGCAGGTGCTGGAAAAGGGCCTCGATGCCGCCATGCTGCGCCGCGAGGTATTGGCGAATAACATTGCCAATGTGGATGTGCCGCATTTTAAACGATCCGAGGTCGTTTTTGAATCGGAACTGAAGCGAGCTCTGAGCGATGAAAGGGCCCTGGAGGCGGAACAAAAGAGCATCCAGCTGCATACCAGTCGGCCGGATCACATCGCGCAGCGGCAGTCTCGTCATGTCAGCGATACGACTCCCCGGGTGAGTATTGACTATAACTCCAGCATGCGTAACGACGGCAACAATGTCGATATCGAGGATGAGGTGGCCAGGCTGGTTCGCAATCAAATGCAATATAGTATGATGGTGGACCGTATCGGCGGGACATTTCGGCTATTAAATCAGCTCAGTCGATTGGCCTAAGGCAACCCGATTGGCGTAATCATCAGGATCAATGTAACCGGAGCATAAACAGCAGAGGCCAAAAAGATGGGAATGTTTAGTGCAATGAATATCGCGGCCACGGGCCTGAGCGCTCAGCGCTTACGTCTGGATGTGATCGCCAATAATATCGCGAATGTGAATACCAGTCGCAATGCAAACGGCGATGGACCTTTTCGGCGCGACCGGGTGGTGATGACGCCAATCAATTTACGCAGTGTCTGGCGTTCGCCAGTGTATCCGCGCGGTCTGGACACCGGGATGGGGCAGGGAGTAAAGGTCGAAAAGATTGAAAAAGATATGCGACCCTTGCGTCTGGTCTACGACCCGGAGCATCCGGATGCCATTCAGATCGGGCCCCAGAAGGGGTATGTGCGCATGCCGAATGTGAATATTGTCGAAGAGATGACTGATATGATCAGTGCCAGCCGATCCTATGAGGCCAACGCCCAGGTCATAATGGGCCACCGCCAGATGTTTAATAAAACACTCGAAATCAGCCGTAGTGTCTAAAGACGACAGCAGATCATAAAATAAAGAGAGAACTAAAAACGGTTACACGAGGCAAAAATGCAGGTTTATAACACCCACGGCGTTGAATTTCAGGGCGGTCAGCCGCGAATGGCAGGCATTGTTCACAAAACTCATCTGGCCTTGAACACATCTCATCCCTTGCATATGACGCGCACAGCCACGCCACCGGACGCTGAACGCGTGACAGAGGGTTTCGCGGCTGCCCTGGGGGAAGCCCTGCGGCGGACAGAAGAAATGGATGTGCGCTCGCAAGACCTGACCATGAAGGCCGTTTACGAGCCGGATTCGGTCAATGCCCATGAGGTTGTGCTGGCCGCCGAAAAAGCCCGCTTTGCCCTGAACCTGACCAAGACCGTGGCCGATGGCATGATTCGTGCCTTCAAGGAATTAAGCAATCCGCGTTAAATCGGATTGGTCTTTTGTTAAACGCTAACCGCGAAGTCCCGCAGGGCTGATTCCAGGCTGGTCTTTTTATCAGTGCTCTCTTTGCGTTTGCCAATAATCAATGCACAGGGAGTCCCGTAGCTGCCAGCCGGAAACTCTTTCATTCGAGTGCCGGGAATGACAACCGAATTGGCGGGCACGCGTCCTTTGTAGACGATTTCTTTTTCGGCGCTGACATCAATGATCGGAGTGGAAGCTGTGATGGTCACATTGGCCCCCAAAACGGCACCGCTCTCAATCAAAACCCCTTCCACCACAATGGCACGGGATCCCAGGAAAGCATTATCTTCAATGATTACCGGCGAGCCCTGCGGGGGCTCTAACACTCCGCCGATACCCACACCGCCCGACAGGTGTACATGGCTGCCAATTTGGGCGCAACTGCCCACGGTGGCCCAGGTATCCACCAT
>JAGRNA010000264.1 GCA_020441005.1 Leptospiraceae bacterium
TAAAATTCAGTTCCGGTGGTCGCCAGGGATGAGACCCGGTCGCAATAACGAATTTTTGGGCGCTGTAGACGCGTTCACTGCTGCCCGCATGAGACAAGACGCTAATCTGATTTGTCCCGCTAAAGCGGGCTTCGCCCTCGATCAAGGTGACCTTGTTGCGATGATAAAACTGGGAGCGCATCTGTACCTGGGATCGGATGACGGCCTCGGCATTGCGCAATAGATGGGGCAAATGCAGGTTAATATGATGCAACTCTTCGCGTAGCAGTGAATTATGCCGCAGTTCTACCATTGTCTGGATTGGTTGCCGCATGGCTTTACTCGGAATTGTGCCTCGATGCGTGCAATTGCCACCGACCTGATTAAAGCGCTCTACCACGGCCACTTTTTGGCCCAACTTGGCGCACTGCATGGCTGCCCCTTCACCTCCAGGACCACTACCGATCACAATTACATCAAATTCACCGGACATAGGGGAGCAAAATACCAGCGTCGCCATAGAAAGCAATCAAATCCCCTTTTTATTGTGGTATGAATGTAGAGTTCTTTTTTTTTTATGTCACGTGTATGGCTGACCAGGAGTACTTACGACGTCATTTAGGCACCACCACGAGCGAGCAGGAGCAGATGCTCGCGGCCGTGGGTGTGCGCGGTCTGGATGAATTGATTGAAGAGACGATTCCGGCATCTATCCGACTCGAGCATGAGCTACAACTTTCGGAACCGCTGAGTGAAGGGGAATACCTGCGTCACATTAGAGGGATCGGCCGCAATAACCAGGTGTGGCGCAGCTATATCGGACTCGGTTATTACAATACAATTACACCGGCTGTCATCCAGCGTAATATTTTCGAAAACCCTGCCTGGTATACCCAATATACACCCTACCAGGCAGAAATCTCGCAAGGGCGCCTGGAAAGCCTGTTTAACTTTCAGACCATGACCTGTGAACTGACCGGGATGCCGATTGCCAATGCTTCCCTGCTGGACGAGGCGACTGCTGCGGCTGAAGCAATGGCGATGCTGTATCGCAACCGCCCCAAAGACTTGCAATCAGCGACCGTATTCCTGGTGGATCAATCCGTTTTGCCCCAAAGTTGGCATGTAGTACAGGAAAGGGCGCGTCACCTCGGCATTCAGGTCGAAATCGGTGCATTTACGGATGATTTGGATCTTGCCCGTCGTCAGGATGCCTTTGGGGTGCTTGTCCAGTATCCGGCTGTAACGGGAAGCGTCGCTGATTATGCCAACTGGGCCCGGCAACTCAAACAGCAGTCCGGGATTGGTCTGGTTGTAGCCGCAGATCTGCTGGCCCTCTGTTTATTGGAACCTCCCGGGCATTGGGGGGCGGATGTTGTGCTCGGATCCAGCCAGCGTTTTGGGGTAGCGCCCGGGTTTGGCGGGCCGCATGCCGCTTTTTTTGCCACCAGTGAGAAGTTCACCAGGATGATGCCTGGTCGCCTGGTTGGTCAAAGTCTGGATGCTAGCGGACAAACAGCCTGGCGCCTGGCCCTGCAGACTCGCGAACAGCACATTCGGCGGGAAAAAGCGACATCCAATATCTGTACAGCCCAGGCTTTATTGGCCAATATGGCGGCTATGTACGCCGTCTATCATGGTCCGGAAGGTCTGCGAAATATTGCCCTGCGTATCCATCGTTACACGGCCTTCCTGGCCAATCAGCTGCAGTGCGCTGATTTTGAGCTTTTGGACCCCGTATTTTTCGATACCCTGCATGTCCGAACTACAGCAAAAAATATCAAGGCGCTGGCAGCGCGCGCTGTTGACCGACGCATCAACCTGAATTTCCGGGGCGATAAAGAGTTTACGATTTCGCTCGACGAAACCGTAACCGGTGCTGATGTACAGGATTTGCTGGTCGTATTTGGACTCCAGGAACAGCCTGGGGATGCAAGGGCCCTGGAGCAGGCTGTTGCAGCCACCGCTGTGGTCATTTCGCAACAGATGCTACGCACTGATCATTACCTGAGCCAGCCCGTTTTTAATACTTATCACAACGAAACCGCCATGATGCGCTATTTGCGCCAGCTGGCCAACAAGGATCTGGCTTTGGATACAGCAATGATCCCGTTAGGTTCCTGCACAATGAAACTGAACGCTGCATCGGCCATGACACCGCTTAGCTGGCCCGAGTTCGCCAGCATTCATCCGTTGGTTCCCGAAGACCAGGTTCAGGGGTATCTACAAATCATTCGTGAACTGGAGCAGGATCTGGCACATATTACGGGCCTGGCGGCGACCTCCTTGCAACCCAACTCCGGCGCTCAGGGAGAATTTGCCGGTTTACTGGCCATCAAGGGCTGGCATCAAAGCCGTGGCGAGAATCATCGCGACATTGCATTGATACCCGTTTCCGCCCATGGTACCAATCCGGCCAGCGCTAACATGGCGGGTATGCAGGTTAAGTTGGTGAATTGCGACGAGTTGGGCAATGTTGATCGGCGTGACCTGGAAGAAAAAGCCAGTCAGTATGCCGATCGTTTGGCTTGCCTGATGATCACCTACCCGTCCACGCACGGTGTATTTGAGGAGGGAATCCGGGATTTGTGTCAGATTGTGCATGAGCATGGCGGCCAGGTGTACATGGACGGAGCCAACCTGAATGCCCAATTAGGTCTGACCAGTCCTGGCCAGATTGGCGCCGATGTGTGCCATCTGAATTTGCACAAAACATTCGCTATTCCGCATGGCGGCGGCGGTCCCGGCATGGGGCCAATCTGTGTGGCCAGCCATTTGATCCCTTTTCTGCCCGGTGATCCGATGCAAAATTCGTCTACGGGCGTGGGCCCAATCAGCCAGGCTCGTTTTGGCAGTGCCAGTATTTTGTTAATTTCGTATGGATATATCAAAATGCTGGGCGCAGAGGGGCTGGGCATGGTGACCAGGAATGCCATCCTGAATGCGAACTACCTGAAAACCAGACTGGAACAGTATTACAAGGTATTATACAGCGGACCAAATGGGCGCATTGCGCACGAGATGATCCTTGATATGAGACCATTTAAAACGGCCGGGATAGAGGTCGACGATGTGGCCAAACGCCTGATTGATTATGGTTTTCATGCACCGACAATGTCGTTTCCAGTTCCAGGTACGTTGATGATTGAGCCAACCGAAAGCGAGCCCCTGGCGGAATTGGATCGCTTTTGTACAGCTATGATCAGCATAAAAAATGAAATTGATGAAATTATTGGCGCTAAAGTTGCAGCCAAAGACAGCTTGTTAAAAACAGCACCGCATACCGCCGAGTTTCTGCTGCAGAGCGGGTGGCCGGCGGAAAAACAAAAGCAAGCCGCCTACCCGCTGCATAACCTGGCCCAGCAAAAGTATTGGCCTCCAGTCGCTCGTATTGATAATACCTATGGAGATCGGAATTTGCTTTGTAGCTGTCCGCCGGTCACTGATTATATCGATCAGGAGTGACGGTAGTCGCACATGGTGCTGCAAATCAGATCCATGCGCCAGATCCATACAGCAAACCCTGATGGGTAATGGCATGTGCAATGATGCGATTCTGGAAAGCCTTGTGGCAGTTGCAGGAATTAGTCCACCTGAGCCATCCAATGGACTTTTTTGAGAGTAAAAACTGATGGACGGTTTTGGCCCCTTCCGGGAACGTGCATATACACGCTAACACAAAACAGGAGAGTCATATGAAATTTACCAAAGATGGTGATCGGCTGGTCATTGCGGCGGCAGTGCGCACTCCGATCGGTCAAGCAGCGAAAAGCCTGAGCTCTTTTCAATCTTATGAATTGGGTTCCCAGGTTGT
>JAGRNA010000040.1 GCA_020441005.1 Leptospiraceae bacterium
AATCCCGCGCGGCCCGGCAGCATCCAGAGCCGCTCCAAAGACCGGAGCCGGCCTTGCGGCCCTGCTCTAAATCCCGGAGCGCCTCCCTGAACGCCCTCGGCAGGCTGCCCGCCGGAATCTGCCAGCCCGATCTTCTCGTACATCCGGGCAACAATGGCCGGTACCGGAGCCCGACTACAGGCCTGTCAGCTTGAAATGCGGGGGCACAATATAGGTAATGCGGCGATCATAGATCTCCAGGCGCAGGGGATCAAGATAACCGCGATCAGCAGCCGAACGCATCAACTGTGGAATGGCAGAATGCTCGCCGACATATAAAGACAGTAAATTCAGACGGGGGATAGAAATCGTCAGCATCCGGTCGGCCGGGATTTGAACATAGGCCAGATCCGCGTTCCGGGAAGCAAGCGCCGCCGCGTACAAGTCGGCCGACAAAGCCAGGCCCGCGAACTTTTGGCCGTTTGATCGCTGCAGGGTCATGGCCTGCGCTTTATGCCCGTCGGCCAGAACACCGGATTCATATAACAGGCGGGTCGTATTGAGAATCACAGCCTCGTCGTTTTCGTGCGCCGTCTCCTGGCGCGCCACAGCTTGCGGACGCAGAACCAGATAATAAGGTCCCATCTGGCGCAGCACTACCGGATTCGGTAAAACAAGACCAAGGCGCAGGGCGTACATGAACAGGCTGGATACAATGATCACCAGGGAAACTGCAATCGCCTTTTTACTTCGTTTTGTCATCATCGCTCCCCCTTGTTTACACTACTGCAGTCAAGCAGCCGCAACAGCAATTGCCGTCATTATTGGAAGGACACCGATTGGCCGGCTTGCAACTGATCCACCACCCGCCGCAACACATCGGGATAGTCACTGATAATACCATCTACTCCGCATTGAATCAAACGCTTCATTTCAGCTGCATCATTCACCGTCCAGGGCACAACCTGCATATTGTACTTGTGAGCCTGGCGTACAAATCCGGGCGTAACATACAAATAATAAGGCGAGATTATATTGACCCCGCTGGCATGCGCCCGCTCCAGTATATCTTCGCGAGCGCCGTCACCAAACCCCGCAAGCATGAGAAAACCCTGAAAATAGCTGGGGGCAAACAAAGCCGAGGTTTTGATGGTCCGATTCTGCTCGCGGACCGCCAACAGAGCAGGCAAATAAAAGGACTGGATTGTTGTGTTGGCAATCTCGTCAGCACCAGAAATTGCTGCCAGGAGCTTTTGCACATGCTTTTCCATGCGCGCTGCCGCGACGGTTGCATTGGCATCGCCTGGAAATTTGGTTTCTATATTAAAACGCAGTGCTGGACCGCTCGCCGGACGCTCTTTATGCACCCGTTGAAAAAACTCGCCAATACTGAGCAATCTGGTTTTGGGAGCATTTTGCTGGCGCGTGAATTTTGGATTTACCAGGGTGCCGCAGTCCAGTTGTTGCAGCTGCGCCAGAGTTAAATTGTACAGGCTTCGTGATTCTATCGGAGTGCCATCGTCATTTTGACACAAAACCGGATTGGTCTCGGAATCATGATGGACCACAATCTGATCGTCTTTGGTTAGCACAGTGTCCAGCTCGAGGGTCGACATTTTATATTCGATCGCCTTTTGGAAGGCGGGCCAGGTATTCTCAGGCGCCAGACCGCGAGCACCACGATGGCCCTGCAAATCCAGTTTCTGAAGATCCGAGGCCCGGCCAGGCGCACCGGCGCAGGCGGACCATAAAGCCAGCAGTAGACCCAATGATCCCGTTGCAAACCAGGATGCGGAAACATCAGATTTCCCTGTGGATTTATTGGGCCTGAATTTTAGTAATTTGCGGCAGCCAAACATATAGCCTACCAGTATCCATACCACACCAGCAAGTCAATCATAAGCCCGGCTCATCCGGAGCGTTTTTAACCGACGGCCTTGCTACGAACGGCCTTCAGATAGCATACATCAATGGACAAGTCTTTACCTTTGACATCGATTGCAAATGGCTGGCCCGTTCGGATTTGATCCTGCAGCTCGTCTGCGACTTCCTTGCTAATCAGTATTCGATCCGGCTCGCAAGCTGACTCTAGTCGGGCAGCAATGTTCACCGCGTCGCCCATGACCGAGTATTCCTTACGCGTGCGCCCCCCCACATTACCGCGAATCACTTCGCCGGCGTGATACCCCATGCGAAAGGAAATACTTTGGCGTCCGGCTGCTTTCCGTTTGTGGTTTACTTCGCGAAAGGCCTGCAGCACTTTGACAGCCGCCCGGGCACCGTCATGCGTGTTCTCAAAAACCGCAAAAAAAGCGTCCCCCATAAAGCGCTCCACATCGCCATTGCAATCCTGCACGTAATGCACGGCCTCATCAAAAAATTCATTCAGCGTATCAATGATCTCGCTCGGACTATGGTTTTCAGAATAGTGTGTAAAACCCTGCATATCGCAGAATAAAAAGCCGAGCTTGACCTTTTCACTGGGCAACTCACGCACTCGATTCCGCAAGGCATTCGGAGCCGCTTCCCAAACCCGGCGGGGGGTGTATTGTTTGACCATCTCCTGCAAGATTTCAATGCGTGATAACTGCATCTGGATGTCGACGTTCGACTGGCGCAACTGAATCATGGCATTGGAAAGCTCTTCCTCCGCCTGTTTCTGGATGATGATGGTCGCCAGCAACTGACCCAATCGCTCTAGAAACACGGACTCCCGCCGCTGACGCTTGTGACCGTGCTCCACATATAAAAACAGCACGCCGATCAGCCGGTTTTCATAAATCAGGGGCACATTATAATGGCCATGCGGCTGCATGCCCGCGGGATGATTATGATGATCATCGTCAACATGATCCTTAAAAAGGATCTCTCTTTTTTCTGCCGCCTGACCGCACAGACAATGACCGTATGCAACGGTTGCGCAGGTTTCGAGCAGCGACTCGCCGCAGTTGCGCGTGCTGCTAATGCGCAGCACCCCCTCCCCGCGATCCAGCATAAAGCCGCCCCGGTCTACGAGCGATAGCCAGGGCAAGGCCATAATTATATCCAGACATTGGCGCAGGAAGGCCTCTAAAGACATACTGGCAGTGCCCAGCTTCATAATCCAGTGCAGCGCCTCGTTACTCTCTACTTCGGCATGATCATGCATCGCCTGGGTCACATCGACGCGCACTGAAATATACTTGTCCGGGCTATCGACATCCGGATTCGGATAAATCAGAGCCTGGACCCAATAGATCGAACCATCCTTGGCCCTGTTTTTAATCAAGCCCTGCCAGCTGCGGCCGGCTTTTAAACTGTCCCACACATCCCGAAAAACCTCACGGGGCATGTCCGGATGCCGTACAATATTATGCGGCTGGCCGATTAACTCGGCGGGGGTATATTTACTGATTTGACAAAAAATATCATTGGCGAAGGTAATCCGGCCTTTGGCATCGGTCTTGCTCACCAAAAAGTGATCATCAAGTATGTCTTGAATTCCTTGCAGCGGACTTAATTGCGAGCCGGCTGCACTATCCGAATCAGAAATCATAGGCACTGAAATGCGCCACCCTGGACATACTGTCAAGTCAATGGCGCTCAAGCCCGTGTCTGATTTGTAAGCAGCCAGTAAAAAAATGGGCCGGCGGCGGCCCGGCACCGCCTGAACGCATTTGTGGCCCACGAACAAGACAAACGCCTGCACAGTCCGCCGACAAGCCTGCCATCCCATTTGCGCCTGGTCTACGATCGCAAGCGGTTACTAACGACGAAATCTGCGTTGACTGGCCCCATCCGGGGCAATCGGCGTTTATGGCTCGATAAAATGACCGGCCACATTGATAACAAACCACTGACTGCTCGTCACCCGGTGGTGTTCGCCATCCGCAACGAGCCGGCAATCCATGCAAACACGCGCCTGACCGTTTTCAAAGGGCTCGCCAAAGCCGAAGCGCGCCGGTATTTTGACTCGACAGGCGGCGTCCACGTAGCCAAAGCGGCCCCTGGCATCCACGTAGCGCTGCAGTCCTGCGGCCAGCGGATCGGGTCCGTTATCAAAAGTAAAGATTGCAGGGCCCAGCCGATTGCTGGCATCCAGGCAGCGCCAATGACGCTCCCGGATCACATAACTGACGCCGCTGGAATTGAACTCTGTTGCCATCGCATACACAGCGGGTATCACGACAGTCCCGGTGGAACGATCCCGAAATCCGTAATTGCCTTGCTCGCTTTCAAATAAGAGCAAACGCTCCGCGGCCCGCGCATCGGCCTGAAAAGCCGGGTCCGGTTGTGTATGTGCACCCGGCTGGCCGGTCGTGCAGCAAGCCCCGGCAACCAGCAGCAACAAGGTGAGCATCAGTTCAGGTCTACGAGTATGGAGAGAATGCATCATGCGATAGTCGGTCGGCCTGGGGCAGTCCCTGACAAGCCGTTTTTGCCTGGGGCAGCCTGTTTTGGCAATATCCGTTTCTTGTGCCCTGTCACGGCTGGCCGGGCGCCGCTTGCCGCTGATCCAGAATCCGATTTTTTTCAAAAAAAAGATGCGCGCCGTGAACCCTGATCTGCTATCCGCGTTATACATAGTATAATCACTCCAAAAGGAGCATGGGAAATGAAAACCAAAACAATCAAACACCTGATCATCGCTGCCAGCCTCGTATGGGTCTGGAGCGCCGGAAGCCTGATGGCCAAACCACAGGGACCAAAAGGCGATCCAGCAAAACGCCTGGAACAGATGAGCAAGGTGCTGAAGTTGACTGCAGATCAACAAACAAAAATGAAAGCAGTCTTTGACAAGTATGCGCCCAAACACAAGGCGCTCGGTGAGCAGCTCAAAAGCCGGCATGAAGCGATGCGCAAGTACATTACCGCTGATAAAGCCAGCCGCTCCGAAGTAAAAACCAGTCTGGAAGCGATCGCCCAGCTGAAAGTGGAAAAGGGTCTCTTGCGCTACGACCAGGGTCAGGAAATGAAAGCCATTCTGACTCCGGCCCAGCGGCAGCAGTGGAAGGATATGATGCAAAAACGCATGGACCACATGCGCGATAGACGCAAGGGGGACTTCAAAAAAGGGCCCCGGCCAGGCAAGACGAATCAGTGACCGAAGCTGAATTTGCCCGGATTGTGGCGAGCACGAAAAAAGCCGTGCTCGCTGCAATCCGTACCTGGCTTTCCAACGAATTGATTGATCATATCGATGATGTGGCTCAAGAAAGCTACATCCGGCTTTTTCGATTCATTGAAGCAAAAGGGAAAGCGGCTCTACGGGAGGAAAGCATGAACGCCTTTTTATATACGATCGCCAAAAACGAATCCTTGAAATACAACCGCCAGTACAACCAGAGCCAATGGATGATCAAGGATCTAAGCCAGGCCCAGACAGTGACCCAGGACGGTCCCGATGCGGATCATTTTCTGGATCAGACCGATCTCAAGACGGCCATAGCCGAACTCGATGCCGGTATGCAGCAATTGGCCGGCTTGCATTTACGCGGCTACCAGCACGATGAGATTGCCGCGCTGCTTCAGATCCCGGTCGGAACCGTTAAATCTCGAATGCATCGCCTGCGCAAACAGCTGCAAAGCCGACTCACAGTCCAGGAGGATCCAGACCATGTCAACCTTACCGCGTGATATCAATTCCGATTTACAAGACCAAAGCAATCGCTTCGAGCGAGCAGTGGCTGAGCGCGAAAAAAGCGCGCTTTGGAACCACCAGATCGCAAGGCAGGTGTTGCAGGAGATGCAAAATCCATCCCGGGCTCGCCTTGCACCAGAAAGCAAACAGGGCAGCCCAGGGCTCTGGCAGCGCTGGTCCCAACGAGCAGCCGCTCTGCTTTTGATCAGTAGCCTTGGGATTGGCTTGTACTGGTTTACGACCGGTCCCGCCACGACAGAGGACGTCCTGGTCCAGCAGGACAGTAGCACTGAATCCAACTGGGTGGAAGACTACCAAAGCGACCTGCTGCTAAATGCTTCGGATGGGGAAAGCGAAAACGAGGAACTCTACACCCTGGGGTATATCTATTAGCATCGGCCGCACACGACGACTCGGCCTGACGAGCCGCCATAGAAGCTGCTGCAATTGGCGGGCTTTGCATCCTGGAGCCGGGTAGCCCAATCCGGAGTCCCTGGGATCAAGCGCACTCGTGCAGGCGAACCTTGCTTGATCAAAGGTCCTGATTGGAGCGATGGCAGCAGCCTGACGGACGAAAGCGACTACCTATCAGATTACTGCACCTTGCTGATGGTGAAGGATCTGGTCACAAGCACGGTATCACCGTCATAGACCTGAAAAGTCCATTTGCCAGCTACAATTTCCCAGTCATGTTCGAAATACCAGCCCACCCAAACCGCCTTGCCGGAGCGCACCGGGGTTTGCCATTGACTGCTCGTTAGAGCGACACCGTCTTTTGGATTGGTCATGGCGGGATGCTCTACCCTGATTTGCAGACTGTCCGGAACAGTGTAATCCGCAGCGGCCTCAGTAGTAGCGGACTTGTGATCAAAGACAAATTGGAAGCCAAATACATCGCCGACTTTGGGTTGCACATCCTGAGTGGTCTTGAGCAACTGAATATTATAAATATCTGTTATTTGGCCGCTGGCCACGCCTGGGCTGGCAATGGTGCTGCCGCTTTGCGCTTTGTATACGCCGGAGCTTTTCAGGCTTACATAATCACTGATCGAATCATCGAGCGAGCGATTGTTGACATTGTTCGCTGCGCTGCTTTTACATTGCGAAAAACTCACCAGCAAAACCAGACTATATGCGATCAGCAAAATCGGCCTGCTACCAGCACGAATTTGTAGGAACAAAGGGAGAGCATTCATTTGACCAAACTAGTTTCGCAGTCCCAAAAAAGCAAATCAAATGCTGACCGGACTGATTCGATTTCCATCAATCACCAGTCCAATGACTTAAATCTGATGAAGCAACCTGGCCAGGTCAGCGCAAGGCCTGACTGCTCGGCCAGTTCCAGAGATTGAACCAGGCCGGTTGATTCCAGCTGTTTTGTAGATGGCCCAGCGCGTACACGGTATTGAGCACGCTGACTGTTGCCAACAGGGTCCACAACCAGCGCAGCCTGCGCGGCCAGACGCGCTGACCCGGCACCCAGCCTGTCGGCCGGCTGATCCAAAGCGGCCAAAGCAACAGGGTCAGGACAGGTACCATCAGCCGATGAGCGTACGTCGGGCCGCCCGACCAATGCACACTGGCATGCACCAGTCCAAATTGATAGAGCAACAAACTGGTAATCAGAAGGGCCTGCAAGCGGCCCCGCTGGCGGGCGAAGATCCACAGGGCCAGCGGGGCCCAGACCAACAGGGGTGTGAAAACGAACAGACCATCGACCGGTGAGAAAAAAGCGCCGGTCAAAGTCGACCAAAAGGCTGTGTTACTTTGCCAGGGCAAATAGGTGAAAAAGGGACCGCCGTAGATCAACCAGGATCTGTAAAAAAAAGCCAGCAAGGCCAACAGCGCGGGCGCCATCAGTTTCGCGGCCTGCCCCGGCCGTCCGCTTTGCCAGAAAGCAAACACACCAAACAAGGGCACAAAAGGAAAATAGCTTTCTTTAATAAATGCCAGCAAGGCCAGCCACACCCCGGACCAGCCAAAACGCTTCCGTTCGAATTCGGTCCAGGCAAGCAATACAAGACTGGCACTCAAGCCTTCGGTATAAAAGACAGCGTTATAGTAACTAGCCGGGACAAGCAGGCTCAATACCGCCAGGGCCGGCCAGGACACAGGGCCCAGCCGCCGCAAACGAAAGACTGCCAGGCTAAAGAACGCCAGCTGCAGGGCCACGATCAGGCTTTCATAATGGGCCAGACCGGCCAGCATCCAGGGACCAACGCAGATTGCCAATAGCAGGGGATACCCGGGGGGATGCCAGCCATATTCCTGATAGTACGTCAGATGCTCCCCCGGCGGGCAGCTGTCCTTGTAGTGTTGCTCAAACCAGCGCGGCGGCAGACCGGTCCACTGCATGAAATAGCATTCATCCCACAGCACCCAGTCTTGCCGGTCGGGATGCACAAGCACGGAATGATGATCCAGCGCCACCCCTCGCAGATAACGTCCCTGACTGGCCCTTGGGGATGCATAGTTGTTTTGGACGAGCAAATCCTGATCATGAACCAGACTATCCAGCAGGACCAGGTAATGGGGCTCGTCACCGGAACGTGCCGCAGGCCAGCGATCCCCTGCTTTACCGGACTGCCCGAAAAAGACTAGCCCTGTCAAGAAAACATACAAGGCCAGCCACTGCATCGCTCGCATCTATACCGGTCCTCAGGAGACGCCCAGGTCAATCAGGCCCAACTCCGCCGCCGGGACCGCCGGGCTATACCAAAAGCCCTGAAAGTAATCGCAACCAGTCCCGGCCAGAATCTGCAGCTGACTGGTGTTCTCGACTCCCTCGGCAATGGTGACCAGATTCAGGCTACGCGCCATATCGCAGATCAGCTGGATAATCAATTTAGCCTCCGGATCCGTATCCAGGGCGCCCACAAAGGAGCGGTCAATCTTGAGCCCATCCAGGGGCAGGCGCCGCAGATAGTTGAGCGAGGAGTAACCGGTGCCAAAATCATCAATATGGATCCGAAAGCCCAGTTCTTTGAGCTGATGCATTTTCGTAATAATGTCTTCCATATCGTCGATCAGCACCGACTCGGTAAGCTCGAGAATCAAGCCCTGCGCGCTTTGCCCGCTGGATTGTAGAATAGACTGATACTCCTGGACAAAATCCGGCAACCGAAACTGGATCGAACTGACATTGATGGCGATGTGATCCTCGAATTGCGGATCCCGCTCAAGGATCTGGCGCCGCAGGGCCAGCACATCGCGTAAAACCTTGTTGCCCAGTTTCTGGATTTGACCGCTTTGCTCGGCTATGTTGATAAAGGTATCCGGCATGCGCCAACCAGTGTCTGTTTTCCAGCGCAATAACACTTCATACGAACATACGCACTGTTCCGCCAGACGCAAGACCGGCTGTAGAAACAGCTCTAATTGATCCGTGACTTGCATGGCTGTCTTTAGTTCCCGTTCAATATGCAAACGCTGGTTCACATCGGCCTGCATTTCCGGCAGGAAAAAGCAGATCTGATTGCGTCCCTGCTCCTTGGAGCGATACATAGCCGTGTCAGCATGTTTCAAAAGATTCATGATGTTATCGTCATCACCCCGAAACATGTTGATGCCGATCGAGGTGGTCACATGGATCTGTTGGCCGGCCACAGACAGCGGATTCTGAATCACTGCCAGAATTTGTTCAGCAGTCGCCTCCGCCTTGCGAGCGGCGTCCAGCACGGCCGGCCCCAGGTTTTTCAAAATAATCGTAAATTCATCGCCGCCCATACGGGCGACCGTATCGCCCTCTGCCAGGCTCCCGACTATTCGCTGTCCCACCTGCTTCAAGAGCTCGTCACCAACCGGATGACCGCGCGCATCATTGATCGCTTTGAAGCGGTCCAGATCCAGACACAACACAGCGCTATAACTGCCGGACTTGCGCGCGGAAATTACGCATTGTTCCAGACGGTCGAAAAACAGGGTCCGATTGGGTAATTCGGTCAGCGCATCGTGGTGGGCCAGATATTGAATGCGTTCCTCATAATTCTTGCGCTCGCTAATATCGTGGCTGTGCGAACCGAATCCAATCGGATGGCCCTGAGCGTCATAAATCAACGAAACTCGCAAGGCAGCATAAAAAACGGAACCGTCTTTGCGGCGCTGCAACAATTCCCCCTGCCACTTTCCAGTCGCAGTGATAGCGGCCACAATTTCGTCTGTATGCAGAGTCTGGCGCGAATTGAAGATGTCCACATTGCGACCCCGCAGCTCGCCGGGCTCATAGCCATACAATTGATCCGCAGCCGGATTGGTGAACTGCACTGTGCCCTCCAAATCAGCGAAGGTGATCGCCTCGGCGCTGGAATGAATCAGGTTGTATAAGAGCTCTCTGGTTTCGGTAATTTCCATATCTTTGGTAGTAATTCACAGTCATGGTCAGCCTCGATTGGTTGCTGGTCAAGACCGACTGCGGCTAGCGATCGACTTCCGGCCCGGTGCGCTGGCACTGTGTAAAAATGCAACAATTTGCCGCAATAATGAAAGGTCTCCTGTTGGCAGTCAATAAGAGTCTGCAAAAAGGAGCCAAAATGCAATCGTGAAAACTACGGAACGTCCGAATCCGCACAAAAAGCCAATCCGGGCACATACACGGATGCAAATATGAATCCCTGCCGGCTATTATTCAAGCGCCTGGCACACAATATGCAAATCAACAGCATGGAGTTTCAGTACGATGATTCTATTTACAAGGTTTTTTTCGAGAACTCCACCGCCGGCATCTTTCTAAGCTCGCCTGCGGGCCGCTACCTGCTGGTCAATGAACGCCTCGCAGCCATTTACGGCTTTGGCAGTCCGGCCGAAATGAAAGAATACTTCCATAACATCAAAACCGAGCTATACATTGACCCAGAGCGGCGCGATGAGTTCGTGCAGCTGATTGAGAGCGAGGGGGCCATTTATCAGTTTGAATCGCAAATCAGGCGCAAGGACGGTCAGGTGATCTGGATCTCCGAGAATGCGCGCCTGGTGCGCGATGATCAGGGCCGGACTGTGTATTATGAAGGCACGGTTGTCGACATCACCTCCCGCAAGGCGATGGAAGCCGAAGTCGAGCGCCAGCAGCAGATTTACGAACAGCTATTCAATAACTCGCCCCTGGCGACTGTGCTGGTAGATCAACACCGCAATGCGATTAATTGCAATGCCGCCTTTGAACAACTCTTCGGTCTGGACAGCGCGGAAATCAGCGGCCGAGCACTATACCAGAAAATCATTCCTCCGGAACTGATCGCGGACGCGGAAAACCATCGGGTTGCCATTCTGAGCGGGCACAGCGCTCCCCGTGAAACCGAACGCCTGCATCGCGATGGCAGCCGGATTCCGGTCAGTATCCATGCGTTTCCGGTTATCCGGGACAATGTCATGGCCGGCCTGTATTATATTTATGAAGATATTACCGAACGCAAGGAATATGAGAATACCATTCGGCACCAGGCCTTTTATGACAGCCTGACCGGTTTGCCCAACCGCAATCTGTTCACCGAACGCCTGAATCATGCCGTCGAACGTCTGCGCCGGCGCGGCTCTTACCAGTTTGCACTGGTGCTGATGGACATGAACAACTTCAAGCGCATTAATGACACCCTGGGCCATCAGATGGGTGATAAATTCCTGGCGCATGTGGCCGGTATCCTGCAGGGCGCGATCCGGACAGTGGATACGGCCGCACGGCTCGGCGGGGATGAGTTCGCTATCCTGTTAGAAGAATTTCAAAGCCAAAAAGACGTGATGTATATTCTGGAACGCGTTCATCAAAAGCTCGGCCTGGGCGTTGAAATCGACGGCCATCAGCTACAAGCGAGCGGCAGCATGGGCATTGTCATGGACACTGCCAATTACAGCTCCAGCGAAGACCTGGTGCGCGATGCCGACATCGCCATGTACCATGCCAAGGAGCACGGCAAGCCCTGGCAGTTCTTCAACTTTGACATGCAACGCGAGCTTTTGGAAATAACAGCCATTGAGCGTGAGCTGGAGGCCGCCCTGACCGAGGGCCAGTTCCAGCTCTATTATCAGCCGATTGTCAGCCTGACCAATGAACAGTTGCAAGGCTTCGAGGCCTTGATCCGCTGGGAGCATCCTCAAAAGGGCATGATCCCTCCCGAGCGCTTCATCCCGATCGCAGAAGATACGGGCCTTATTTTAGCCATTGGCAACTGGGTGCTCGAGGAAAGCTGCCGGCAAATGCAGGCCTGGAACCGTGAGAATCCAGCCAACTCGAACCTGTGGGTCAGCGTGAATGTATCCTTGCACCAGTTTACCAGAATTGATCTGGCCAGCCAGGTGAGTGATATTCTAACCAAATACAATGTGGCCCCCAGCCAGATTCGCATTGAACTCACCGAAAGCCTGCTGATGCGTGATCCGGATTTGATTGTGCGGGTGATGCACCGCTTGCGCGAGCTGGGGGTGAAACTGGCTATTGATGACTTTGGTACGGGCTACTCATCGTTGAGTTACCTGAACAAGCTGCCGATTGATGTTCTCAAAATTGATCGCTCATTTATTAATGGCAGTCAGTCCAGCGGCGATACCGTCCAGATCATTCGCTCTTTGACTACGCTGGCCCGCAACCTCGGACTCAGCGTAGTGGCCGAGGGCGTCGAAGAATACCAGCAGCGGGACCTCTTGCGTGATTTGCACTGTGATAACGCCCAGGGATATTTATATTCCCGGCCCATGAAACCGGCCTTTATTCAGGACTGGATTCGAGACCAGGGGCATGATCTGCTGGCTTTGGCAAAGAACTAGAGCACACCTGGCGGATCAAAACAGGCCGCCCGGGAATCACCAGCCAGATTAAAGTTTGCAGTCCAATGGACCCCGGCCTAAAGGCCTTCAGGCGCCTTGCAAATCAATAAACGCCTTGAGCACATCTGTATAGGTGACAATGCCGATCAAGGCGTCATCTTCAACAACGGGCAAGGCGCCGATACGATGCGCATTCATTTCACGGGCAGCCTGTGCCAGACTGGTATCAGCTGTTGTGCTGACGACATGCCGGGACATGATTTCACCAACAGCCAGCTGCCCATGCTCGGACTCGATCCCCTCTCGCAGTATATCCAGGGCAGCCCTTAGATTGCGCAGGTCGCGCTCCGAAAGCATGCCTACGACCTGGCGGGCCTCGTTTACAATCGGCATATGCCGGAACTTGTCCCCCTCCATGCGGTGGCAAACAGTCAGCAGGCTGTCCGTCTCGGCCACGCACACCGGGTCTTTGGTCATGTACTCTCGCACAGTTATCATGGCAGTTCGTCCTTGATCGACGCTAATCACACGGATGCATGCATCAAGCACAAATCGGGCCGTTTGTTTTTTACTTGCAAAACTGAGGATTATGTCGCATCAAGGGCAGTACAACCCTGTCTGTATCAGTTGAGCACACATCATGCCGATTAAAACCAATCCTGTTCGCAAGAAAAAAAGCACTAAAAAGGTGACCCGCAAAAAAGCTCCGGCAGTTTCCAACCCGATCCAGCGCCAACCGCGCGGCACCCATCTCGACATCCAGGTCGGGGATCCAGCGACCCCGGCCGCCCAACCGGCGGTTCGTCCAAAGCGCACTGCGCCCCTAATGATCCCGCAAGGCTTTGCGCAAAGTCGTTCCGGGGTATCACGCGCAGCCCGCTTGCTACTCGCACTGGGCACCGACCAGGCGGCTTTGATTCTCAAAGAGCTGGAAACCAGGGAAGTCGAAGCCCTGGTGCATGAGATGGTCCGCATTGATAGAATCAGCGCCAGCGAGAAAAAAGAAATTCTGGCTGAGTTCCAGCAAAGCGTGCAAGGCTTTGAGGCGCCCCTGGAGGGCGGCCTGGAACAGGCCCGCCGCATGTTGGAAATGGGCCTTGGGCAGGAAAAGGCCAATCAACTGCTCGGCAAGATCCAGCAGCAGGATCTATACAAGGACTTCGATTTTCTGGAGCGCATGGATCCGATCCTGTTAGCCAACGCGCTCAGCCAGGAACATGTCCAAATTGCGGCAGTGGCGCTCTCCTTTTTGAAACCGCGCATTGCGGCCAACATCATGAAGGCCCTGCCCGAAGATTTTCGCTCCGATGTGGCCTTGCGCATAGCCAAGACGACGCGTATTTACCCGGAAGCCATCCAGCGGGTCGCCCGGGTATTGCGCGAAAAATTTGAGAAACGCAGCCAGGAAGAATTCTCCGAAATCGGCGGGGCCAACTCGCTAGCCAACATCCTGAATCATATGGATCGCAGCCAGGAAGACGAAATTCTGAATATACTCGGCAAACAGGAACCCGACATGCTGGAAGAGGTCAAGGACAAGCTATATACTTTCGAAGAGCTGGTCGCCTTGAATCAAATGGAAATGCGCCAGCTCATCTCGCGCATCAATGACGATGAACTGTTGGCCACCGCCTTGCGCGGGGCCGTCGACGAGCTGCGCCGCCACTTTTTTAATGCCATGTCGAACAATCGGGCGGCCGATATCCTGGACGAAATGGACCGGCGCGGACCGCTCAGTATGCGCGAAATCAACGAAGCGCGTGCGTTTGTGCTGAACCTGGCCCGCCGCATGGATGAAGAAGGCCTTCTGGTGATTAAAAAAACGAAAGAAGAATACATTTAGGCCTGACATGTGGTTCGTCTACTTGATCCAGGGACAGCGCGGCAGCCTGTATACCGGGATCACCACTGATCCGAAGCGTCGTTTCCAGGAACATAGCGCAAGGGGCTCCCGTAGGGGCGCCCGCTTTTTTCATAGCGAGAAAGCCAGAGCCATGGTCTACCTTGAGGCAGCCCTGGACCGATCCGCAGCCAGCAAGCGCGAGGCCGAAATCAAGCGAATGCGTCGCAGCGCCAAACTGCAGCTGGTGGCGGCCTTTCAAGCGGCATTTGCATCAAAGGCCCGCAACCTGGCCTGGCGATCGGCAAAGATGGTCAAGCAGCCTGGATAGCATGCTCCACCTGGATGGTCAGGCGTTGAATTTTTTGCTTCAGGGAGTCGGCCGCACCCTGATTCCGGACTCCGATATCCAGGAGTTGAGACGAAATCTGGACCGCATTCTGGCTCAAATCAGCGATCCGTTCAACGGTCCGCCGCAGGCTACAGTTCCTCTTCTTCCGCCTGGGGTTTGGCAACATCCAGCCAGACCGAAGACAATTCATAAGCCTTCCAGTGGCCGGCTTTGTTTTTTTTGAGCGTGATCGGCCGTGGTGAAAACCCATCGACGGCAACAAAGACCTTCACCTTGCCGCTGGCTTCCGTGCCGCTGTATTTATTGCGGGAAGTGACTACTGTGAATGGTGGATTATTTTTCACCGCATAGCCGTCTTTGACGGTCCCACCCTTGACGTAGTTGAAGGCCAGATAAGGCCATATTTGCTTTTGATCCATGCGACCGAGGTGATAGTTGAAACTGCGGGCGGGGGCCTTGCCGCTGATTACAGAACCGTCTTCCAGATTACTGGAATCCAGAGCAATTGTCAAACATTGCATTCCCAGATTACGGTCCTGTGAAAAAGCCATCAGGGCCGCAATAACCATCGCCGCCCCGCCTTCGGGGGTGGTGGCAATTGTGTTACGCATTGTTGTAAAATCAGCTGCTGATTGGGGGATATGGGGAATGCTGATTTCTTTTGACTGGGCTAAAAGCACTGACGGTGCTGCCAGGCAGAATACGATTGCGATGGAAAAAAGATTTTTTAGCGGTTTCATTGAGATCAGGATCCTTACGTAAATTTGTTTGCCGAAGCAGAGCTGATGAACAGCCCCGATTCTGTAGACGCAGCCTGGCCGGATTTGTTCAATTGACAAGAGCTTTTTGCAACCGGACAAGCATTGGCGCGCAAGTCCGCCAGGGCTGGATTCGGGTATTGCGCGCCGGGGTCGAAACCACCGGAGCACACTCTGCAAAAAAAAGTATGGAACTCTTGCCGCCCGAGCTGGCCGGGCGGCTTTCCCGGATGGCCGGTCGGCCTTCCCGGCTGGCAGGATGCTGCCGGTTGCAAGCAAAGGTCTGCGGCTGAGCGGCAAACTAATCAGCGCGGCTTTTGAGCACGTTTTGCAAAAGGCGATCCGCGGCCAAAATACGGTGCGGGGCGTTAAACCGGTTTAGCTGCACAAAGTCCTGTTCCATGGTGATGATCCGGCCTTTGCGCATTCGCAGACGCAACCGGCACATGCTTTGATCGCGAGATTCGCAAATCCAGGGACCGGCTGGATGACGATAAAAGCGGTCACTGGCAGCGCCTTCCATGAACAGCAGCGTACTATGCGCGAATCGATTCTGTTGATAGGTCGGCAGGCCGACAGGCAAATCTTCATCGGCTAGTGGTTGTTGAAAAAAGCGCCGAAACGCGTCACTCGCAAGCATTTTGGAGCTATCGAATATGTCAGGGGACTGACGGTGCCTGGGACGCAGGTGCGGATCATCGTCATGCGCATCCTGGTGCGTTGGCTCTGGTTTTGATAAACGATTGCTTACTAGCAGGATATAGAGCGCGATACCGCTTTGGCGTTGCCACTCTTTACTCAGGTTCGGCCACGGGTCGCTAGCAAACACGGGCTCGGGACCATTATGCAGGGCTGAGTACCAAATATACTCACCGTGCACAGCCTCGATGCGATTTTTCAGGATCGAAGTCTGTCCTGCATCACGGCCTTGTAAGTGTCGCCAGTTGTAGGAAAGAATGGGCAGATTCTGCCAGGTAAACGCCGTTTCCGAGCGCCCTGCCAGGGAGGAGATCTGCTGCAGCTCCTGGATATCAAACGCCATGCCTTGAAAACGCATATACCGCATCAGATTCAGTTCAGGATACACCAGACGAGACTGCATCGCGACAGCGTTCTGCTCACCGCTGAGTGATCCGTTAGCTAAAAAAAGCAGGCCTCCGCCCTCGGCTTGCAGCCTGGCACGCTCCGCCTGCAGATAGGAATGCCAGACCGGCAGCCCACCCTGCCCGGTGGCATCTGCAGTGAAGCGACCATTCAGGGCGCCGGTGACATAGATTGCGACAGGTACGTCGCACTGCGGCCCGGCAAGAGCCCCCGTTTCGGCCGGCAGCGGCCGACAACCCATACTCAGTGGCAGCGCTGCCAGGCCGAATAAAAACAAGGCAGCAAAGGCAGGGCTGCGCGCAAGTATTGATCTGGTAATCAGCATAATAATCTAGTCCGATGCAGTAGACGCACGAACTGTTTAGAGTATCGGTCAAAATAAAAAAAGACCCCAGTGCCAGAAAACCAAACCAGCCTTTTCCCGGTCAGATTTTGCCGGTCCTGAATTACAGCACCTGGATGCATCCCTTAAAGAATGAAGCAGCAGCAAGCCAGCCAGTGAAACTGTAACTGGATAAAGCCCGGTACTCCCGACATCTTGCAACAGCTTGGTATAAAAAGGGAATAGGGTCACACATGCACAAGCGTGGTGTAAATAGCCCGGCGGAACCGACCATCGATCATCGATATGGCCGGGCAGTCTGCGGCCAATTTACTGGCCCACGACCCGGAAAAGCAAAAAGATTATCATCAGGCCGCCTATTCGCGTGATCCTTGATACAATTCATAATGACGGTAACTGCATTCTAACGAACCATTATAGAGCTTGATTTTGGCGCAAGCCCGCAGGCCAACTTTTTTCAGGGCCTTCAGGTTGGAACTGATCAACCAGGCATCGTAGCCGGCGTAGCGCTGCTTGAACACATCACCAATCATGGAGTAAAACGACTCGATATCATTTTTCTTCAGTCGTTCTCCATAGGGCGGGTTCATAATCAATACACCACCACCGGACGGCGGCTTTTGCTGATCCAGGGGCAGCTGATCCAGAACTGTATTTTCAAAATAGCCGGCGGTTTTCAGATTTGCTGCAGATAAACGGATGGCGACCGGTGATGAATCATATCCGATCAGTTCGCACTGCAGCGGCCGCTCCTGGTTATTTAACTGATCAAGAGCGGACTCCCATAGCTGCGGCTCAAAGTCAGGCCAGGATTTACAGGAGTAGTTTTGCCGGTAGAGACCAGGCGCCCGGTTAGCCGCAATCATAGCCGCCTCAATCAACAAAGTAGCCGATCCGCACATCGGATCTATAAAGCGCCGGCGGCCATCCCATCCGCTCAATAAAACCATGCCGGCGGCCAGCACCTCATTTAGCGGAGCCAGGCGGGCCTCTTGCCGGTAGCCCCGTTTATGCAGCGATGCTCCGCTAGTGTCGAGCGATACATTGCATTCATCGCGGTAGATTTGCAAATCGACCGGCAGGTCTGGTTCGCTCAAATCGACAGAGGGACGCAAACCTTTAACAGCGCGCATCCGGTCCACAATCGCGTCCTTGGCCTTTAGCGAAAGGAAATGGGTATTCTTGAACCGGCTGCGTATAGCGGTAGTCCGGACCGCTAGTGTACCGCTGGACGGAAGGTAGCGCTCCCACTCAATTTTTTTTATCTGGTTATATAGCTCATTTTCTGACCCCACTTTAAATTTCTTGATTGGCAATAGAACCCGGTTTGCAGTGCGCAGCGCCAGGTTGGCCAGGTAGATAAAGCGTCGGTCGCCCTGACAACTGACTGCCCGGCCCATCACTTGCACATTACGCGCTCCTATAGCTGTCAACTCGGCAGCCAGTACATTTTCCAGCCCGAAGGCTGTCCTGATAGTCAGATTATATAATAAAGACATTGATTGCTTTGACTTTATGCTTTCCAGGCACAGGTCATTGACAGGCTGAAGCAAATACCCCAAACTGATCAAGGTCCGTTATCCATCCCGGGGAACTTGCATACCGGCCCCCTTTGTGCCACTCATCATTTCAATGGCCTAATCGACAATCTCGTTTTTACAGTCCCCAAAGAATGCTGCCGGCTTGCAGGGCCCGGATGGCTGCCCGGCAGCGCGAGCACAAAGACAAACCACCGGCAGCTGCTGGCAAGCCTGAATCAGGCAGCGGTTGCGATTAGTGAGCAGATTAACAATCTGGTCTACACCTTTCATGAGCTGCCCCGGCTATATCAACAGTCCGGTAAGCATGCCAAGGGCCGGATTCTGCGCGAAATCTGCAGCAAAATTCAATGGAACAGCGATTGGGAACCGGGGGTACAAAAAAAACCCCATTCCAGGAATTCCTGAAACGGGGCTTCTTTTCGGTCAGATTTTTCAGGCCCTGAATTACAGAACCTCGATGCATCCCGTAGGGGAATCGAACCCCTGTTGCTGGAATGAAAATCCAGAGTCCTGACCGCTAGACGAACGGGACATCTTGAGGCGTCTGGGACTCGAACCCAGGACCACCTCCTTAAAAGGGAGATGCTCTACCAACTGAGCTAACGCCTCAATGCTCAGCCAGTTTTCCTGGAAGCCTCGTAGAGTCAATCTCTTCACAAAGCAATCGGTCTGCCGGGTAAAAAAAAACTGGCACAGCCGCTGGCAAGCAAAAACAAGCAAATGGATCCGAATCCGGGCGGGTCCCGCCGTACGACATCCAAATCCATAACAGTCTGTGCGCCTGATCACGCACACAGCGCACCAGATTGGCATTCCGCAAGACATTGCGCCGCAGACAGCGTACCAGTCTACAGCAGCGCAATTTACTGCACTACAGAACAGCAGCGCGCTATCAACGCGCGGCCAGCTCGCCGCTGCCGACAAACAAAAAAGGATCTACTGGCTGGTCGTCGATGCGGTACTCAAAATGCAAATGACTGCCGGATGCCATGCCGGTGCGTCCCACCCGGGCGATCAGCTGACCCGCCTTGACAGTTTGACCGCGGCGGACCAGATTGCGGCTGTTATGAGCATAGTAGGTCCGCACCCCGTTACCATGGTCAATGATCACCAGGTAGCCGTAACCATAGGGTTCCCAGGCCGCATACTCGACCACCCCCGGGCTGCTAGCAACCACCGGGGTCCCGCGGGGCGCTGCCAGGTCGATCCCGGGATGGCGTCCATCAAAACGCTGCCCAAAACGGGAAGTCAACACAAAGTGCCGGATCGGCCAGCGAAACTGTGTCTCTGCCGGGGCCGGTGCGCTTATTTGGGATTCAGAAAGGGTCGGGCCACTGGCACAGGTGTCCAATACCAGCAGGCTCAGAATTGTCGTCAGGGCCAAATGCCCTAGCGATTTGCTGCTGGACCTGATTTGCGGATTCATAAGCCATTTTTTGTGCGTCGCACAATTTTGTCCAGCAAAATTAGTGCGCGGCACCAGGGCCATGAAAGCAGACCGGCAAGCCAGGCACCCGCAAACCGTCTGGTATCCGGTTTTGGATGCGGGAATCCCGGCGAAAAAACTTGACAAACGGCCCTTTCCAGCGATTGCAGAAGGATGGGAGGGCAAAACCAGAAACGCGCACATGTACTGCGGAAGGTTATTATGATAGCGACTGCCGCGCTCATCGTCTTTTGCCTTGTCACCCTGCGCGCCATTGATTACACCGATTTTAAAGACAGCGCTTACTTCAAAAAGACCCGGGAAACGCTCGACTCGCCGCAGCTCCAGCCCCCGGCTGAAAAAATTCGCGCTGGATTTGCACAAGTCGATATTACCCCGTCGGTTGGCGAGCCAATGGCCGGTTTTGGAGCGCGATCACCCATGGCGAGCAGGGGCATTCGTAGCGCGGTCAAAATCAAGGCCATCAGTCTATCTGCCAGGGGACGTATGTTCACAATCATTGGCGCCGATTTGCTGCTGATTACGCCGGAGCTGAGACGGGCTGTTCTCGAGACAACGCACGCCAAACCGGCAACTCTGTATTTCACTGCAACTCATACCCATTCCGGACCGGGCGGTTATGACTCCAGTCGTTTGCATGCGCTTGTTCTGGGACAGTATCATCCAGAGGCATTGCAAAGAATCAGGGATGCTATTGTAACAGCAATTCAGCTAAGCCAAAAAAACATGATAGCTATCGAGCTCGACAGTGCGCGGGTCGGCACCAATCGCCCGTTTATCAGAAACAGGATCGATTCCAACTCCGCAGCGTATCCGGCCATTGACGTAATTCGCTTCACCAATTCCAATTCCAGGAAGCCGCGGGCCTTGTTCATCGTCGCTTCCCCGCATGCAACTTGCCTGGGTAGCAAAAATCACTTAATTGATGCGGATTACCCGGGTGTATTAAGCCGCAGCCTGGAGCAAAAATACGGGATCATGGTGGTCTTTGCCGCCGGATCAGTCGGATCCATGACGGTAGCCAGTCCGGTGGGAGGCGCAGCCTGTACACAATACGTGGGCCAAACCATCGCCGATGCCGTCTCGGACCTGTTGCGTCACAACAATCGGTCCGCCAGGCAAACAATCATTGCGTCGCAACTCCTGAATGTTCATTTGCCTGAGACGCATGTGCGCATCGGTGCCAAATTACGACTGGCGCCTTTTCTGAGCAGCTCTTTGCTTGCCAAACAAACCTACATACACGTATTACGCTTGAACCAAACCTTTCTAATTGGCATGCCTGCTGATTACTCGGCTGAATTAACGGTCAAACTGGAGCATCAGCGACAGTCTCAGGATCCTGGCGTTCAAACTCGAGAGCATCTGATTGTTACCAGCTTCAACGGGGATTATATCGGCTACCTGTTACCCCGGGAGCGCTATGCGCACAATCATTATGAGTCACGAACTATGAATTTCTATGGCCCCCAGGCAGGAGAATATTTCAACGCTTTGGTATTTCACCTGCTGCAAACCAATTTACAGAATTGATCAAGCGTTGCGCTGCAAAAAGGTCTGGCAAGAATATCACGGGCCACAAGACTGCCAGGCATTAGTCATAAGAGCATTAAGAATGGAGTCAGAGCAAAGCGATTTTTCGGATGCGCAAAAGGTTCTTTTGAACTACAGTGTTTACAGCGCCCTTGGCGGGGCGCTTAGTGCCGTCATCCTGGCCTTGTGCGCCACAATGCTTTGGGATGGTTTTGACTGGTTCCGCCGGACCTTTAGTAATTTGGCCAGCCCCGCACAGATATACTCAGCACCGGTCATGTCGGCTTCGTTTATTGTTGCCGGCGCTTTCACTTTCCCCATGGGTTTTTTTCTATTCCGGTATGCGGCTCCCAAGGCCACCCTGTCTGGTAAAATTGCTGCTTATTCATTTTTGCCGGGTAGCCTGGCCCTGATTTTCGTAGCCATGTTTACCGATTTAAAACCAACTCTACATCTCCATCGGGCACTGGCCGGCATTTTCATTCTCAGTACAGCCATTCATGCCCTGGGGTCGGCCATCGCCTGGTATGGGCATCCACGTACCCGAACCTTGAGCAGGATCAATTTAGCGCTTTTTTTCTTATTAATAGCAGCATGGACGATCAAATCCCTGCTGGGTTGGAACGATGCGATTCCGGAATTCATCACCATGTGCGTTGCAACCGCAATGATCGCCACGCTGTCCCGCGCACTGTTGCGTTTTGGTGGATTTCCGGCCGGCGCCATCAAAAAGGGCAAGGAAGTTGCATGAAGATCTGCTCCGCTCCCGCCGGCCGATTCCGGGCTGTGCTTGCTGCCCCGCTCTTGATCGGGGCGGGAATTGTTTTTTTTACGGCTTGTTCACAGCCACAAAACAATCCGGCTGTGATCCGGGTTTTAGATACAAATTCCCGTCAAAGCACACTTCAAACAGCTCCTGATGCAAATCAGGATGGATTCACCTTGCAGATGGCTCTATCCCGGCGCAAGGTCTACCTGGATTGGCAGTTTGTTGGCTTTGCCGGTGACAGCTTTCCCGTTTCCAATGGCATTCATAAGCTGGACGTTAGCAATACCCGGCAAATTATACAACGAATTTCGCTCGAAGTCCGTCAGGATACAATCCGTAGCCTGGAGCAGACTACACTGCGCCTGTGTACCCCGGACGTGTTGCATATCGCAAACTGGCAGGCCAGCACAACCCTGCGCTACCCGGGATTCTATGACCTACTAGTGCCCACACTCGCAATTCAAAGGACGGGCTTTCGCAAACTTTGCATCCGGGAAGGAATCAAATCGGAAGGACAAACCCGTACCATCACCGTGCTGAGCAATCCGGCCGGCGCCCAGGTATATGTGGAAAGTGAACCAGCTGGTAAAGCCAACGGGCAAGACGCGATCGTGGTTCCAGTAGTTGATTCCACCACGCATATACTGCTCAGACTGGATGGATTTGTTAATTGCCCCCTGCAGCTGGACCAGGAAAGTCTCCAACATCAAATAGTGTGCACGATGCAAGCGTTGCCATAGCGGCGGGTGGCTCTGCTGGCGCCAGTCAGACCCTGTTGTTGCAGCCATGAAATCACTTGAATAATGTATGCGTCATGATCTTTTTTGATCATTTGGCCATGGCGATGTGCAATCGGACAGAACTGGACTGATCCGCTAAATGCCTCGAAGACCCTGCGAGCATTTTGATAGGGTGTAACTTCATCATCCACGGAATGAAGCAGCAACACAGGGGCCGTTATCTGCTGTGCATACGTTTTGATGTCATAATCAGATGGAATCTGATCCTGGCTCCAGTCATCCAGCATCTTTTGCAACCATGAATAGTTATAACCCCGCTCGGCCAGCCAGGCCTCATTTTGAGCGTTTATATCAAGCGTACCCTCCAGGATCAGGGCCTGGATCCTGGTTTCCGCAGCGATCCGAACAGCAATCGGTGTCCCAAGGCTCATGCCAAACAGAATGATGGAATGACTGCGCTGACGGGCAAAACGGGTTACAGCCCGCGCATCCGTAATAAAGTTGGCCAGAGCCAGCTGCCCCGCACTATCCCCAAAGCCCTCATAGTCCATCAGGATCACATCGAATCCATTGGGAATAAAAACGGACAACAAAGGCAGATAAGCCGATTTATTTTGATCCGAGCCAGGAAACACCACAACAATGCCCCGGGTCCGCACGGCTCGAACATGCCACAGCACCACCTGACGTTGCGGACTGATCGTAAGGACAACCCTCTCATACGGCAACTGATACAAGGCTGGCGTGAGCGTAATGGTCGGATTTGGTTTAAGGATCACATCTTCCAGACGAGTACAGTGCACATGGCCTCCCATTAGACAAATCAAGCCAAGCCAGGCCAGACGTTTACTAATTAGAACTCGGCGCCACCCAAATAGCATTTTGTTTTTGCAAGTCATGTAATCCTGGTGGACCCCTCAGTATACAAAGGCAGACAGATAACTCTTACTGCGTAACAGAAATTCTACGCGGCGGCAGGCGATCAAGATGTTTCATTGTATGCGCCAGACAGCCCCCGTGGCACTGGCCGCGCCGCTTGTAATCGCAATCAATACACTGATTCATACAGCCTATTGTTGTATAAGGAGCGACTGCCTGTCGATAAAAATCCTCAATTTGGCCCCGTGTGCTGAATTCATCGATATGTGTATTTAACACCTCGGACAACGGAAAGCAGTGCCACACTTCTCCATTGGGTCCAATATCGATAATTGGATGACAGACGATGTCCAGTCCCTGGGTACAATCGGCAATCACCCCCATTTCCTCCCGGCTAAACATGCACATGGTCAAACCGCAATCAAAGCCTGGCAGTATATCATGCTCATTACAAACAACCGCCATGCGCGCGATGTCCGTTCCCACGGCCTTGTAATCGCTGGTGGCCAAAAACTGGTTGTCACGCCCAACAATCGGCATCCCAATTCCGACCCGAATCCGCTTGATCAAATTGTACTTTTTGATCAAGTCTATCAAAAAACGGTATTCAAAACCTGGAGCGGTAATCGTCAATGAAACGACAGTACTCTGGTGCAAGCGCTGCAAGGCATATTCCACGCGCTCTTTCATGCGGGGGGTGTCGGATTGCTCCGGGGTCACATTGGCCAGAATACTGATCCGATGACTCGGCAAGCAAGCCAGGGCATCGACTATCGACCGCGGCATGATCAGATTGGTGAAAATCAGCACATTCAAGTCACGCTCCAGAGCCTGATGGATAATTTCCAGGAATTGAGGATGCAGACTAGGCTCACCGCCTAGCAACCGGAATTGCTTCTCCCCCGAAGCCACCATCAGATCCAGCAGCTGCTCGATCCGCTCCATTGACATAAAGGAGGTGTAATCTTCCGGCCTGGCATCGCTACGGCGAACATTGCGCCCCAAGCGCTCTTGAGCAAAACAAAACTGGCAGGTTCGATTGCAACTGTCTGTGAGTAATATATTTCCCATGCTAGTATCCCTGAATGATATGCTTTCTATTGATTAACATTGTATGATCAGTCCCTGATTTTGCAAATCTGTCGCGAAACTGATGACATCCTGACGCGCCCGCTCCGTATCGATTTTATACTGCAAGGATACCTGCTGCTGGACTTCCAAAAGCGAGCAACCGGTATTGATTGCCAGCCAGATAAAACGAGCTACGCTGCTAAACACAAAGTACTCGCTGGTTTCCAGATCCAGGCAGGTCAATTTTCCTTCTAGATCGCGCCAGGTAACGCTTTTCTTATGAATGAAGCGTGATTGGTCATTCAGGCTGCGCTCAATGCTATTCATATTTGGTTCCTGCCCCCGCTATTCCTGTTATTCTGACTACATCGATCATAGGCCTTACGGTACAAACGATAGGTTATATCCGGCGCACATTCCGGGGCAAACAAATCATTGAGAACATTCATAAAATTATAATTCCCATGCATTCCATTCTGCGGTGACCACACTCGATTTTTAAAAGCAATGATTTGATAAATCGACAGGTCGGACTCAAACAGGGCTAACAGATCCGCAGCCCAGCATTCATAGCCATGTGGGTATAAACCGGGCAATTCCAGTAAATGCGCCGGCGCTGCGGGCACACGTCTGAATTCTGTAAAACTGGGCCAGTATTCATAGTAAAGACTCGATTGGCCATTCTTTAAAACCAGCAGCAAGCGGGCCTCCTGAAAGGGCCTGGCTTGGGCCGACAGATTGGTGCTGATCAGTTCCATGCCCATACGATGACAGGCAATTTTTAGGGCCAGCTTTGCCAGGTGTAACTCCAGCGTTTCAATTTCAGAGTCAGAAATTTGCAACTGCCCGGTTGCTGGTGTATACTCGTAACTCAAGGGATCAAAATCCAGATCTTTTTGTTCCGCTTCAGCCATTTTCGCATCGGCCTCGGGGGACCCGACAACCAGGGGAGAACGGGTATCGGTCAAAATCATTTTACCACCGCGGGATTCAAAGACATCACCCGGTTCAGCACCGTGAATCAGACTTTCTCCGTAGCTATACTGCTGCAGTATTGCAGCTAGTTGCTGTTGGGATTGCTCTTTGTAAACGCCAAAGGGATTAAGCTCGTCCATAAAACCGCGGCCAACAATGGTCAATATATCCATAAGGGGCAATTCATTGAAGCCAAAGTGGCAATTCAGGACCGAAGCAGGCATGAAATTGCTGAAGGCGCTGCGACGATCCGGCAATAAACGCGTCGGATGATAGGGAGTGGGCAAATGCTGCGTATTGTTTGCCAGACAGGTTAAGCCCATCCGCCGGATTTTCCGTTTGCGCAACATACTAAGAAACTGGGGCGAAATTCCGCAATCTACCGGGTTGTACAATGATTCACGAGGATGCGCACCTTCGATGTAGGGCTGCAAAACCCAATGCTCGGTCGGCGAGGGGGGCGGCGGATACAGGGTCATGGTCATTTGCTTCCCCAACGCAATAGACTGCATCGCAAACAAACGCTGCACGGCGGCAAAACCCATTTCCCTCAGAATTCGCTCTGCCGCACCGGACATATTCCCGCACAAGTATATGACAGTGGAGCGATCAAAATGATGCAACGATTCAATATGAAAATGATCCTCGTGATCGTGCGACAAATAAATCGCATTCACTGAACCAGAGCCTTGCAAGTCGATCGCGCGTGGCGGATAGACCCAGCTCCGGGCAAAATCAATATTTCTGAAATAGGGGGTGACAATGGGATCGATCAGCAGATGGAAATCGTCTGTTTCCACGCTCCACCCCTGGTGTCCTAAAAAAGTAACTCTAAACATTTCTCACTCCTGTCAATCCAAGATTTTGCATGAATGCCAGGATCTCTTCCTGATCACTGGCTAAATTGTGCTCGCCGGGTATTTGACTGAACCTTTGCAAGCAATCAGACATGGACGCGCGCGACATACGAATCCAGCTGCGAGCGGGGGTCACTTTTTGCAAAAGCAAAAAGAGTTGTTGCCTTTGCTCCGCTGCTTCCAGGTAATCGTCCCGCCAGGTATTCCAGATTACGCCCAGGCGATCCACCAGAATTGCAACCGCCTCGTCCAGTTGACGAAATGCACTACAATTTACGACTTCAATATCTATTACCGGACGCACCCGGGCGCCGCCAGAAACCGAGAATTCACAAGCCAGACTGCTGAGAATGCGGGAGCTGAGTTTTTTATATTGCAAATCCCGATCAAAACGCTCCAAATCCAGTTCAAACTTGAAATGAAAAACACCCCGATTTACAAGCTCCACAACAGTTTGGGGACGCACCAGATTTTCAAAATCAGTACGCAATATAATCCGCGAATATCCGGAAAGCAGAACCTGGGCTGCAGATTGCAATAAAATCTGATCCTCAAAGGACCCGCTACCCTGCAATTCAATCGATGCGCCGGGTTCGGCATTATCAGACAACGGCAGGCCATTGTGCAAATCATGTTTCAGCCGGGCATCGTGCTCCATACCGCAACGATGTCTGGCTTTCATCCAGGGTAGCGAACTAAACAGAATGCTGGCTTTGTATGAATAATTGCGTTCGATCACTTTGGCGAAGGCTTGCACAAAGGCCAGCACGGGGCGCGGCATCCAGCGATTGCCATACACAAAATATGGCGCTTGTGAATCGAATTCATAATCATACTCGGCTGCATTGCGACGCAACAGGGTACCATTCAGCAGGCACAATTCGTTAAAAAATAATCGAAAAGGGTTTTCGCGCAAGGTGAATTCAACACCTTGCAGAAATGTTAGTACTGTTTCAAATGGCAGGCCAGATATCAGATACACATTAAATTTGATGTCGCGCTCCCGCAGGTATTGGACCCCGCGCAGCCATTTCTCGCGCTTGAAAGGCCGCAGTATCGATTTGGTCGTCTGTTGATTGATGGACTGCAAACCGATATCAAGTACCGACCCGACCTGTAGACAATCAGCCACGGCGGGAGTGATCAGATCGGCATAGGCCTCGACAGAGATAAAGGTGCCGCTGCGCTCACGAATGGTGCGCAAGATGTCCCCCAAACCTTCCAGACGCTCCCGGCGGCTGGCGCACAGGATAGGATCAAGCATATGAATGTGATGCGGTCCGCGATTGCTCAGAAAAGTGGCCTCTGCCCGCAAGCGCTCGAGAGAGGCAAAACGGGTTTTCGTTTGCTTGTCACCCTCAAAACAAAAAGCGCATCGAAAAGGACAGGCGCGCGTGCCTTCGAGCATAATTCCGAGCCCATTTTTATTATCGGATCCGGCCGGCATCATATTCGCCAAAACCGGCGATGGTAACTGATCCAGATCGCTAACTACATCGGCCGGCCGGTTGCGGATGCTCTGTTCGTTTTGCCGATACACAAAGCCGCTGA
>JAGRNA010000265.1 GCA_020441005.1 Leptospiraceae bacterium
GCGCGCTGGTGGCTTCATCGAGCAGGAGCAATTGCGGATCTTTTAGTATGGCCCGAGCAATAGCCACGCGCTGCTTTTGTCCGCCGGAAAGCCGGATACCCGATTCACCCAAATGCGAATCAAGGCCTTGTGGTAACTCCGCCACAAAATCAGCAACGCAAGCCTGATCTATAGCACGCTCAATTTCATATAAATCCGCCGTGGGGCGCGCATAGCGAATATTCTCCAGCAGGGTGGCGCTGAACAACATCGGCTCCTGGGGCACAATGCCGACGTGCCGACGCAGCTCAGCCGGATCGATATGGCGAATATCGGTGTTGTCGAGCAGTATACTGCCGCTTTGCGGATCATAAAAACGCAGCAAGAGATCGAACAGAGTTGATTTGCCGGCCCCCGATGGTCCGACCAGGGCAACCGTCCGGCCCGGTTCAATGTGCACCGAAATTTCCTTGATGGCCGGGTTTTTGGGACGCGTAGCATATACAAATCGTAACTGCTCAATGCGTAAATCCCCTTGTACCGGATCCGGCAGCGCCTGTGGATTATCAGGCGGCGCGATCAGGCTTTGGGCGTAATATAATTCGGCCAGCCTTTCGGTGGCCCCGGCAGCCTTTTGCATGTCGCCGAGCACCTCGCTTAACTGACCAATCGCGGAGGCAACCATGAAGGCATAGAAAGCAAATTGGAACAACTCGCCGGGCTGACTTTCGTTCGCGATAAGCTGCGCGCCGGCTACCCGAAAGAGGACCGCCAGCGCGCCCAGGCTGAATAAAATCGCAATCACGATTAACAGGGAGCGGTAATGAATAACGCTGCGCACCGCAGCAAAGGCAGTTTCGACATGCGCAGCAAACATCTTTTTGTCGTGCACCTGGTGATTGTTGGCCTGCACTGTTTTAATACCGCGCAGGGTTTCACCCACAAAGGCCCCGACGGCCGCTAGACGATCCTGGGACTGACGCGATTTTGCCCGCACCTTGCGCCCCAGAATCAATACCGGACCCAGCGCCAGAGGCAGGCAGATCAGCACCAGGCCGGTTAATTCGAAGCGGGTATAGAGCAATAGCGCTACGCCGCCAATCAGCATCAATAGATTGCGGGCGGCGATCGATCCTGATGAGCCAATAAAGCTTTGCAAAATAGATGTGTCGGTGGTGATCCGGGTCTGAATTTCTCCAGTGACATTGGTTTCAAAATAGGATGGATGCAAGTCGATCACCCGATTAAATACGGCGATGCGAATATCAGACGATACCCGCTCCCCGAGCCAGGACACAAAATAATGGCGCACAAAGGTGCCCAGAGCCAGCAACAGGGCCATTGCCATAAATACCAGTATGGCCTCATTTAACGCCTCAATAGATTCAGTTGCGATCCCCTGATCCACAATCCAGCGCAGACCAAATCCGAGCGAAAGCGTCGCTGCGGAGGTGATCAAAAGCGCAAAGATCGCCAGAGCCGTGCGCAGCCGATAGGCCTTCACAAAACCAAAGGCGAAGCCTAAACTGCGCAGATTTTTTGACTTCTGTCGGTCGGGTTTATCCATTTTTTGTTTTCCTGGGGTCTGGAATGGGACACTGAGACTATTGGTTGATTATTGCAGACCCAACTTACGCTTACAGCCGTTTTTTTTATCTGTAAGGAACTATTGCTGCAGTGCAAACTTCCATTGCCCGCCTGAGCGGCAGGCGATCCCGCTCCAAAGCAGCATATATTTTCCAAACTGATAAAAGGGCACGAGTTCTAAAACTGGAAGTAAATAAAGGGCTTTGCATCCTGAATGCTCAGATTAAAAAGCAGCAGTATAAACAAGCTTACAATCAATCCTTGCACCACTGCGGGCACAGCCAGCCAGATCCGTCTGATTCGTCCAAAAACCGCCATCGGGATGAAGCAGCCGGTCCAGGCAATTGCAACCCAGACAAAGACACTCCAGTCCGAGGTGTGACTGGACGTGTTATGCAGCAGGGCATGCCAAATCTGATCAAAATTATCCATACTGCTGACTCTAAAAATCACCCAGCCAAAGAGCACAATATGCAGCGTCAGTCCAATACGCAGCGCGCGGACGGCCCTGTTTTGAACCGGCTTCGCCAAACCAGTCAATCGCTCAATAGCCAGCCACAGGCCGTGAAACAGGCCCCACAGCACAAATTGCCAGCCAGCTCCATGCCATAGTCCGCATAACAGCATGGTGACCAGCAGGTTGCGGTAGATCCATTGCCTGTTACCGCCCAGCGGTATATAGAGGTATTGCATAAACCACTGCCCCAGCGAGATATGCCAGCGGCGCCAAAATT
>JAGRNA010000041.1:0-6315 GCA_020441005.1 Leptospiraceae bacterium
AGGTTGTGCTTGCTCCTGTTGTGCCTAAGGGAGCCTGTCTGGTGCTGCTGTTAAGTCGGCTACGCTTCACATAACGATAATTGGCTCGCTTATATACCTTTTTGGCATTTTTGCGCTGATTTTGTAGCTGGTGCAGGAGATGCTTCATACTACCTAAAGGTCGGTCTTGTGCAATTTGTTGCGTCTGTCTGACAAAAAAGTGCTGTGCCAGGGGGCGATCCTTCGAGGGCCCCAGGAACCCCGTGTCTGCGAGCGACCTGCCTGCCGCAGGCAGGGGCGAGCGCACTTCGACGCCGCAATTGGTGAGCTTGCTGGAGCACAGCGACCGCCGGAACACCACAGGGACCATGGGGCTTTGACACTTCGGCAAGCGGCTATTGAGCCCGTCGAAATACAGTGGAGCCACAGATTGGCCACAATTCGGCTCTGCGCATTGCATCGCTTGCACTGAGCCAGGCCGAAGTGAGGGATTTGACCGCGCTTTATTTCATGAACACGCACTATATTCCTGGGAAATAAAGCAATCTATGCCCCAGGAATCATGCTTATATCAATAAGTCATTGTAGCGTGGATTGGCAAAATCTGGTTGGCGGCAACATTGCTCCGATTGAATGGCGATCTATTCACCAGGACCAAACTTGAGTACAACACCCCGCCTGGGAATCAAAGTCTTCTCCAAAATTTGAGGGTGCAGCCCAAGCTTTTCAAGCAAGCTCTGGTTGTTTTCGTCAAAATGGCTCCAGCCATTGTTATGAATCGGTATTGCTAATGCTGGATTTAAAGACTCAATAGCCTGGATATACCCTGCGGCATCCATGGTGAATTGGGCCGGGCCGGTGAGGTAGAAAACCTCGGCGCTGCCGACATGCACCAATGCCAACCCAATCTTGAATCTGGCAGCCACCTGATCAATGCCGTCAAAGTAAACGGTGTCACCGGTGATATAGAGCGCATACTCTTCATTGTCCAGCTGCAGGACAAAGCCGATCGCCGGGCCGGATACAAACTCTGGAATCCAGGCGGGATGATGGCGGGCCGGCGTTGCTGTGATTGTAAGGACCCGGTTATCAGGCAATTGGATTTGGTGGCTTTGCCAAGGTTTCAGGCCCCTGGCATTGGGCAGCTCTGCGGCCCCGTCCAGGGTTGTCAGGATCAGGGTAGCCTTGCTTGCGATTTGGCGGCCCGTAATATCCAGATTATCTTTATGCTGCTCATGGCTGAGCAAAACCAGATCTACTTTACCGATGGCATCGGCTTCCACCGCCGGTCGGTCTGTTTTTTTCGATATGGCTCCAAAGCCATGATGGTAGTAATTGCCAGGTTTGTCAAAGACCGGATCTGTCAGTATGGTGAAATCTCCGATGCGAATGAGCACAGTCGCCGTATCAATGTGGGTTACCGAGATTTGGCTGTGCTGGAACACCGTTTGCGGATCAACTTTGGCCCGGTGGTACAGGTTTTGTTCGAGCGGCAGGGCTCCTGACTGGCAGGACGCCGTAATCCCGGATAAAATGAAATGCAAGCACAGAATACTGGCATAGCCTGCAGGTTTATTAAATAAAAACAAATACTTACTCCCGGGATTCGTTGTTCAAAAAATCAGGGGGCGCCCTGTGTGAACCAGCAACAGGATTTGCCGTATCTGGATGCGTGTCAATCAGGGTTACTACCGCGTCGGCAAATCTCACCGTTGCTGCCATATCAAGCGGTTTCGCCTGCAAGTACTTGCTGCAGGTCCAGGTGATCGCCGACTGGACTGCCGGGCAAACAGCGGCAAAGCGGCCAAAAATGCCAGCCAGAGTATACATTGATACAGGGTTCGACAGGCAGAGTGCATACGACCATAATGTAGTTTGTTGTATTCAATCGCAAGAGTTTATTCGGGCCTGCATCTCGAGACGACTGCCAGCCTGGCACAGCAAGCTTTGCTTGATCGCATTGGCTGTTTTAGCGCCCGGCTGCCCTGGTCTAAATGCCAGCCGGCTGCCGGTGAGCGGCTTCATCCCGCTGGCCGATTTCAGGCACTTCCAGTTGATGGGCGACCCAATGAAAGAGTTCTGTACCGGCAATCTGTCCCGGAATGAGCACATGGGCGGCACCCAGATCTTTCAACAGCTGATAATCGGCCGGTTCATCGGCCACAAGCACATGCCTGGCCAGGGGATTTATCTCCCGCAGACGCGATAAAAGCCGCCGGGTGGTGGTTCCTTTGAGAAAAACATCCGAAACAGTTACCAGAATCAGGCGGGCGTCCTGGATCCCGATGTGAGTCAGACTATCCGGATTCGCCAGATCGCCGTATTCCCATTGAAAACCATGGTCTTCCAGCCGCTTGCGGAACTCCGGATTAAAATCAACAACCATGGTACGGTTGATCAGCGCCGGACAGTAACTCTCCAGCTTGTCAATAAAAGCCCGGCCGATACGGTAGTACCCCAGCACTACAATATCCCGTCCGTGACCGTGGCCGGCACCCTCAGCCGGATCTGCTTCACTGCTGCGGGATGATTCACGAACCCCGGCCAGGGCAGTCAGCCGGCTGATGAATCGCGCCAGGGTATCGTTATAGCGGATAGCGTATGTAGAAATCAGGGAAGCCAGCAACATGGCCGTTAGAACAAAGGCCTGCACTTCGCTGGAAATATGCGCGTATCCCATACCCAGCGCGAATATAACCAGCGAGAATTCGCTGACTTGCGAAAGATTCAAGGCCGTAACGAGACCGTTGCGCAGTCCCAATCCCGACAACCAGGCGACCGGTGCGATGGTCAACAAGCGACTCAAAAAAACGACGGCGATAAAAGCCAGCGCCCAGGCTACTGTGGCCAGCTCGGGAACCGGAACCTTCATTCCCAACGCAACAAAAAACAGAGTCACAAAGAAATCGCGAATACCGGCCAGCTTGGTAATCACATCATTGGCGTAGGGATAAGCTGCGATCGTAACACCGGCGATGAGGGAACCCATCTCGATGGACAATCCGGATTGATAGGCCAGGGCACACACTCCGAAGCACCAGGCCATGGCGGTCACCAGAACCAGCTCCGGGTTACGGCTCGCTACCTGGAAGATATACTTTAAAACAAACCGGGACAAGAGCGCGGCTACAGCCACCAGCAGGACTGCTCCGCCGATGCTTTTGGCTATGATCAAAGCTTCCGGGTTGGCCAGTGAAGGCTGCAGGCCCATAAACAAGATGGCCCACAAGTCCTGCAGGATCAGAATACCGATTGTCAGCTTGCCGGCCGCTGTCTCGATCTCGAGTTTATCGTACAGCAGTTTGACCACGATCAGAGTAGACGACAAAGAACCGGCAATGGCCAGATATAATAAATCGAAGGGGCCGTCACCGCCCAGCCCCATAAAGTGAAAGGCTGCCAGCCCAATGCCGATACAACCGGCAAATTGAATAACCCCCAACAAAAACAGCCGCGGACCCAGACCGGCCAGTTCCGGCAGTCGGATTTCCAGCCCGATGATAAACAGTAACATCACCAGCCCCATCTCGGAGATGATCTCAATACTCTCTTCGCTTTCAATAAACCCGAAGCCGATATTGGGACCCAGCAGGATCCCGCCGGCAATATAACCCAGCAGCAACGGCTGGCGCACCAGCCGGGCCACATGGGCCAGCACAGCGGCAAAAATTATTCCAAGGCCAATCTCGGGTATCAGGTGATGCATGCGGACTTTCCTGTTATTGGGAGTTAATTCTTTCCAGTTTACACCCTTCCGCTGCAATCTAAAACGCAGCCTTCCATTGATTCCGGACGACAGGTTACAGGGTCAGAGTGCCACTACTCAGGGCACCTGGATCGGCATTCAAGGACAGCGAGTGCCTGGAAATGCAGACAGCACAAAAGGTTCCTGACAAGAAAGCCTGAATTTACCATTCGACAAGATAATTCTATTGATCGGTCTACGTTTGCTCCCGGGACCTGATTGTCCGGGCAGGCCGCTGCAGGGTGCCAGCAGTCGCCCTGGTTTGATAGCCTGGAAATGAGCAGCTGGAATTCTTGCAAAAAGCTTACACAGCAGCGGGGATTTGAATTGACACGTCCTGATAGTAGCGCAGCTTCTTTTTAGAGAATAATGAGGTTTTTGCGGTGGATCGTGACCTGAATATGCACAAACAAACCCGGCGCAGGCTGCGACTGCCAGGATCAGCCGCGCGGTTACGGGTGCTCTGCGCCATTAGCAGTGGAATCTGGCTGGCCTGCAGCACGGAACCCAGGCAGGCGATTGGCAATATCACCTACATACATGGCAAAGTCATGCTACAGTCAATCACGGCCGACAACAAGGTCGAGAGCGAGGCCACTGCCGGCAAAAAAGTCTTTCCCGAAGACCAAATTCGAACCGGACCCGATTCCGCGGCTGAATTGCAAATTCGACAATATGGGCTATTGCGGGTGGGCGAAAACACTGTTTTCAAATTATCCGAACTGGATGGCGGCAACCGGGTAGAAGTGCGCGTCGACGAGGGTAAGGCCGGCCTGTTCATCAACAAATTGCCGCCTGAGCAGGAGTTGATCGTAACAACACCTACAATTATTGCCGGCGTGCGCGGCACGCGCCTGTTGGTAACCAACGGCACAGAGCAGGACAGCAAGGTCGCCCTGTTTGACGGCGCCATTGAGCTCAGCCAATCCAGCGGGACCAAAGTCGTGCTAGACAAACCGGGCGAAGTGAAACTGAAAGCCGGCGAAAAACTGCAGGCCGATTCCGTTCAGCCGCTGAGCGCCGAAACCCTGGCGGAAATGAATGCCCTGGAAAGCATGGATGCGTTGCAAAGCCCGGACCAGCCCAAAATAGAGCGTAATGAACCGCGCCCCATCGCACCTGGCACCATTGAGTAAAACGATACGCCGTTTTTTACTGGAGCATCTCCGCAGCTATTCGCTAGCCCTGCTTCTTTTAATCGGCGGTACCGGTTTAACCGTCTACATCTGGAACCTGTGGCAGGCCCAGGAACTGCGCCAGGCCCGCGACAAGCACAGTCAGTATATTAAACTGGAGAATGAAAAGATCCAGCTGCGCATTCGTTCCTTTATTGAAAATCTGTACGCCATTCGGGCAGCTAGTGAAAGCCGGCAAATACACCAAAACCAGAACGCCTGGGACGATTATTTAGAAAAGCTGGGTATATTTGATCGATACGGATCCGTGCAAGCCATCGGGGTGTACCAGGTGCAAAAGCAACAACTGCGCTTGTTGCGCAAGAGCCAGCACCTGGATTATCAATTATTGCCAACAATCGAACTGGATGAGCATCAGGCCAGTCAACTGCAGTTTCAAATCAGGAACAATTTGCCCTTCGCCTACTTTGAAGATCAGGAAGAAGGCGTGGCCCGTTCTGTTCCGGTGTTAAAGCTCTTTATTGGCAGTACGCTGCGTTCCGGCTTGACCCGGCTCTATGGATTCCAGATCCATTTGCCGCTTTTGATGGAAGAACTCTTCGGCGACAAGATCACAACGCGTCCTTTTCGTAACAGCAGCGGTTATACAGAGGTAATGAGCATCAACGTGGCCAATGCCCGCTACAATGTGTATTTCGTGGTGACCGAAGATTATGTGAACGAGATGCAGCATCTCTCGACGATTTTCCTGATTACGGCGCTAATCTTTAATTTTATGCTTTTTTTATTAATTATCTTCCTCAGCCAATCCAGGGAACGCGCCTTGAAACTGGCGCATCAAATGACTCGCGAATATCGCCGCGCCAAACAGGAAGCAGACGAGGCCAATGAGGCCAAGAGCGAATTTTTAGCCCGCATGTCGCATGAAATCCGCACTCCGCTCAATGCAATCGTCGGCGTGGGCGACCTGCTGCGCGAAACCGGCCTGAATGAGGTCCAGCAAGGCTACACCAATCTGTTCATGACTTCGAGCGAAATGCTGTTAAGCGTCATCAATGATGTGCTGGACATATCCAAGATTGAATCCGGCCATCTGGAAATTGAATCGATTCCTTTCGATATGCCGGGTCTGGTAATCAATTCGGTAGAACTCTTTCGTAGCAAGGCCCAAACGCGTCGGGTGCATCTCGAGTATCATATCAGCAAGTCTGTTGTCCAAAACTACATTGGCGACCCCACGCGCATCAGACAGATCCTGACCAATCTGATTAGTAACGCGCTCAAATTCAGCAGTCCCGATAGTCGTATCGATGTGTACCTGGACCAAAAACCGCATCCGGAAGATGCGCGCATCCACATACTAACCTGCCGGGTCAGCGATCAGGGGGTTGGCATTCCAGCCGATCGATTGGAGAGCGTCTTCGAGAGCTTTACCCAGGTTGATTCCAGTACGAC
>JAGRNA010000041.1:6362-7513 GCA_020441005.1 Leptospiraceae bacterium
CACATGATGAATGGCGACATCAAGGCCCAGAACAACAGCGAGGGCGGAGCCAGTTTTATCTTTTACCTGCCGATGCGCACCGCAGATAAAACGGATGCGACCGATAAAAACCAGGGCCACCATCTGGGTCCGCGCGATGCCACCGGCCGGCACTGGCAGTTACTCCTGGCCGAAGACACGGAAGAAAACGCACTGTTAATCAAAGCTTTTCTAAAAAAATATCCTTGCGACGTTACCCATGTACATAATGGACAGGAGGCTTTGGAAGCCGTTCAGTCCAGTGTCCGCTTTGATCTGGTGTTGATGGACATAGAAATGCCGGTCATGGATGGTCTGACAGCGACCAGAGCTATACGCGATTGGGAGGCCAGCCAGGCCGAGCGCCAGGCTGTACCAATCACTGCCCTGACTGCCCACGCCCTGAATCACTTTAAGCAGAAGGGCTACGAGGCCGGTTGCAGCAGCTATTTAAGCAAGCCGATCCGCAAGCAGCAGTTGATTGAGTTTTTAGCGGAACATTTACAAGCTGCCGGTCAGGGCTGATCAGACTGAACCGGTTTGCCGTCCTTGAATTCGCCCCGGGTTACCTTGCCGTTTTTCTCGGTCAAAACGCCCTGACCGTTGAATTTCCCGCCGCCAAATTGACCCTTATAGACTGCGCCGCTTTTAAAATGGAACTCGCCCTGGCCTTCAAACACTCCCGACTCGAAATTGCCGGTATAGGAGCTGCCTGTTTCAAATTCCAGCGTTCCCTGGCCTTCATATTTTCCATCAACCCATTCGCCTTTATAGGTCATGGTGCCCTTCTCGCTTTGCTTGATCATCTGTCCCTGGCCATGCAGCTGACCGGCGCGAAACTGACCCTTGTAGCGTTTGCTAACCGCTCCAGTTTTCAAAAGCAATTCACCATCTCCGGCGTACTCATTCTGGTGAAACCGACCCTTGTATTCTATACTGCCATCCGGGCTTGTAAAATGACCGAAACCATGACGCTGCCCATTGAGCAATTCACCGTCATAGCGTGCTCCGCCTTTATTTTTGCATTGCGCCTTGCCGCTCAATCGCGGGCCATACAATAAACCTGTGCATTGCAGAGCGGCCCGTGGCCAGGTGTAGGTGCCTTTCAATCGCCAGGGTCGCAGGCTGGCCAC
>JAGRNA010000266.1 GCA_020441005.1 Leptospiraceae bacterium
AGCAGCGAAACATGGGCCCTGAATCTGGGTAAAGCATTCGAAAACCGCCAGAATTCGATTGATGAATTAAGTCGAAGACGCACCTTGCAAAACAAAATGACTGTCGCTCTTGGTAGTTTATATCTATTACAAATTATGGACGCCACCATGACCCAAAAAGCCGGCGGTCGTGTGGACACATCCGTGAGAACCTTTGAGCTGGATCCCGCGCAAAGCCAGGCCGACACACGCGATCAGGAAGTGATCCATGACATCGTATGGAGCATAGCCTTTTAGGACCGGGTATTCCATTCTGCCAGAACCTGATCCAGTAAATGGCAGGGCTGAAACGTAATTCGCTTTTCCATTGCATGCCATTCCAGCCAGGGGTGCAAACTGTAGCCGAAACGGGATTCCTTTTCCCATATGCAGATTTCGGCGGGGTGTTTTGTAAAAAGCTGCTGGATTTCACCTGGCAGCATAGCAAGGTACTCCATCGGAAAAGACCGGATTTTCTCGCCCATCAAAACAAAGTAGCGCTTTTCAGAGGGTAAAAACACCGAGAGTTGATAGGAATCCTGGCAAAATAGATCACCAATAAAGGCCTCCAGATTAAATTGACTGCTAACGATCAGCGCAGCCGCATCAAAAACCTGTGCATGCTGCATCGCTTCATCCAGATTTTGTGCCAGACGTTTCAGCTGCATGAATTGATTTTGGATTACATATTGCACCCGCGCAAAACGTATTTGCGACATTCGCTTCTGATAGTCCAAAAGTAAATCGTGGCATCTGGCAAGCAAACTTGCCAGGTCCGGGGCAGACTGAGTTTGCCACTGCTCCCGCTTTTCTTCGCTGACCGGATCCGGATTACTGATAACAATCGCAGCCACCAGGGCGAGGCTGATTGCAAATAGATAATAAATGCTTTTCACCCGTTCTGTATCTGATTTCGCCTGCCCGTTTTCGCCAATGAATTCATAGGCCTTGGCAATCGGCAAGGGGGCATTATTTCGCAGCGAATCGGCGAACCCGGGCAAGCGAGCGCTATCATAAGCGCCTTGCATACTGGAGTGATACAGCTGCAAGTCCGGGCAACCGTACAGTACATAGTTCGCCCAGGCGGGATCAAATTGATCGCTTTGGTAGCGGGTCAAGTGTCTGGCATGCGCTAGCGCGGAGCCGATCTTCTTTTCTGAAAAAATGGCCTGGTAAAAACGCAATGCAAATTCGACTGCGCTGCGATTATCGGCAATGTCCCAATGTGTTCCAATAAAACTGGCGCTGCCAGCTTGCATAAAGCTTTGGGCCAGGCCGGCGGCCAAACCCTGATTTTGGGTATTGGATTGCAAGGCGCGGCAGCTATTGGAAAAAACCAGCAGCGGGCGCGCCCTGGTATTCAAAATTTCGCGGGCCCTCAGGATGCTGCCGTTATGCAGTACCCAACCGCTTTCGGTGATAGAATGCGGATCGAGCCAGGCATGCCCGGCGTAATGGATAATGTGACTCTGCCTGATTTCATCGAGCAAACGCAGCTTGGATGCCCTTTGGCCAGCCAAATATTGCACAACCAGACGTTCAGAGCTGACATGGGAGAGCAAGCGATCATATAACTCCTCCCCTTCTTGCCTGGCCCAGGGCAGGTTCGAGGCCGGATCGGC